>CALFJC010000147.1 GCA_937877655.1 uncultured Selenomonadales bacterium
AGAAAACATCCTGTTTTCGTTGCCGGCGGGCGCACATCCCTGTGCGCCCGTTCTTTCGCCAACCGCTGTAAATCTTTTTCATTACGCATTATGAATTGCAAAAAGAAAGGGCGTTCACCCCGCTACGCCGCTTCCTGCGGCAGACGCGGGCGGGCGCACGTCCATGTGCGCCCGTGTCTTCTCTCACATTTGCTTTTCCCTAGTTCCTAATTCTTGGTTCCTAAGGAGGAATAATTTTGAAAGCAGGCTTTGTAAGTTTGGGCTGTGCAAAAAATTTGATTGATACTGAAGTTATGCTCGGCATTATGCAAAAACATGGAATCGATTTGACGGCAAATCCTGCCGACGCGGATATTTTAATCGTCAACACTTGCGCCTTCATTCTTTCGGCGAAAGAAGAATCCATCACGACAATTTTAAATTTGGCGGAGTATAAAAGCGGCAAATGTCGTTCGCTGATTGTGGCGGGTTGTCTCGGTCAGCTTTATAAAAAAAATCTTTTGGACGAAATGCCCGAAGTCAATGCGATTATCGGCACGGGCGCATGGAACAGAATCCTGGAGGCGATTGAAGAAACTTTGTCGGGGCGGCGCGTGATTTTGCTCGGCGAAAAAGAAATTATTTATGACGCCAAAACTCCGCGCCTGCGCACTACGCCTGATTATACCGCTTACGTAAAAATTTCGGAGGGTTGCAACAATCGCTGTTCGTTTTGTTCAATTCCGCTGATTCGCGGGCGGCAAATTTCCAGACCTATTGAAGATATAAAATCTGAAGTCGAAAAACTTTCGGAGCAGGGCGTCAAGGAAATAAATTTAATCGCGCAGGACACGACGGCTTACGGAATTGATCTTTACGGCAAGCCGCAACTTGTTGAACTTCTTCGCGAGCTCGTCAAGGTTGAAAAAATTCGTTGGATAAGAATTCTCTACGCTTATCCGCGCAGATTTTCCGACGAGCTGATTGATTTAATCGCCGCCGAAGAAAAAATTTGCAAGTATGTCGATTTGCCCCTTCAACATGCAAGCGACAAAATTTTAAAGCTGATGAATCGTCCCGACAATCGCGAATCGATAGAGGCTTTGCTGAAAAAAATTCGCGAAAAAATTCCGAACGTCGCAATTCGTTCAACTTTCATAGTCGGTTTTCCCGGCGAGACCGAAAAAGATTTTTGGGAGCTGAAAAATTTTTTGCAGGAACAAAGATTGGACAAGGTTGGAATTTTTACTTATTCTCGCGAAGAAGATACGGCGGCTTACGATTTGCCCGATCAAATTTCGGAAGAAGTTATGCAGGAGCGTTATCACGAATTGATGAGTTTGCAGAGTTTGATTTCGCAGGAAATAAATGAATCGCTTGAAGGGCGGGAATTGGAAGTCTTGATAGAAAATCGTGATGAAGAAGTTCCCGAAGTTGTGGCGGGGAGATCTTATCGCGACGCGCCCGAAGTTGACGGCATAATTTACATTGAAAACGACGGGCGCAGTAAGGCGGGCGATATTGTTCGCGTAAAAGTTTTGGCGGGTTTCGTCTATGACATTGCCGCTGAAAGGATTGATTGAATGGAAAATTTTACAATCGCGACAGCCGAAAGTTGCACGGGAGGACTTTTGGCGAGCCGTTTAACCGATTTTGCGGGCGCGTCGAATTATTTCAAAGGCGGCGTCGTTGCCTACAACAACGAGATAAAAAATAAAATTTTGCATGTCAAAGCCGAGACGCTGGAAAAATTCGGGGCAGTGAGTTCGCAGACGGCTTTGGAGATGGCAAAAAATGTCCGAGAAATTTTTTCTGCAACAATCGGCTTGAGTACAACGGGCGTTGCGGGACCTTCGACGAGCGAGGGAAAAGCTGTCGGCACGGTTTTTATCGCGATTGTCGGCGAAGATTTTTCGGAGGCAAAAGAATTTCATTTCAAAGGCACGCGGTCGGAAATAAAATTTCAGACGGCGGACGCGGCATTTGAAATTTTGATGAGGCACACGATTTGAACAGGCGACAATTCGTAAAAATTGCGGCGATTGGTGCGGTAAGTTTGTTGACGGGTTGCGGCGTCGAAAAATTTTCCGATAAAAAAATTTTGCCGATAAAATTTCTCCGACAAATTATCACGAAAGACATTTCCACTTCGCGCTGTATCATGTGGCAAGTCGAAGAGCCGCTTAAAAATCCCGTCGTTGAAGTCAAAATCAACGGCGACACAAAAATTTTTCCCGCAATAGATTCGAGTTTCACGGACGACGGCAAAAAAAATTTCCAATACACCGCGCAGATTGAATCGGGCGAAGAATATCGAATTGTTGACGGCGACGCGACGAGCGATTGGTACGAGACAGAAATTTTTTCCGAAGAAAATTTTAAGGCGATAATTTTTCCCGATTCGCAATGCGGCGGCGGTTACGACACTTGGGGCGAAGTGGCGCGATTTGCTTTCGCCCAAAATCCTGACGCAAAATTTTTCGTCAATGTCGGAGATATCGTCGACAACGGCGAGGACAGCGTTCAATGGGAAGATTGGATGGCGCAGGTTGAAAATTTTTTACCGAAAATTCCTTTCGCGCCCGTCATGGGCAATCACGAAACTTATTCGCGGGAGTGGACAATTCGCCAGCCCGTTGCATATTTAAATTATTTTGCGACTCCCGATAACGGCGTTGAAAACTTTTCGCGGCGATTTTATTCGTTTGACTGCGGCGCGGCGCATTTCGCGGTTTTGGATACTCAATGGGACGAATTGAACAGAGAAATTATTGCGGCGCAAAAAAATTGGCTCCGCGCAGATTTGGCGGAGACCGACAAGGTTTGGAAAATTATTTTTATGCACAAAGACGTTTTGCAATATCGAATCAACGGGCGACCCGACAGGCAGGAAGGATTTTCGGAGGTTGGAGAAATTTTTATGCCGGAGTTTGACGCGCTCGGCGTTGACGCGGTTTTCACGGCGCATTTGCACACCTGCAGAAATCGCGGGCGATTGAAAAATTTTCATGCGGATGAAAAAGGAACGCTTTACATTTTGACGGGCTTAAGCGGCAATGTTCGATACAACGGGCTTTGGATTGATCATGTGCTCGATAAATTTGTTGCGCCGCAACCCGAAACGGATAATTATTTGACGATTGAAGTTTATGACGAAACTTTAACGGTCAAATGTTTTTTGCCGAACGGCGAACTTATCGACGAAACAACTTTGAAAAAAACTTAGGGAGATTGGAAATCATGAAGAAAATTTTTTTTATGGCGGCGGCGATATTTTTTGTTTTGACGGGCACGGCTTTTGCGGCGCAGAGCTTTAAAAGTGTCGGAGTCGTGATTGTCGGCGGCGCGGAATTCAAGACGAGCGATTATTATAAAACCGTCAAGAACGAAATTAAGCCGTCGAGCGGCGCGAAAATTGTTTACGGAAACGATTTGCAAACTCTTTACAAAAAATATTGGTTGGAACGCGGCTTTATCGGCGAGCAAATGCCGCAGAAAGAAGACTTAATCAGTTTCACGAACATGAGCGGCTGCGACAAAATTATCTGCCTTATAGTTTCGGATTCGGTTGTCGACAAGCACAACAGCTCCGGGCATCGCGAAAAAGTTCGTGTCTCGGTTCAGCTCGACGCTTACATTTGCACAAAAACAGATGTCCTTGACGTTTTGTCGGCGAATGAAGAAGATACTTCAAAGGGCAGTGACTTGCGCGCCCGTCGCGGAGCTTTTCAAAAATGTTTGAAGGAGATCGGCAAAACTTTGAACGCAAAACTTTAGCTGATAGGTTATAGGTTTTAGGTTATAGGTTATAGGTGTTAGGCTTTTCATTCCTAATTCCTAATTCATAATTCCTAATTAATCACGGCTCCGCCCAAAACTTCTTCGCCGTCATAAAAAACTATCGATTGACCGGGCGTAACGGCGCGTTGCGGCTCGGAAAATTCTACTCGCAAAAAATTTTCTTCTTCCGAAACCAAACACTCGGCAAATCTTGAACCGTAGCGAATTTTGGCTTGAAAATTTTTCGGAAGTTGCGGCTTGTAAATCCAATGAACATTACTTGCCGTCAAAATTTTTGTAAAAAGTTTGTCGCCGGTATCGACGACGACTTTTTTATTTTCAACGTCAAGGCGCGTGACGTAAAGCGGTTGCGGCGCGGCAATGCCCAAACCTTTTCTCTGCCCGATTGTGTAATTCGCCACTCCGTTATGTTTGCCCAAAATTTTTCCGTCCGAATCGACAATTTCTCCCGCCGTCAATGCCTGCGCGGAAGGAGCACGGCTTAAAATAAATTTTTTGTAATCGTCATTCGGCACGAAACAAATTTCTTGGCTGTCGGGTTTGTGCGCGACGGGCAAATTTAATTTCTCGGCGAAGGAGCGCGTCTGTTCCTTAGAAAATTCTCCGAGCGGCAAAATAATTTTCGCCAATTTTTCTGCCGTCAAATTGTAAAGGACATAAGATTGATCCTTTTTGATGTCGACGGCTTTTTTTAATTTAAATCGCTCGTCCTCAAAAACAACTCGCGCATAATGTCCCGTTGCCAAAAAATCTGCGCCAAGTTTTTCTGCAAAATCGAACAACGTACCGAATTTTATTTCTCTGTTGCAACGGACGCAGGGATTGGGCGTGCGCCCGCGCAGATATTCTTCGACAAAATAATTTTCAACTTCTGCGCGGAAAATTTCTCTGAAGTCGGCGACGTAATGTTTTATGTCCAAATGATCACAAACATTTTTTGCGTCTGAAATATTTTTTTCGTCGTTGTTAAGGAGCATTGTCACGCCGATGACTTCAAAATTTTTTTGCAACAAAAGAGCCGCTGTCAAAGAGCTGTCAACACCTCCGCTCATTGCAACGGCGATTTTTTTATTCAAAACAATCACTCCATTTTAGGTTATAGGTTATAGGTGTTAGGTTATAGGTTTTTTTCTATAAGCTATAACCTATCAGCTATAAGCTATAAGCTATAAGCTATCACCTAATCTTGTCTCGGTTGCTCCAGTCTTGGCTTGGGTGTTTCGTAAACGTCGGTATGAAGAAATTCGCTCTTGATAACTTCATTGCCGCTGTACCACACGCGATAAATCGACGGCGACATATCGGAACCTTCGCGTTCAATGGCAATATCCGCGCCGCCGAGATCAGATTTTGTGCCGAGAACGTAAACGCTTAAAGTCGAGCCGTAAGCTTCGGCGATGAGATAAACATTGTGCGGAAGATCGTTGCGGAATTTAAAATCAAGGTAGCCGTCCGCAACGGTTGCATCTCTGCCGGGCGCAACGTAAGTCGATTGATAAAAATGTGGCGTTCTTTCCGTCGGAGTAAGTCCCGCGAGCAAAACCGCATTATAAAGCGTCGAGCTGACTTGACAAACTCCGCCGCCGTAATCTTCGGCAGGACGCCCGTTGATAATCACGCCCGCAACTTTGTAACCGTTGCCCCAAGTGCGTTCACCGACAGTATCATTAAAAGAAAAAGTCCAACTGCTTTTAACAAGCTTATGAGAAATTGCATTTGCGGCGAGCCAAATGTTGTCGCCGCGATCTCCGGGATAATAATAAGTGCTGTAAGTTCCGATAACCGAATCAATGTCGGCAATGTCTTCCGTCGTGACGAAGGGCAAAATATCTTCGGGCTCAAGATCAATCACGCCGTTTGGAAGATTTAAATTTGTCAAAGGCTCGCGCAGATTTTCTGCAAGCTGTTCGGTATTTAATTTTTTGCCGATAACGCCCGGGATTTTTTCAATCGCGCCGCCCGAAGAAAATTCTACAAAGGCATTAACCGGCTCGCGATTAATTTTTTCGGCAATGGCTGAAAGTTTTTCGTCAAGCAAAGACGAATCGTATTCGGCAGAAAGTTTTACGTTGCGCCCGTTGAGAGCACATTTAATTTGATCGTTAAAATTGTCAAGAAGCGAGCCGCCGCGTCCGTAAGAAAAAGCTTCCTGCTCCGCCTTGCCGACAAGCGGAGTCAGATTAATTTCTTCGGGCGTAATTTCAAATTCTTCGCCTTCGTATCGAAAAGTGAGCTTGTGCATTTTCTGCGCGGCAACCGTCGAAATAATTTGTTCCGCGCCGCGACGGTCAAGCCCGTTAATCGCTTGTCCTTCAAAGCGAATGCCCGCAACAATTTTATCACTGTCCGCCACCGAATCTGAAAAGGTCATCGTTCCAATTCCGATTGTCGCGACTGCCGCCGCTGCCACTGCCGCCCCCTTCATCGAGAGCAAATTTTTAAGGTTGAACTTTTCAACTTCAGAAGTCTCCACAAAAATTTCGCCTCCATTTTTTATTCAAACCATTATAACCCAAAAAAATTTTTTATCCAGTAAAATTTTAGTTAAAATTTACGCGGCTGATTTTTAAATCGTTGTGCCAATGAACATAGCCGCCGGGTAAACTCAAATAAGCGTTCGGGCTGACGACGTTGAATTGAAGGGCGCAGGGAATAAAATCGCACATTTCAGCCGAGCTCAAAGTTTCGTCAAGCGGCGTCGAGATAACGCAGGCAATATCATAAAGTTCTTGGCGAAGTTCGACTTTGAATTTCCAATCGAGAATATAAACTTCGCCCGCCTTCGCGTCGAAAATCGCTTTGGTATCGTTGAAGCGCGAATCGGTGTAAATTAAATCTATGCCCGTCGCGTTGCGAATGTGATAGCCCATGCCGAGGCAAGCGACATCCTTTTGAAACTTAACAACCATCCTCAAAATAACTTCCTGCCCGAAAATAACTTCCGAAATAATTTCTTCGTCAAGGTTGAGGAGCTGAACATTTTCAAAAACGGCGCGCTTATCTCCGATTCGCCGATAAGTTGCGTTCTTCATAAAAATTTCTCTGCCGCGATTGAGATTTTCGGCTGAAAAAATTTTTTCTTCGGTAAAATTTTTTTCGGTGCCGCCGCGCAGATTTTCAACGAGATTATTTTGGCGATAAGATTGCTCTTGAGTAAGTTCGCCGCGAGATTCAAGGAGCATGTTGCGATAAACTTCGACGACATCTTTTGCGGGCGCGTCCATCAAAATTTTTCCCGACTTCATCAAAAAAGCGCGTTCGCATAAATTTTTCACGGCAAAAGTATCGTGACTGACAAAAATAACCGTCACGCCGCCGCGAATCATCGAACGCATTTTGTCAATACATTTGCTCTGAAAAAAAGCATCGCCGACACTCAAAGCTTCGTCGACGATCAAAATATCGGGCTCGACAAAAGCATTGACGGCAAAAGCCAGCCTTGCAAACATTCCCGAAGAATAAGTTTTGACGGCTTGATTTATGAAGTCGCCGATATCCGCGAAGGCGATAATGTCATCAACCTTTTCTTTCATGACTTCGCGGCTGTGCCCCATCAAAAGTCCGTTCATGTAAATGTTTTCGACACCCGTCATTTCGGGATTGAAACCCGCGCCGAGTTCCAAAAGCGAGGCAATTCGCCCGTTGACTTCCAACTTGCCGCCGCTCGGAGTCAAAACGCCCGTAATAATTTTTAAGAGCGTCGATTTACCCGCGCCATTTTTTCCGACAAGTCCGACATTTTCTCCGCGCCTTATCTCAAAAGAAATATCGTTCAGCGCGTAAAAATCTCGGCTGTAGCGTTTATGGAACGGGTGAAAAGTTTCCTTCAACCTGTCAATGTCCTTATCGTAGATTTTATAAATTTTGGTAAGGTGCTCGGCTTTTATCGCAATGCTCATTTTTAAGGGAAAAAGGAAAAGGGAAATGGGAAAAGTTTTTTTTATTCCCCCTTATCCCATTTCCCGTTTCCCTTGTCCCTCCTTACAATTTGAACTGAGAAATTTCGCCCTGCATGTCGTTTGCAAGCTCGGCAAGAACTTTGCTCGCGTCGGCAACTTCATTCATCGTCGCAGTCTGTTCCTGCGTTGCCGCGCTGATTGACGTTGCGTTTTCGCTCGCCTTGACGGCAATTTCTTTAACTTTGTCGACTGCCGTTTTAATTTCTTTGTTGCTCGCGTCAACCGCATTGATATTTTCAAGACTCTTGCCGACATTTTCATTGAGTTTCGCCGCTTGAGTTTCAATGTCATGAAAAGCCTCGCCCGTCTCCGCAACCGATTGCGTGCCTTCCTTGACGCTTTGATTTCCCTGCTCGATTGATTCGACGGCGGAAGTTGTATCGGCTTGAATTGTGGCGATAAGTTTTGAAATATTGTCCGCCGCCTCGCTCGATTGCTCGGCAAGTTTCCTGACTTCTTCAGCGACAACTGCAAAACCTTTTCCGTGTTCGCCGGCACGCGCCGCCTCAATCGCCGCGTTTAATGCCAAAAGATTTGTCTGCCCCGCTATCCCGGAAATTGTTTCGACAATTTGTCCGATCTCATCTGAACGCTTGCCGAGTTCCCCGATAATTTTTGCCGAAGAACTTACCTGTTCCGCAATGTTTTTCATAACTTCGATAGCCGCATTGACTTTTTCCTTGCCGACGGACGCATTACTCGCGCTGTCTTGGGCAATTTTTTCCATTTCCTTAGCCGTCTTGCGTAAATCATCCATTCTGTCGCGCATATCCTGAATTCGTTCTTCCAAAATTTGAACGGTTTTTTCTTGGTCGACGGTGCCGCTCGTCATGACTTCCATGCTCCGCGCAACCATTACGATTGATTCATTTGTCTGTTGAGTGCCGGCGGTTAATTCTTCGCTCGACGCCGCGACGCGCTCCGAACATTCCGCAATGTTCGTCAAGAGATGTTTAAGCCGATATTTCATGTCATTGGCACTTTCAGCCAATAAGCCGATTTCATCTTCCGATTTTATTTCCAAATCGTTGATTCGCAAATTGCCGCCCGAAATTTTTTTCATTGCGCCGACAACTTCATTAAGCCGTTTGATTATTCGCCCGATAAAAAAATTCGAGACAACTGCGCACAAAATCACAATCACCAAAATTGCAAGCGCGGTCGAAGAAAGAATCAAATCGATAAGCATATCATTCATTTCTTTGACGCCGACGCCTACAAAAAGCATTCCGATAGTTTTTCCCGTCACGTCTTTAATCGGCTGATAAGCGGCGTAATGTTGCTCGCCCATAACGGTCGCCTCGCCGACAAAAAAATTCCCTTGATTTATGACGTTGTTGATAATTGCTTCCGACGCTTTTGTTCCGACGGCTCGTTGTCCCGAAGAATTTTTAACCGTCGTTGCAACGCGAGTATCTCCGTTAAAAATTGTAACTTTGCCGTTGCAAATTTGGCTGAGTGAATCAACAATTTCATCCGCGCCGTCCATTTGTTGTTCGCCTTTGAAAAGCAAACCGTTTCTTAAATGCCAGTCGCCGTAAAACCTATTATTCAAAATCTCCGACAAAGATTGAACGTCGGCGGTTGCTTTCATCTCCAATGCCTTCGCAAAACCTTCTTCGGCACGAAAATAGCCGATAACTCCCATAAGCACACAGGCAATAATTACAATCGCGTTGACTGCAAGGATCGATTTGGTTTTCAGTCCCATGCTAAATCTCTCCCAAAAAATTTTTCTGCATTGTATCACAGATTTAATTCATACAACAGGAAAAACTTTTCGGGGAGTAAATTTTTGTCACAATTTGAACTGCGCAACTTCGCTGTGCATGTTGTTTGCAAGCTCGGCAAGGGTTCTGCTCGCATCGGCAACTTCATGCATTGTCGCAGTCTGTTCTTGCGTCGCCGCGCTGATTGACGTTGCGTTTTCACTTGACTTGACGGCAATTTCTTTGACTTTATCAACCGCCGTTTTAATTTCTTTGTTGCTTGCATCAACCGCATCGATATTTTCAAGACTTTTGCCGACATTGGCGGTAAGTTTCGTTGCCTGAGTTTCAATGTCATGAAAAGCCTCGCCCGTCTCCGCAACCGATTGCGTTCCTTCTTTGACGCTTTGATTGCCCTGCTCGATTGATTCGACGGCTGAAGTTGTATCGCGCTGAATTGTGGCGATAAGTTTTGAAATATTTTCCGCCGATTCGCTCGATTGCTCGGCAAGTTTCCTGACTTCTTCGGCGACAACCGCAAAACCTTTTCCGTGTTCGCCGGCACGTGCCGCCTCTATCGCCGCATTTAACGCCAAAAGATTTGTCTGCCCCGCTATCCCGGAAATTGTTTCGACAATTTGTCCGATCTCATCTGAACGCTTGCCGAGTTCCCCGATAATTTTTGCCGAAGAACTTACCTGTTCCGCAATGTTTTTCATAACTTCGATAGCCGCATTGACTTTTTCCTTGCCGACGGACGCATTACTCGCGCTGTCTTGGGCAATTTTTTCCATTTCCTTAGCCGTCTTGCGTAAATCATCCATTCTGTCGCGCATATCCTGAATTCGTTCTTCCAAAATTTGAACGGTTTTTTCTTGGTCGACGGTGCCGCTCGTCATGACTTCCATGCTCCGCGCAACCATTACGATTGATTCATTTGTCTGTTGAGTGCCGGCGGTTAATTCTTCGCTCGACGCCGCGACGCGCTCCGAACATTCCGCAATGTTCGTCAAGAGATGTTTAAGCCGATATTTCATGTCATTGGCACTTTCAGCCAATAAGCCGATTTCATCTTCCGATTTTATTTCCAAATCGTTGATTCGCAAATTGCCGCCCGAAATTTTTTTCATTGCGCCGACAACTTCATTAAGCCGTTTGATTATTCGCCCGATAAAAAAATTCGAGACAACTGCGCACAAAATCACAATCACCAAAATTGCAAGCGCGGTCGAAGAAAGAATCAAATCGATAAGCATATCATTCATTTCTTTGACGCCGACGCCTACAAAAAGCATTCCGATAGTTTTTCCCGTCACGTCTTTAATCGGCTGATAAGCGGCGTAATGTTGCTCGCCCATAACGGTCGCCTCGCCGACAAAAAAATTCCCTTGATTTATGACGTTGTTGATAATTGCTTCCGACGCTTTTGTTCCGACGGCTCGTTGTCCCGAAGAATTTTTAACCGTCGTTGCAACGCGAGTATCTCCGTTAAAAATTGTGACTTTGCCGCCGCAAACTTGACTTAACGAATCGACAAGCCCGTCCGCGCCGTCCATTTGTTGTTCGCCTTTGAAAAGCAAACCGTTTTTCAAATGCCAATCGCCGACAAAACGATAATTCAAAATTTCGGCAAGCGATCTGACATCGGCGGTTGCTTTCATTTGCAGAGCCTCCGCGAAAACTTCGCCTGCGCGGAAATAGCCGATAATTCCCATCAAAATACAAACGATAACAATGATTGTGTTTACTGCAAGAATAGATTTACCTTTTAAACCCATTGACCCTTGCCTCCGCTAAAGTTTTTTATGCATTGTATCACAAATTATCGGCGCGTTGTAAAAAAGTTTTTTATAAGTTCTCGGCATTCATCATCCAAAACGCCCGCCGTCACTTCCATTTGATGATTCAGCGCGGGATTGTTCACGACGTTAAAAAGAGATTCAGCCGCTCCGAATTTTGAATCAGTCGCGCCGTAAACCAACCTTTTTATTCTGCACAAAACCAAAGCTCCCGCGCACATTGCGCAAGGTTCGACGGTTGAATAAAGAGTACACTCCGAAAGTCTTCGCCGATTTAAAATTTTGCTCGCCGCCCGCAACGCCAAAATTTCCGCGTGCGCCGTCGCGTCTTTCAGCTGTTCAATTCGATTGTGTTCGCCGCAAATTAAAATGCCGTCCTCGTTTATGAGAACGGCTCCGATTGGAACTTCATTTTCCCGATAAGCTTTTCGCGCCTCCTCAAGCGCGAGTTTCATAAATTCTTTATCGCAATTCATGACTTATCCTCCCGCAAAAAATTTTACAGCATCAACAGGCGGTCGAGACTCAAGCCGCTTGAATAGAACAGCGAATGCGTTCCGCAACTGTTCAACTCCAAATTATAAGCATCAGAAATTTCGGTTTTCTTGACGGGCTCAGATTTTTTATTCATAACGCGGCTTAATTCTTCGGCAAAACTTCTGCCTTCGTCGCGGCGATTGCGTCCGCTGTCAAAACGATGTTTGTTATCATAGGCAACGCCTTTTATCCGAGCAATCCGTTCAATTCTTTCAACTCTCTCCGTCATTTTAATCCACTCCTTTGGAAAAAATTTTTTTCATCCTTCACCAATGCTATCGTTAAAAATTTTCTTTTCCTTAAATCAAAAGGAACCCTGCTTTTTACGGCAGAGTTCCTTATTTGATTTTCGAGATAAAATTTTCTTACTGAAGAGCTTCAGAAATTTTGCTGTTGACTTCGCGAGCCGCCGCGACACTTTCAGCGAATTTTGCTTTCTCGGCTTCGGAGAATTCGACTTCGACGATTTTTTCAATTCCGTTTTTGCCGAGAATGACGGGCACGCCGATGCAAAGATCTTTTTCGCCGTATTCGCCGTCGAGATAAACACAGCAAGGAATTAATTTCTTCGCGTCAAGAGCAATGGCTTCGACGAGAGCCGCCGCCGCCGCGCCGGGAGCATACCAAGCGGACGTTCCCAAAAGTTTTGTGCAGGTTGCGCCGCCGACTTTTGTTGCCTCAACTGCTTTTTGAATTGCTTCTTCGCTGAGGAATTGGGTAACGGGAATTCCGCGATAAGTTGCCAAGCTGACGAGCGGAACCATTGTTTTATCGGCATGACCGCCGACAACCATTCCGTCAATATCGGTCGGGGTTGCGGGATAGCCGGCTTCTTTCAAAGCTTCGGCAAGATAATAACGGAAGCGGGAGCTGTCGAGCATGCCGCCCTGCCCGATGATGCGATTGCGCGGGAGTTTGGTATCTTTCAGCGTGAGATAAGTCATTGCGTCCATAGGATTCGATACGATAATCAAAATTGCTTCGGGCGAATGCGCAAGAATTTGATCGACAACGCTTTTAACGATTTTTGCATTGGTGCCGATTAGTTGTTCACGAGTCATGCCGGGCTTGCGGGGAATGCCGCTGGTGACAACAACGACTTGCGAGCCTGCCGTCGCCGCATAATCGTTCGTCACGCCGATAACGGTTGTATCAAAGTTGAGCATGTGCGAAGTCTGCATGATGTCCATTGCTTTGCCTTCGGAGAGTCCTTCTTTGATGTCGATAAGGACAACTTCGCTTGCAAAACCTTTGGTCGCGAGGACGTTCGCAACGGTCGCGCCGACATTTCCGGAACCAACTACAGTTACTTTCATTTAAAAGTGCCTCCTCAAAAAATTTATCGAACTTATTTTAGCACAACGAATTATAATTTTCTACAGGAATTTTGCACGCGCAGAAAAAATTTTTTACTCGACTTGCGAAAATTCATCTTTGCCGACGCCGCACAACGGACAAACAAAATCTTCGGGCAAATCTTCAAACTTCACGCCCGGCTCAAGTCCGTTATCGGGGTCGCCGTTTTCTTCGTCATACTCGTAACCGCAAATATTGCAAACCCACTTCATTTTAAAGCCCTCCCAAAATTTTTTTTATCGATTATAACACGCGCCGAAAATTTTTCAATAAAAATTGTGACTTCATTTCAAAAAGGATTTTAAAAGTTCTCATTGAATTGACAGGAAAAATTTTTCGGAGGTTTTTATCATGTTCAGAAAAATTATTTTGTTGGCGACGTTCTTTTTTATGATTTGCGCCGTCTGCTCCGCAGAAACAACAGTTCAAGTCAGCGATTACACCGTTAATGAATTTCATCAAGCCTACAATCAAATTGCCCGCAAATACGAAAGAAACGATTTAATCGCCGAAGAAGTTCCGTCAAGAGCGATAAACAAGCCCGGCAAAATTTATGATACTTATCTTTTGACTGCCGGGCGCGGCGAGAACAGAATTGTTGTTCATCTTGTGGCGAACAAGGCGGGGCTCATTTCGTTCATATCTTTTTTTGTTTGGAAGGACAAACAAAAAATTTACTACAACAACTTTGCAAAAGTTTTGACTTTTACTATGATGGCGGTCGGCTTGAACGAGGAAGAACTTCTCGAAATGATGAACAGCACGCCGAAATATAATCTTGGCGGCGTTCATTGGTGCGCCAAGACGCAACGATATATCACCTTGCAAACAACGGAAATTAAAAATAATGCTTACTTCATAATTAAATCCGAAATTAAAGCTTACGTCAGTGAGTAATTATTTTTTTTTGACAAACTCTCCACGCATAAATGCGGGGGATTCCGTTATCATCAACCTATGCTTCTAACGAAAGCGAAGTCTGACAATGTCTCCTCCGCAGGTCGTTGCTCCAATCCACATTTTCTTTAGTCTGTCCTAACGCCGGAGTGCTGATTTTACCCTTAACTTTGCCCCTCCATCCGGGCGTTATGGCGAACCTGCGGAGGTGTGGCGACTTTTTGACCACATTTTTTGCGCCTTATATCCCCATATTAGGGGTTTTACGCCGCCTTTGATAAATTTGATCAAAGATTGCGCCGTCGGCAAAATGATCGTTGTGCGCTTTTACCCAGCCGCCGAACGCATCATCAATCGTAAAAAGTTCCAGCGGCTTGAAAATTTCTTGATACTTCTCCAAAATTTTTTGGTTGCGGGGGCGATAAAAATTCTGCGCGGCTATCTCCTGCCCTTCTTCGGAGTAAAGATAATTCAAATATTCTTCGGCAAGTTCGCGAGTATTTTTCTTGTCAACAACTTTATCGACGACTGCAACGGACGGTTCGGCAAGAATACTCAAGCTCGGTATGACAATTTCATAATCATCGGGCGAATTTTTTTTTGAAAGCAGAGCTTCATTTTCCCAAGCAATTAAAACGTCGCCGGTTCCGCTCTGAAAATCTTCCGTTGCGCCGCGTGCTCCGTCGCAAAACGGCTCGGCATTTTCAAAAAACTTTTTCATGAAGGCTCTGATTAAATTTTCATCTCCGTTAAAATTTCTGCGGGCAAATTCCCAAGCGGCAAGATAATTCCATTGTGCGCCGCCTGAAGTTTTGGGATCGGGCGTAACAATCCTGATGTCGTCACGAATTAAATCGTTCCAATCATAAATATTTTTCGGATTGCCTGCGCGGACAAGAAAAACAATCGTCGAAGTGTAAGGCGAAGAATTGTCGGGGAATTCTCTTCGCCAGCCGCCGCGAATCAGCCCGGCATTTTTTATTTGTGTCACGTCGTAGGAAAGAGCGAGCGTCACGACATCTGCTTCAACGCCGTCGATAACCGAGCGGGCTTGCTTGCCGCTGCCGCCGTGCGATTGCGTCAAAACAACTTTACCTTTCAGCAATTCTTTTTCCCAATGAATTTTAAATCGCTCGTTGTAAGCGGCATAAAGTTCGCGGGTCGGGTCGTAGGAAACATTCAAAAGTTCTCCTGCAGTAAAATTTTTCTCGGAGCCGCAACCTGCCAAAAAAACAGCCGCGCAGATTATAAGAAAAATTTTCTTCAAAGCTCAAACCTCCCTGCTTTTTGACAGTGTCGGGAGTTTATTTTATAATCAAAAAAATTTTTTTCAAGGCAGATGAATCAAGATGAGTTATGTTCCGCGAATTTTGCTTTGCGGCGATTTGAATTCTTTTAAAAGTGCAGCGGGCGACATGCCTTTTGAGATCGTCGGACAAATTTCTTTTAGGGGCTCGCCCGAACGCGGCGAAAATTATCTTTTCTCGAATCCAAACGACCTTTTTAAATTTGTTCCGAAAGATTTGCGAATCTTTCTTGACGGCAAGGAAATTTCCGCAGACGAGTTGAAAAAAATTTTGGACGGTACGGCTGATTATATCGTTTTTGATGATGCAGGTGAATGTATCGGTCGCCATAACGATTTGCATTCGCTGAAAATTTTTTACCGATTTATCCCGCGTGAAATTCTTTTTCGCCACGCTCGCCGCAATTTTTATGCGCCAAAAAATTTTGAGGCACTTGCTACTTTCATTCGTGAAAATAATTTTTCGCATATTCTCGACGTTGACGGATTATTTTACGACACCGATTTTTTCATGTTCCCCGAAAATTTTCCGAATGTGGACGGCGTCATTAAAAATCCCGAACCGATTCTTGAAAATTTTTACGGCAAAATTTATTCTTCGCTTGCCGAGTGTCGCTTTAAATTTTTTGATGCTCTCCTTCTTGCCGAGCGCGAGCCCGAAGAATTCATTGACGTTTTGATTGAGACAGATGCTTTATCGGAAAATATTTTGACGTTCGCAAGGAAAAATTCCGCGCTTGAAAAATTTTTGGCGACCAATAAAAGTATCTTTGAAAAAATTTCAACCTTCGCCGCCGTCAACGGCAACTGGTATTCGATAAAAAAGCGTATGTCAAAAGATTTTTGCGTTTACGTCGTCACGCATAAGGACGTTAAGCTTGACTCGTTGCCCGACGGTTACAAAATAATTCACGCGGGACATGCCGTTGCAAAAAAATATTTCGGTTATCTCGGCGACGATTCGGGCGAAAATATCAGCAGATTGAATCTTTATCTTAACGAAGTTACCGCGCTTTATTGGATGTGGAAAAATACTTCGCATGATATTATCGGGCTGAATCACTATCGCAGATTTTTTACCGAGTCGAAAGACACAACTTTTTCTCTTGAAAAAATTTTGGCGAGGGAGACGGCGGAAAAAATTCTTCGCGACAATGATATAATCGTTGCCGAAAACGTTATATCGTTATCTCCTGTTTCTTATTGGCAAATGCGTATAAGCGGCAATGATTTGGAGCAATTCGTAAGCAACATTTTCAAGAAGCATATCGCGCTTAAGCAACCGGATTATCTTGATTCTTTTGAGTGTACGAATCAAAGTTACACGGCTTTTCAATACGAAATTTTTATCATGCGGCGGAAAATTTTCGAGGCTTACTGCGAATGGCTTTTCTCTTTCCTGCTTGACGTGACGGAAGAAGTTTTTGCGCGAACGAACATCAAGCAAATCGACAACCCGCGAAAGTACAGAATAATTTCTTTTATAACGGAGCGAATGCTGACGGTTTGGCTTCGGAAAAATCGGCTGAAGATAAAAAAATTGCCCGTGCTGTTTCGCAAAGGCATTTGAAAAGCAATGCGTAATGAAAAAAATTTTTTCAAGGAAGGTGAATCAAAATGAAAATTCAAGGCGCGGTTATCATAGAACAGGGCGTGACTTTTGCGATTGTCGCGGTGAATCGGACGGTAACAAATTACACTTCGCGGGCAATTCGCGTTCGGAATCAGCTGTCGCAATTTTTCAGAAACATGCCGATAATTTTAATGTCGCAGGACTCGAACGGCACGCCGCATTATTACGGGCGAAAAGATATTGTTCAATTCCTGCAGTCGATTCGTTTGGATCAAATTCCTTGGAAGGAGTACTACATTTATTGATGGAAAAAATTTTATTGCACATGTGTTGTGCGCCGTGTTCGTGTTATCCCGTGAAAAAATTGCGCGAAGAAAATTTCGCGCCCGTCGGATATTTTTTCAATCCCAACATTCATCCTTACCAAGAGTGGAAAAAGCGTTTGAAAACTGCGCGGGAGTTTTCGGAGAAGGTCGGGATAAATTTTTTCGCGGACAATCATTATCGCCTGCGCGAATTTTTGACAAAAACTTTTGATGTTGTTGACGAGCAGGATACGATTGAATTGGCGGACGGTTTTCATAAGCGTTGCGGGCTTTGTTATTCTTGGCGATTGAGTGAGGCGGCGCGTTTTGCGGCAGAAAACAATTTTGAAATTTTTACTTCGACGCTGTTTTACAGCCGTCATCAAAATCATGAACTGATGAAAAAAATCGCCGAGCACTTCGCTGAAATGTTCGGCGTTAAATTTTTTTATGAAGATTTCCGCGCAGGCTGGCAGGAAGGTATTGATTTAAGTTTGGAGCTTGGACTTTATCGACAAAATTATTGCGGTTGCATTTTCAGCGAAGAAGAGCGTTTCAGCAACGACATTCGCAAGGCGCGGAAAAAATTTTTTAAATCGTGCCCATGAACTGATGAAAAAAATTGCCAAGCACTTCGCTGATGTGTTCGGCGTTAAATTTTTTTATGAAGATTTCCGCGCAGGTTGGCAAGAAGGAATTGATTTAAGTTTGGAGCTCGGACTTTGTCGGCAAAATTATTGCGGTTGTATTTTCAGCGAAGAAGAGCGTTTCAGCAACGACATTCGCAAAGCCCGTAAAAAATTTTGGCATGAAAACAAAAAAATCGCTCCCGCTACATGCGAGACCGATTAAAATTTTTCAATCAAAAATTACTGCCATATATCTTGAAAAGAATACGCTTCACAATATCTTCCGCCGACTCCGAACCGTCATTATTCACAAGGACATCTGGCGTTTTGGGTTCTTCCATTTTCATTGTAACTCCCACCAAATTTTCGGCATGAGATGAATACAAACCTTTTTTATCTCGTTTCATCAGCGTCTCCATGCTGACTTTAAGATAAACTTCGGTATATTTTTCGTTGTTGGCTCGGCTCCATGCCCGAACGCTGTCATACATGCTTATTGTGCAACAAATGACATCTATTCCCTGTTCCGCCAACAAGTGGCTGATTTTGGCATTGCAGAACGCGCCTTTTCTGCGTTCTTCTTCGCTGTAGCCGAAAGCTCCGTCAAATGCCCAACGAATCTTGTCGCCATCAAGGATAACGACGTTGCTTTTTCTCTCGCGCAGTCGATGATATAACGCCATCCCGATTGTGGTTTTTCCCGCGCCCGAAAGCCCCGTTATCCAATAAACTCTTCCTGTTGTTTTTTCCAAAACAATTCTCCTTCCGACACTGAAAATCACTCATACAACTTTTGCCCGGGTTTCAAATCAGGGACAAGCACTTCAATCAAGCGTAACGACTTGCCGTTTTTGTCAACGCTGTAATCTTTTTCGCCGTTCTCCATGACATCCAACGCTCGTTGCAAAATCCACTCGTGAAAGCTCTTAATTTCTTCTTGATTAGGCCAGCCCGGCCATTTTTTCGGATCCAATTTCAGCGTTTCCACTTTAAAGGGAATATCAAAAAGTTTCTTCAAATCTTCAGCGGAGAATTTTGTACCGTCGTAGTATTTCAGCTTGTAGCCCCAGACTTGAAAATTTTTGGCGTTCAAAAGTTCAATGCGATACTGATCCAAAGTGGAAAGATATTCGGGATGCGTATTGTAAACAGGTTTGACATCAAAACCTGCTGTGCCGTCAACTATGCCGCTGTCCTCGCCGTTCGTCGTGATTTGCAAGCACGTTTCCGACCAAGGGATTCGCAAAAATTCACAAAGTTTTTCGGTTGTCTCTCGCGGATAAAGTTTCAGATCTTCAAAGCGCACATGACAACTTACCGAAAATGCGGGATCGCTTTCCCGCATGTAATGTCCGTAAGAATTTTCTCTTGCATATACTTTGAGGGTTGCCAAAGGAGAATTTCGCCAACCAATTGGACTCTTTCCACCATTTATCAAAGAATTAACTTGACACCCTAACCTTCCTGTCGGAGAACGAACAACACCGGCGTATCGTTTATATTTAAATCCGAGCCATATTTCATTATCCATATCTGCAACTTCTTTTGATGTGATATTAAAACTTTGCATTAATTTTGCTTGAAACGTGCCATGCAGATCATAAAATACGGCGGGTGTGATTCGCTGTAAAAACTTTCGCCCGCAAGCCGCATTCGCCGACAAATAAAATGCCTTGAACCAATCATGCAGACTGTATGTCTTTTCCGAATCAAGATACTGCGACAAATTGTCAAGAAAAATAGGCAGACGTTCTTCATATTTGTATTTCAGCATATGAAATAAATTTCTCTTTCGTAATTCAATTTCTGCTGTTCCTTTTGGTTTGCGCAAATGTTCAACTGCCTCTTTGACTGTCTTATCCTTGCAGAAAATTTTCCACAAAATAGTAAACGACGGCAATCCGTGCCAGCCGATTGTCAAAAGCGAAGGATGAGAATCCAAAATCATGTTAAAGAAGTCTGTACCTGAATTATGCCATGGAATAGAATTAATAATTTCTACAATCTCGTCGATTTGGAGCGGTGCGGGTTCGGCGTGCTCTGTGGTCGTCGGGTAATATTTTTGCTTTTGCTCATCGTCAAACAAAAAAAACGCCTTTCCCGAACGGGCGATCTCTGTCCAGTCAAAAGTTTCCATTGACTTCAAGAAATCCGAGCGCGAAGAATATTGCAAATACAACTTGTTATCTGCGCCGAATCTGTTGCTTGCCCGCAAGCGGTCGCACATCCAAGTTATTTCCGCGATGTCGTAGGCGTCCTTCAAAAGTATCGGGAGCTCCGACTCAACTTGCGACAAAAAACTTTTCAGCCGCGACTCTGCTTGGGGCGGGCTGCCTTCCGTTGTCGGCAACTCATCAAAATTCAAATGAAAGTCACCGCACGACTTGAAGGCTTCTTGATTTTTTTCAAACACTGTTTCATACTCCTTGTTAAAAAGTTTTAAGTATCGTTGCGAGCATTATGATAATTGTTTTTTTTTGTCAATTATCCGCCGCAAAATTTTACAAAAAAAAATTATCCCGGCAGAAAAAATTCTGTCGGGATTTTTTTTATTGACAATCAGAAATTATTTTTCTTGAGCAGCTTTGTGCTCTTCAATGATTTTTTCGGCGAGCTTGTCGGGCATCGGGTCGTAATGGGAGAACTTCAGCGAATAAGAGGCGCGCCCTTGAGTTTGCGAACGGAGATCTGTTGCGTATTTGTAAAGTTCGCTCGACGGAATCAAAGCTTTAACTTCAGTCATGCCCTTGCCTTTGGGATCCATGCCCAAAATTTTTCCGCGCTTGGAATTGAGTTTGCCGATAATGTCGCCCATATAATTTTCGGGCGTCAAAACGGTTATTTCGTCAATCGGCTCAAGAAGAATCGGGGCGGCGGAAAGAATTCCTTTTTTAATCGCAATGGAGGTTGCGGTTTTGAAGGCGGCTTCGCTGGAGTCGACAGCGTGATAAGAGCCGTCAAAAAGATTTACGCTGACATTGACGACGGGATAACCTGCGATAACTCCTTCAGCCAAAGTTTCCTGCGTGCCTTTTTCGACGGCGGGGAAATATTGACGCGGGACGCTTCCGCCAAAAATACTTTCAGACCAAACGTTGCCCGTGCCTTCCTTATTCGGACCGATTCTCAACCAAACGTCGCCGTATTGTCCGTGTCCGCCCGATTGTTTCTTGTGCTTGCCTTGCACTTCGACTTCCTTGCGAATTGTCTCGCGATAAGCAATGCGCGGCTCGCCCAAAACCATTTTCACGCCGAATTTGCGTTGAAGTTTATCGCTTAAAATATCCAGATGAACTTCGCCGACGCCTTTTAAAATCGTCTGCTTTGTCTCGGCGTCTTTGATAAGAACGATCGTCGGGTCTTCGTCTTGCTGGCGAACAATCGCGCTGAAAACTTTATCTTCTTCGCCTTTTTTCTCCGAAGTGACAGCCATTGCAAGCATCGGTTCGGGATATTTAATTCGTTCGTATTTAATCGGCGCAGCTTTGTCGCAGAGAGTATCGCCTGTTTTTGCGTTGGCAAGTTTCGACGTAACGACAATATCGCCCGCGTGCGCCACGTCAACCGGAATTTGTTTCTTGCCCTGCATTGTGAAAAGTCCGTTGAGACGCTCCTGTCCTTCCGAATTTTCGCCGAAAAGTTGATAAGTCGCGTCGCTCTTCATATCGCCGCTGAAAATGCGAACATAAGACATTCTGCCTACGAACGGGTCAACCATTGTTTTGAAAATTTGTCCGCTGAAAGGCTCGGAAATTTTGCGTTCGACGAGTTCATCGGTTTTGGGATTGATGCCTTGATAATCTTTTGAATCGGGCGCGGGGAAAAATTCTACAAGACTGTTGAGGAATTTTTTGACGCCGATATTTTTAAGCGCACTGCCGACGAAGACGGGGAAAACTTTTGCTTCCGCGAAACCTTGTGCGAGAGCTTCGGAAATTTCGTTTTCGTCAAGGTCTTCGACGTCGCCTTCAAGATATTTTTCCATAAGCTCATCGTTGAATTCTGCGACAATGTCGAGCATCTCAAGGCGTTTGTCTTCGACTTCGTCCGCCAAATCTGCCGCGTCAAATTGTTCGTCGTCCGCTTTGACTTTGGAAAAAACTTTCAGCAAATCGATAACGCCTTTAAAGCTGTCTTCCTTGCCGACGGGAATTTGAACGGGAACGACGCTGTTTCCGAATTTATCTCTGAGTTGAGTAAGAACTTTGTCGAAGTCGGCGTGTTCGCGATCCATTTTTGTTATAAAGAAGGCGCGGGGGAGATTTAAAGACTCGGCGAGTGCCCAAGATTTTTCTGTTTCTACTTCGACGCCCGCGCTTGCACTGACGACGATAACGGTTGAATCAGCCGCCGCCAAAGCTCCGTGCATTTCCGCGACAAAATCGGGGAAACCGGGAACGTCAATCGCGTTGACTTTGAAATTTTTCCATTCGACCGCCGCCAGAGATGCGCTGATTGACATCTTGCGTTTATTTTCTTCGGGCTCGAAGTCGAGGACGCTTGTGCCGAGATCGACGTTGCCGAGACGAGTTGTCGCGCCGCTGTTGAAGAGTGCCGCTTCAAGCAAAGTGGTTTTGCCTGAGCGGCCGTGACCGCAGAACGCTACGTTTCTGATACTTTCGCTTTTGTAATCTTTCATGTTTGAAATATCCCTCCGTGAAATTTTTTCGCGAATTTTATTCTATTGCCGCCGCAATTTTCCTGCCGAAGAGAGAGATTGTCCCCTTTTTTCTAAAGTGGACTACGCAAAACCATCGCGGCGTATCCTTCGGTTGAGTTTAAAAATAATTTTTGTTTATTGAACTTACTTTTCTTTTGCGCGCCCAAAAGAAAAGTAAGCAAAAGAAAAGGGCGTTTGCCCCGCAATAGAAACATCCTGTTTCTGTTGCGGGCAGGCGCACGTCCTGTGCGCCTGTGTCTCACCTTTCATTGATCATTACTAATTGCTAATTGCATTTTCAAAGCTGTTGAGAGTTTTGCAAACTCCTCCAAGCTTAAAGTTTCTGCGCGGCGTGTGCCGTCAATTCCAGACGCCAAAATTTTTTCCCGCCCAAAGCTCGACAATGAATTAAACAATGTTTTTCGTCGCTGGGCAAATGCCGTGCGTACAACTTTGAAAAAAAATTCTTCATCAACTTCAAAGAGCGGCTTGCGGACGTCGCAAACTACGACTGCGCTTGTGACTTCGGGCGGCGGCAAAAAACTTTCGGGCGGCACTTCAAAAGCAATTTTTGCATCTGCGCGGAATTGAACTGCTATTGATAATGCGCCGTAAATTTTCGAGCCCGGCGTAGCTGTCATGCGCTCGGCAACTTCTTTTTGAACCATCGTCACGATTTTTGTTACAGGCAAATTTTTTTCAAGCAACGTCAACAAAATTTGCGTCGTTATGTAGTAAGGGAGATTCGCCGCGACTTTGAATTTCGACGGCATAAGTTCCGCGAGATTTATTTTTAAAATGTCGCCTTCGACGAGTTTAAAATTTTCGTAGCCCGCGAGTGTTTCTTTGAGAACGGCAGGTAATTTTTTGTCGAGTTCAATCGCCGTAACTTTCGCGCCCGCTTCCAAAAGCCCCTGCGTCAAAGTTCCTATGCCCGCTCCGATTTCCAAAACTTCTTCGCCCGCGCAGATGTCCGCCGCTTCGACAATTTTTCTTACAATGTCCGCGTCGATTAAAAAATTTTGTCCGAGCCCCTTGACTGCCCGCAATTTAAATTTTTTCAAAATGTGGCGCGTCGCCGAAGGATCGGCTATCAACGGATGTAACATTTACGCCTCCAAATTACTCTTCAGGCAGAATGTAAAACTTCGATCCTCTGCCATACTCCGCATTCACAATGGTTTTTACAATATCTTGGACAACTTCCATACCGCGTTCATGAGTTGCGAATTTTTTTATCGGTTTGCCGCCGTCGATTTTGCCCGCGTCAATGTCTTTTTGCGTGAGCAGTTCCACGTAGCCGTTCTTGTCGATTGAAAATTCCCATTCGCCGCGCTCTCTGAAACTTATAATTGTTTCGCCGCTTGAAGTTTTAATTTTGAACATGTAAATCACTCCTCCGATAAAATATTTTTCAAAGCCGCCAAAAATTCTTCGCGCGTTACGCCGTAATTGTTCAGCCGCTTAACAAAAGTTTTCACATTGCCGTAACCGATTCCCAATGCCGCGCCGATTTTGTCGCGAAGTTTGGAACTGTCTGCGCCGCCCGCCAATTTGAATTTAACCATCTCCGCCGTCGTAAATTCTTCGCGAGGATTTATCTCAAGCGTCCGAACTTTGCTTAAAGCTTTTCTGATTGATTCGGGCGAAGCTTGTTCAATGCCGACATCATTATTGGCAGTTGCCTCGTCGCGGGGAATGTAGGCGTGTTTGGCTTGCGGAAATTTCTTCGACAAAAAATTTCTGATATTTTCTCCCGCCGAATCGGGATCCGTCAAAATTATTATCCCGCGCTTTTCATACGCCGCAGAAATATTTTGGAGCGTCTTTTTGCTAAAATGAAAGCCGCCCGTCTCTATGCATTCGGCGTCGATTGCACGTTTAACGGCGGCTGTGTCGGATTTCCCTTCGACTATCAAAATTTCCTTAAGCAAAAATTTTCCTCCTTAATTTTCAAAGTGTTCCGGTGCCTCGTCAGATTTTTCTTTGCGGAGTAAAATTTCTTCAACCAACGGCAAAATGTCTTCAAAAATATCTGTCGAACTTCTGGCGAAATTTCCTTTGGCGCATTCGACAACTTTCCAATCGTATTTTTTGGCAAGTTCCTTGTAAGTCGCATAAATTTTTTCCATGTAGGCGGCGTCGCTCTCGTGAATGTCATCGCGTCCGCGTTGCCTGCGAAGAATCGCCGAAACTTCGGGCGGCATGTCCAAAAAAATTGTCAAATCGGCTCGCGGCAAACCATAGCGATTGTATTCCAAATCCTCAAGCCACGACAAAAATTTATTGCGCTCGCTTTTCTTGCTCAACTTCGCCACTTGATAAACCATATTTGATTCAACATAGCGGTCGCTCAAAACAATTCCGCCCGTCTTGTAAAATTTTTTCCACTTGAAATAACTGGCAAATCTGTCGACGGCGTAGAAGGTTGCCGCCGCATAGGGATTGACCTCCTCAGCCGTGCCGCCGAAGTCTCCGCGCAGATACATTCTGATAAGCGCGGATGATTCGGATTCGTAATTCGGAAAACTTAAACGCTTAACCTTGCTTTCCAAATCACTCAATCGGTCGAAAAGTTTTTTCGTCTGCGTCGCCTTGCCGGAGCCGTCCGAGCCTTCGATAACTATCAATTTCCCAATTTTGTTCAATTCCTCCATACAGTGCACCTCCCAAAAATTTTTGTGGCGAAAGTGCTTGTAAAGTTAGACAAGTTGCCGATATTTCCTGCAAAAATCTTTACGGAGAGCACAATCTCAAAAATTTTTCGCGCAGATATTTCAAAACGGAAAGTTGTTCGTCAAAAGTTTCTTCGCCGCTGAAATTTTCTGCCGCATAAGACGTGCCGCCGATTTGTCCGATAACCGCTTTGGACGAAGCATTTTTCAAAATCCTAATGATTTTTTCTCCTGTTTGAATTGATTCGCGGGAATTTTTTTCTTTTGAAAGTTCGGCTTGATAAAATTCCGCGATATCCGCCAAAAGTTTGCAGGCAGAAGGAACGGAGGCGGCTCTTTTCCCCGAAATAATTTTGACATTCGCCTTTAAATGCGGGCGATATTTTTTTGACAAAAGCATTTGTTCGCCCGTCAAGCACTCGATACCGATAATGTAATCGGCTTCCTGCAGGCGACTGAAAATTTCTTTTTCGGGCATGTCGTCATAAGCTATCGGAAAAAATTTCAAGCGCGTTATGCTCAAAGCGACGCATTCTTCCGCCAAAAGTTTTGTGTAAGGCAGGCGGTTGTTGAAGACGAAAACATTTTCATCGGCGGGGATTTTGGCAATGTCGAGAAAAAATTTTGTGGTCGGATGCAAATCGAAGACAAAAAGTTTTTCGGCAGGAATTTTTTTGCGCAAAAAATTTTCTTGAGTCTTCGCGCAGACGTAAAAATTATTTTCGGCGGCGAAGACTTAGCGGGTGGTTTTGGTTGAAATGGGAATTTCTTCGCCGAGAAAAGATTGAGCACCGGATTTTATTTCATCGGCGATAAGCGGGCTGCTCCCGACCGCCGTCAATTTGAGTTCACGCATTTTTATCGACTCCCTTTCGTGACAAATTCAAAAAAGTTTCTGCGGCGTGCGAGGGATGACGATTTTTTTTAAGCAAGCAGAGAATAAAGATAAATCGGCGGCTCCAAAGCCACAGCCGTTAAAAATTCTTCGGACAACTTCTTGTTTGCCGAGAAAAACTTTCTTTATCAAAGGCGGCGTAAAACCCCAAGTGGGGAAATATTAGGGTTGGGGCAACGACCAATAAAGGAGACCGAGTAAAACTTCACTATCATTAGAAGCGTCAGTTGTTGATAGTAGAATCCCCAATGTGGGGAGTTTGTCAAGCTGTTTCGCGGGAGATTTAATTTCCGTACCGCATCTGAAATCGAATCATAAATAATTCCATTTTCAAGGCAAAGAAGGCGACGATAGTTTTTCGGAACAAATATTTTTTCGGAAGAGCCGTCAGCAAAAGCAAATTTTAAACCATGTGTACGAGATTGTTTTCCTCTGCAAACATTATCGATGCAAAAATCATTGATTCTCAGAAGGTGTGTTCATAGGCATAAAGTAGTATAATAAGCTTACTATGAGAAAAAAATACGAAACAGATATAACGGATGAGCAATGGGAAGTAATCGCGCCATTGTTCATCAATATGAGAAATCGCAAGTGGGAAAAAAGAGAACTTGTCAATGCGGTGTTGTACTTGGTCAAGGCAGGCTGTCAGTGGCGAAATCTGCCGCATGACCGCCGGTTTTTATTGTGCACAGCTTTTATCAACGAGCGCGGCTAAGCGGACTTTGGAACTCAATTTTGGAACATCTTGTGAGACTT
>CALFJC010000148.1 GCA_937877655.1 uncultured Selenomonadales bacterium
TCCATGTGCGCCCGTGTCTTCATCACCCGCTATTATTCTTTTCATTACAAATTACGAATTGCTTTTCCTTCGCTCAAAGAAAAAGTAGCAAAAGAAAAGGCGTTCGCCGCTTGAACATCCTGTTCAAACGCGGCGTGTCGGGGCGGCGTCCATGCCGCCCCTCTTATTAACCGATTTTCATTACGTATTTTCATTACGCATTACGCATTGCTAATTACTAATTAAAAAAAACACCTCCCCGAAAATTGAGGAGGTGCTTTTTATTTCAGTCAATAATTAATTGCCGATAAAAAGTTTCTTATGCTTTCCAAACGCCGCCGACAGTACGATTAAGGAGCGGTTTGCGCTCGTAAACGGCAGATTTGCCGAGTTCTTCTTCGATGCGGATAAGTTGATTGTATTTCGCCATGCGGTCTGTACGGCTGAGCGAACCGGTTTTAATCTGTCCGCTGTTGGTAGCGACTGCGATGTCGGCGATGGTAGCATCTTCGGTCTCGCCGGAGCGGTGAGAAGTAACGGTCGTGTAGTTGTGGCGATGAGCCATTTCGATAGCTTCAAGAGTTTCGGTAAGAGAACCGATCTGATTGACTTTGATGAGGATGGAGTTGCCCGCGCCCATCTTGATACCTTTTTCAAGGAACTTGGTATTGGTGACAAACAGGTCGTCGCCGACGAGTTGGCAACGGTCGCCGATCTTCTTCGTGAGCGCAACCCAGCCGTCCCAGTCATTTTCTGCCAAGCCGTCTTCAATGGAGTCAATCGGATATTTGGTGATGAGTTCTTCGAGGAAGTCGATTTGTTCGTCAACGCTGAGTTTCTTGCCGTTCGGATCTTTCAAAATCGGGTGTTTGCCGTTGAGCTGTTTGTAGTCGTAGTAGTATTTGCCGTCTTCGACAACCGCGAATTCGGACGCCGCGCAGTCCATAGCGATTTTGAAATCGTCGCCGGGTTTGTAGCCGGCATTTTCGATAGCCTGCATGATGACGTTGAGAGCATCTTCCGTGCCGTTGAGTTTGGGAGCAAAGCCGCCTTCATCGCCGACAGCCGTAGAAAGTCCGCGACCTTTGAGAATCTTGGCGAGGTTATGGAAGACTTCTGCGCCCCAGCGAATGGCTTCGCGAACGGTAGGAGCACCGACAGGACGAATCATGAACTCTTGGAAAGCAATCGGAGCGTCGGAGTGTGCGCCGCCGTTGATGATGTTCATCATCGGGACGGGCATTTTGTAAGTATTGCAACCGCCGATATAGCGATAAAGGGGCAGACCGACAGCTTGGGCACCTGCTTTTGCGGCGGCGAGCGAAACAGCCAGAACAGCATTTGCGCCGAGTTTGCTCTTTGTGGGCGTGCCGTCGAGTTCAATCATCTTGTAGTCGAGTGCACGCTGGTCAAGGACGCAATCGCCGACGATAGCCGGAGCGATAATTTTGTTGACGTTGTCGACAGCCTTCAAAACGCCTTTGCCGAGATAACGACCTTTGTCGCCGTCACGGAGTTCGAGAGCTTCGTTTTCGCCGGTGGATGCTCCGGAAGGAACTGCTGCGCGACCTACGATACCGCCTGCGAGAACGACATCAACCTCAACCGTCGGATTGCCGCGGGAGTCTACGATTTCGCGACCGATAACTTTCTCGATTTTTGCCATTACAAAATCCCCCTTATCATTAAAAACAAGTTAAAAATCTTATACGCGCATTATAACATTTCAGGCGCACTTTGCAAGATATTTTCTAAAAATTTTTGCAATGCGAGGCATGCTCTTTTTTTTCAAACAGCGGGAACGCAAAACCCTCTCGGCTGTTCGTCACGTCTATTGAGTTTAAAAATAATTTTTGTATGTTGAACCTGCTTTTTCTTTTGGCTTACAAAACACTGTGGCAGAAAACTGCGAGTTTTTCACCGGTTGCAATCAGATTGTACGTTCATGCAAACAAAAGAAAATTTTTTAATAAAATGGTTTTGCGTATCCGCTTTAGAAAAAAGAGGATTTTTATTTGACGGGGACGCAATGTTTGTCGTTGATGTCGGCAACTTTTTTCACGCGGCGGCGATATTTCTCGGCAGTCAAAGGTTCGGTCTTCATCCAAGTCTTGACGATCTCCATAGCGATAGCAGAGCCGATAATTTTTCCGCCGATGCAAAGAACATTCGAATCGGTGTGTTCGCGAGAAAGTTGGGCACAGAACGGATCTTGACAAACCGCCGCATAAATTCCGCAAATTTTGTTGGCGATAAGTGCGCTGCCGTAGCCGACGCCGTCAACAAAAATTCCGCGTTCGCATTCGCCCTTCGCAACCGCCAGTGCAGCAGGATAAACGAAATCGGAAAGGTCGCAACCTTCTTCGTCGTAAGTGCCGAAATCTTTTACATCGTGCCCCTGCTCTTCGAGATATTTTTTAATCTGATTTTTGAGCGCGGTACCGGCGTGGTCGTTAGCCATTGCAATTTTCATTTTGAAATTCCTCCTTAAAACTTTCGACGAGTTGAAACTTTTTACTGAATATTCTGCGCGGAAGAAAATTTTCCTTGCCGGTTAAAAACAAATCCGGTAAAAATATTTTCGAGGAGGAGATTCTATGGATAAACTTACGCCCGCGCAGAGGCGAAAAAATATGCAACACGTCCGCAACAAAGATTCGCAGATTGAATTGAAATTGCGGCGGGCATTGTGGCACGCGGGATTTCGTTACAGAAAAAATGTCCGCGAAATTTTCGGTTGCCCCGACATTGTTTTTAAGCGTTTGAAAATCGCCGTCTTTTGCGACTCGGAATTTTGGCACGGCTACGATTGGGAAAATCGCAAACACGATTTTAAAAGTCATCAAGAATTTTGGATACCGAAAATTGAACGCAACATGGCTCGCGACCGCGAAGTCAACGAACATTTGGCGGCGGAAGGTTGGACGGTTTTAAGATTTTTCGGCAAGGAAATTAAAAAGAACGTCGAGCAATGCGTCCGAATTGTCGCGGAGACAATCGCGCAGAAAAAATCGGAGGCGGGTAAATGTACAAAATGATTGATTTATTTGCGGGCACAGGCGGGATTCGGCTCGCCTTTGAAAGCAACGTGACGTTGCATCCTGCGTTCGCGCTCCTGCGTAAAAAAATTTTTGGCTTTTCACCGCGCATAAAAAAATCGGAGGCGGGCAAATGTACAAAATAATTGATTTGTTCGCGGGCATAGGCGGCATTCGGCTTGCCTTTGAAAGCAACGTGACGTTGCATCCTGCTGACGCGATTGAGTTTCAAAAAATTTTCGGCTTTTCGCCGCGCAGAAAAAATCGGAGGCGGGCAAATGTACAAAATGATTGATTTGTTCGCGGGCATAGGTGGCATAAGGCTTGCCTTTGAAAATATTTTTGGAGCAGATGCCGAGACCGTTTTTGTCAGCGAAATTGATTCGCACGCCCGAAAAACTTACGCGGAAAATTTTCCAAACTCCGTCCCGATTGAAGGCGACATTACAAAAATTTCCGCCGAAGAAATTCCCGCCTTCGACATTTGTCTTGCCGGTTTTCCCTGTCAAGCTTTTTCTATCGCGGGTCGCCGCGCAGGTTTCGACGATGATTATTACGGAACTTGTCGCGGCACGCTTTTTCTCGACGTTGTAAGGATTTGTGACTTTCACAAGCCTAAAATTATTTTTTGCGAAAACGTCAAAGGGCTCGTCAATCACGACAAAGGGCGCACTTTCAAAATAATCTGCGCGGCTTTTGAGCAAATCGGCTACAAAATTTTTTACAAAGTTTTGAACAGCAAAGAGTTCGGGCTGGCGCAAAATCGCGAACGAATTTATATCGTTTGTTTCAGAAATGATCTTGACTCCGAAAATTTTAATTTCCCGTTGCCGACTGATGAGAGTTATTCAATTCGCGACATCCTCGAATACGCGCCGATTCCGTCGAAATATTATCTCAGCGACGTTTATCTTGAAACACTTCGCAAGCACAAAGCGCGTCACGCGGCGGCAGGTAACGGCTTCGGTTACGAAATAAAAAATTTGGACGGCGTGGCGGGCGCATTGGTTTGCGGCGGCATGGGGCGCGAGAAAAATTTGATTGTCGACGAGCGCGAGCACTCTGAAATTCCGACAACAAAAATTAAAGGTGAGATTAACAAAGAAAATATTCGCAAGATGACGCCGCGTGAATGGGCGCGCCTGCAAGGTTTCCCCGACGATTTTAATTTGATTTTGCCCGACACTCAACTTTATAAACAATTCGGCAACACGGTTTCGATTGACGTTGTCGAGGCTATTGCGCAAGAGATAAGGAGGGTGCTTGAACCTATGAGAGGAAATAAAGGCGAATGGAGCGAACTTTACGTTCTGTTGAAACTGCTTGCCGACGGAAAAATTAAAGCCGATTTCAAAAACGAAAATTGCTGGTTGCCCGTCCTGCAAATTTTCCGCGAAGATTCCGAGTCATTTAAATTGGAATTTCAGCGGAGCCAAAAAGATTTTGTCGAACTTTATCTTAACGGCGACCGCGTCCGCAATATTAAATCTTTGGAGCTTGCCGAGATGGCGGAAAAAATTTTTGGCAAAATAACTCGCGGCGGTTCTTCCAGTTTTGAAATTTCGGAGGCGGAAGAAATTATGCAGACGCTTGCGCTGAAAAAAATAAAATCTCCGTCGAACAGGAAAGCCGACATTGAAATTAAAGTTCATGACCCGTTCACGAATTTTGAGAGAATTTGTTGTTACTCGATTAAATCGGATATCGGCGAGCCGCCGACACTATTTAACGCTTCGCAAGCAACCAATTTCAGATTTAAAGTTTTCGGCGTGGACGATTTTCTCATGGAAAAAATTAATTCGATTAATACGCGCACAAAAATTCAAGATCGTCTGCGAGAAATTGAGCGGCTTGAATTCGATTCTGTCGTCAACGATACTTTCGCCAAAAATTTGATGTTCATAGATACGCAAGCGGGAAAAATTTTGGGCGAAATGGTTAAGATTTATTACCGAGAAAAAATTTCTGACTGCGCGGATCTGGCAACGCAGCTTGAAGAACGCGACCCGCTTAAGTTTTTCGTTCCGAATCTCTATCGACATAAGATAAAAAAATTTCTCTGTGCGGTTGCATTGGGACTTAAGCCCACAAAAATTTGGAACGGCATTGACGAAGCGAACGGCGGATATATTATCGTCAAGGAGAGCGGAGAAATTTTGGCTTATCATCTTTACAACCGAGATGAGTTTGAAAATTATCTTCTGAACAACACGCGCCTTGAAACTCCAAGCACAAATCGTCATAAATTCGCAACAATTCAAATCGGGGGGTCCCTGATG
>CALFJC010000149.1 GCA_937877655.1 uncultured Selenomonadales bacterium
AGTTTTGGACGCGACAGAGGATCGGGGGCGATAGAATGTCGAATCGAACCGATAAGAAGTGGCGTAATGGCATTTTCGACGCGGGAAAATATGTCGAGGCAGATGGGCGACGCCCGATAAGTGAAGTCACGGCAGAGCTTATAAAAGTTTTGGACGCGACAGAGGATCGGGGGCGATAGAATGTCGAATCGAACCGATAAAAAGGCGCGGCTTGGCGTTTTCGACGCGGGAAAATATGCTGAGGCAGATGGGCGATGCCCGATAGCGGAGGTAACGGCTGCGCTGACAGAAATTTTAAGCGCGGAATTGGATTGTCTTGGAAAAAACTCTTTGACGAAGAGAGTTTTAAATGGCTTGGGAGTAGCGGGGTGATAGAATGTCGAAGCAAGACGTAATCGAAGTAGAAGGCAAAGTCCTCGAAGCCTTACCGAACGCGATGTTCCAAGTCGAGCTTGAGAACGGTCACAAGGTTTTGGCGCACGTTTCCGGCAAAATCCGCATGAACTTCATCCGCATTCTCCCCGGCGACAAAGTTACGATCGAATTGACTCCTTACGACTTGACCCGCGGAAGAATTACATATCGCTTTAAATAATTTTTTCCTCTCAAAGTCGAGAGATAAATTTTTCGGCTGACAAGTCGAGAAATTTTTTTTTGCGCCAAAACAGAACTTGAAAAAAATACTTGCAAAAAAAAATCTCTTCGCTTAAAATATCTAAACGTGTTGACAGCAGGGCATGTTTCGCGATTGAAAAATTTGTTCGCGGGGCATGTCGGACAATACGAACGGAAAATTTTGTTGAGGAGGCGGATAATTATGAAAGTCAGACCGTCAGTCAAGAAAATGTGCGACAAGTGCAAAATTATCAAGCGCAAAGGTCGCGTCATGGTTATTTGCGAAAATCCCAAGCACAAACAGCGTCAGGGATAAAACTTTTTTAAGGAGGTGAAAAACTTATGGCACGTATAGCCGGTGTAGATTTGCCACGTGACAAGAGAATCGAATATGCATTGACTTACATTTTCGGAATCGGGCTCCCCACTTCGCAGAAAATCCTTGCGATGACGGGCGTTAATCCCGACACTCGCACAAAGGATCTCACGGATGACGAGGTTGTCAAACTTCGTGATGCCATCGATCACAATTTCGTTGTGGAGGGCGACCTTCGCCGCGATATTCAGATGGACATCAAGCGACTCATTGATATTGGCTGCTATCGCGGACGCCGTCACCGTCTCGGTCTTCCTGTTCGCGGACAGAACACCAAAAACAACGCTCGGACTCGCAAGGGTCCCAAAAAACTCGTCCAAGGCGGCAAGAAGAAAGATTAATCGGGCGGTATTTATGTCGTGTTGAAAAATTTCCCCCGCTTTTAGAAAGTGTGGGTTCGCCGAAACGCTATCGCGAACTTCGATTGAGTTTAAAATTAATTTTTATGTATTGAACCTACTTTTTCTTTGCTTGTCCAAAGAAAAAGTAGCAAAAAGAAAAGACCCCTCGCGGGGGCGTAAAAATTTTTTCCTCAATACAGGTTTCAGAATGCCGCAGTCTGGTGTTCGCCGCGGTATTTGCTTCACGCAAATGCGCGGCGCGCCCGCCCATCCTTGGGCGGGCGTACATTGGTAACTATGTCGGTTGAACTTCGCAAAACCTTTATCGTTGCGATGATTGATTTTAAGTTATCGAAGAATTGGAGCGCGATTGCCCATCCTTGGGTGGTCGTACATTAGCAAATCTCTCGGTCGAAATTAAAAATTTTTCAACATGTACAAATATCGTTCAAAGAAGGAGGCTAAACAGGTGGCAACTAAAAGAACAGTCCGCGCCAAGAAAAAAGTTCGCAAGAATATAGAATACGGCGTGGCGCATATCAGCTCCACGTTTAATAATACGATTGTCACGCTCACCGACAAAAGCGGTAATGCTATTTCATGGGCATCTGCCGGCGGGCTCGGTTTCAGAGGCTCGCGTAAATCAACTCCCTTCGCCGCGCAGATGGCGGCTGAAACTGCGGCTAAAGCGGCTATGGAACACGGTTTGAAACAAATCGAAGTTTACGTTAAAGGCCCCGGCGCAGGGCGTGAAGCGGCTATTCGCTCGCTCCAAGCTACCGGGCTTGAAGTCAACATGATTAAAGACGTGACGCCCATTCCCCATAACGGATGCCGTCCGCCCAAACGTCGCAGAGTTTAATTTGGAGGTGCAAATATGGCAATCGATAGAACTCCCGCTTTAAAACGCTGCCGCGCACTCGGAATTGAACAGGCGGTTATCGGTCGTTCGCGCAAGATCAATGATAAAAAACATCAGCAACAACGCGCCAACCGCAAAGTCAGCGAGTACGGGCTCCAGCTTAAAGAAAAACAAAAAGCTAAATTTATCTATGGCGTCCTTGAACGTCAGTTCAGAAATTATTACGAAAAGGCTAAGAAAATGCCCGGCGTTACAGGCGAAAATCTTTTGATTCTTCTTGAACGCCGCATTGACAACGTAGTTTTCCGCATGGGCTTTGCAAATACTCGCCGTCAAGCGCGTCAATTCGTCTGCCACGGGCATATTACCGTCAACGGCAAGCGCGTAGATATTCCTTCCGCTCTCGTCAAAGTCGGCGATGTCGTCGAAGTCTGCGAGAAAAGCCAAGCCAAAGAAGTTTTCAAGGCGATTAAAGAAGTCAACAACGCTTTGAGTGCTCCGCCTTGGCTCGATTCCAATCAAGCGAATCTTAAAGGCTCCGTCACTCGTTTTCCGACTCGCGAAGATTTAAGCGACATTCCCGTCAATGAACAGTCTATCATTGAGTTGTACTCCAGATAATCCGATAATCCCGACAGTTTTTCTGTGAAAGGAGCGGATTTCTTGAATATCGAAAATGAAAAGAATGAAAATCAGAAGCCGCCGAAGATTGAATTGGTTGAAGTCAGCGACGACGGAAATTACGGGAAATTTATTTGCGAACCGCTCGGACGCGGTTACGGAATAACGCTCGGAAACAGTCTTCGTCGTATGCTTCTTTCCTCTTTGGAAGGCGCGGCTGTCACGTCGATTAGGATTGACGGAGTACTTCATGAATTTTCGACGATACCCGGCGTCCGCGAAGACGTGACAAATATTGTTCTCAATATCAAACAGCTTTGCTTGAAAATCGACGAAGATCCGAATCAGCAATATCAACCTTTCGCGCAGGTTTCAGCCACTCCGCCGAGAACTTACACTCTCCGCATTGACGTTGACGTTCCCGAAGAGATTAAGGACGGTTTCCATAAACCGGGCGAACGCCGCGAAGTCACAGCCGCCGACATTGAATGCGACGCCAGCATTGATATTTTGAATCCCGATCTGCATATTGCTTGGCTCAATGAAACTGCCAAGCTCAAAATCGAAATGACGGCTCGCACGGGACGCGGCTACGATGTGGCGGAGAAAAATAAAAATCCCGATGACATTATCGGCACAATCCCGATTGATTCAATTTTTTCGCCCGTGTTGCGCGTCAATTACGAAGTGACTGATACTCGCGTAGGCAATGAAATGGACTTCGATAAATTGATGTTGGAAGTTTGGACGGACGGTACACTCGGTCCCGAAGAGGCGGTTTCAAAGGCGGCGGCAATTTTAATCGCGCACATGAAACTTTTCCAGAACATGGATAATATTTCGGTTGAAGAAGTTCACGAAGAACCCGAAGTCATTGTCAAAGAGACCGATGACGATACGTCGATAACTCTGGACAAAAATCTTGCCAAGCCCATTGAGGAATTGGAATTGTCAGTGCGCTCGACAAATTGTTTGAAGAGAGCAGGTATACACATTGTGGCAGATCTCGCCGACAAAACGGAAGAAGAAATGATGAAGGTTCGCAATCTCGGTCGCAAATCTTTTGAAGAAATTAAGCAGACGATGGAGCAACTCGGCGTTTCGTTTAAACCCGAACCGAACACGGGCACTGTTCCCTACATGGAAGAATAAATTTGGCAGGAAGGAGGAAATTTGATGAGCTACAGAAAACTTGGCAGGAATTCCGGCGCACGCAAGGCATTGTTCAGAAGTTTGCTCGGCGCGTTTTTCAAGTACGGAAGAATTGAGACTACCGAAGCGCGGGCTAAGGAACTTCGCAAATTCGCGGAAAAAGTTGTTACACTCGCCAAAAACGGAGATCTCAGCGCACGCCGTCAAGCTATAAATCTCGTCGCGGATGTCGGCGTTGTTCATAAAATTTTTGAAGAGCTTCCCGAAAAGTACAAAGAACGTGCGGGCGGCTACACCAGAATTTTGAAACTTGCTCCCCGCCGCGGAGATGCCGCGCCTATGGTTTTGATTGAACTGGTTTAAAATTTTCTTGACAATAAAAAGATGCTGTCCGATATTTTTTCGGGGAGCATTTTTTTATGCAATATGATATAATGCTGAAGAAAATTTCAAGGAGGCGATAAACTTGAATCCGGCAAGCCTTATAATCGGACAGCTGGCAAATTTTTTTCAGCGGCGCAACGAAGTTGAACCCGAAGAACTCATAAGGGCACTTGAACGCGAAGTCTCCAAAAAAAAGAACAAAGATAAACTCGTTCCGAATTCCTACACGATTTATCTTTGCGAAGATGATTGTCACAGACTCAGCGCGGCGCGATTGATCAAAGCTCTGCATGAGGCGGTTGAACGAAAAGTTATTCGCGAAAATTGTTTCATGGACGGTAAACTTTCCGTCAAGATTAAAAAGATGTCGGCGGAGGATAATCCAATCGTCATAGAATCTGAATACATTAACTCCGATGAATCGGAAGCTGATACCATTGATCTTGAAAACGACGTTTTGTCGCATACGCTGATTGAAGATTTAAATTCAAACGACAACGACAACACGATTATTGCCGACAAGACGCGAATTATTAAATCCATGCGCACTTCGCCGACGCGCAAAATCGAATACAACCTTGCAATTATTACAGATTTTAAGACGGCGGAAGTTGTTTGCGGCGAAAGACAAATTTATCTCGGTCGCAAATCGACGAACGATTTTGTTTTGGAAGATGACAGCGTTTCAAGAATTCACGCTTATATTTCCTACGAACGCCACAGACACATTTTGCACGACGCGGGCAGTCTCAACGGAACGCTTGTCAATAAAAAGCCGATAAGCAGTTGCGAACTCAAAGACGGCGACAAAATTTTAATCGGCAGTACAATGTTGACTTACAAAGTTTTATAAAAAAAGGAAGGTTATCCCCTTTTTTCAAAAGTGGATTCGCAAAACCATCTCGGCTACTCCTTCGGTTGAGTTTCAAAATAATTTTTATGTGTTGAACCTACTTTTTCTTTGCTGCGCCCAAAGAAAAAGTAGCAAAAAGAAAAGGCGTTTGACCGGCAAAGAAAACATCCTGTTTTCGTTGCCGGCGGGCGCACATCCCTGTGCGCCCGTGTCTTCGCCACCCGCATTTTCAAGATATTTTTTGTCCGCCGTCAACTCCTGAACTCGCGGCAACGTCAAAGCAATTTTTATAAAAAAATTCCCTGCGTAAAATCTGCGCGGGGAGTTTTTTTAATTAGGAACTAGGAACAAGGAACTAGGAACTAGTTTCTAATTCCTATAAGCTATAAGCTATAAGCTAAAATTTATCTCACGACGATATTAATCAGCTTGTTCGGGACGGCGATAATCTTCATGATTTTTTTGCCCGCCGTCAACTCTTGAACTCGCGGCAATGTCGGCGCAAGTTTCTCTAAATCATTTTTGCTCAAGCCGACCGCAACTTTTACATGCTCGCGAACTTTGCCGTTAATCTGAATTACAATCTCAATTTCTTCTTCGACAATCGCTTCCGCATCAAAAATCGCCCAACTTTGCTTGTGAACGTCGCCTTCAAAAAATTTGCTCCAAAGCTCGGCGGCAATGTGCGGCACAAATGGCGCAAGCATCAGCAAAAGATTCTTAGCCAATTCACGCGCCAAATTCGGATTAATCGGCTTGTCTTGGAAGGCGTGCATTGCATTTACCAATTCCATCAAAGCACTAATCGCCGTGTTGAAAGCAAATCTGTCGCGGACATCCTCCGTGACTTTTTTTATTGTCTTGTGCAACGTTCGGCGGAGAATTTTTTCTTCGTCCGTCAAAATCTGCGCGGAATAATTTTCATTTCCCGCCTTAATCGCGTCGCCGAAAATTCCCAAAATCCTCCAAACACGATTCAAAAATCTGAACGAGCCTTGAACGCCTTCATCGCTCCAATCCAAATCCCTTTCGACGGGCGCGGCGAACAAAATAAACAATCTTGCAGTGTCCGCGCCGTATTTTGAAATAATTTCTTCCGGCGAAACAACATTGCCCAGAGACTTCGACATCTTCGCGCCGTCTTTTATAACCATGCCCTGCGTCAACAAATTTGAAAACGGTTCGTCATAATCGAGCATTCCCGCATCGCGCAAAACCTTCGTAAAAAATCTGGAGTAAAGCAAATGCAAAATCGCATGTTCAATGCCGCCGATATATTGATCAACGGGATTCCAATAATTCACTTTGTCGCGGTCGAAAGGCTTTTTATCGTTGTGCGGGTCGGCGTAGCGCATGTAATACCAACTCGAACAAATAAATGTGTCCATTGTATCCGTCTCGCGGTGCGCGTGCCCGCCGCATTTCGGACAAGTGCACTCGTTAAATTTTTTGCTCGTCGACAACGGACTCAACGCGCCCTGCTTAAATTCAACGTCGTCCGGCAATTTAACGGGCAAATCTTCTTCCGGAACAAGAACTTCGCCGCATTTGTCGCAGTAAATCACGGGAATAGGTGCGCCCCAATATCTTTGACGACTTATCAGCCAATCGCGCAGGCGATAATTAATTTTCCGCTTGCCGATTTTTTTATCCTCAACCCAATCGATTATCGCCGAAATTGCCTTGCGATTGTTCATGCCGTTGAAGGAGCCCGAATTTATCAAAATGCCCTCGTCAATGTAAGCGTTATCCATTTCCTCAAGCTTAAGCGGCGTCTTAGGATTGTCGATAACCAAAATTTTTTCAAGGTTATATTTCGTTGCAAACATCCAATCGCGCTCGTCGTGAGTCGGGACGCCCATAACCGCGCCCGTGCCGTATTCAAAGACAACGTAATTCGTTATCCAAATCGGAACTTTTTTATCGTTGAAAGGATTGACGCAGTAAAGCCCCGTGAAAATTCCTTCCTTTTCCGATTCGGAACTTGTGCGTTCAATGTCGCTTTGACTGCGGGCTTTTTCGCAGAATTTTTTAAGCTCGTCGGCTTTATCGGAGACCGCGCAGATTTTTTCAACCAGCGAATGTTCGGGAGCCAATGCAAGGAAAGTTATTCCAAAAGAAGTGTCGGGGCGCGTCGTGTAAACAGAAATTTTTTCGCCGAGCGCGGGAATTTCCATAGAAAATTCCAAGCCTTCGCTCCGCCCGATCCAATTTTCCTGCATAACTTTAACGCGATTCGGCCAGCCCGTGAGTTTGTCCAAATCGGCTAAAAGTTCTTCGGCATAATCCGTGATTTTGAAAAACCATTGCGCGAGATTTTTTTTGTGAACGTCGGAGTCACAACGCCAACATTTTCCGTCAATAACCTGTTCATTGGCTAAAACCGTGCCGCAAGTGTCGCACCAGTTGACGGACGCTTCTTTTTTGTAAGCAAGCCCGCGTTTGTAAAAAAGTTCAAACAGCCATTGCGTCCAGCGATAATAATCCTCGCGGCAAGTCTCGACTTCACGATCCCAATCGTAAGCGAGCCCCATTGCCTTTTGTTGCGCCGTCATGTTTTTGATATTGGCAAAAGTCCAGTCGCCGGGCTTGACGCCGTGAGCAATGGCGGCGTTTTCGGCGGGCATTCCAAAGGCGTCAAAGCCCATCGGATGCAAAACGTTATAACCTGCCATCATGCGATAACGCGCAACCACGTCGCCGATTGAATAATTTCTGACGTGCCCCATATGCAAATTGCCCGAAGGATACGGGAACATTTCCAACGCATAATATTTCGGGCGACTCTCATCCTCAACCGTCCGATAATATTCGGGCGCGTTCCAAACTTCCTGCCATTTCTTTTCAATTTCTTGCGGATTGTATTTCTCCATAAAAATTCGCCTCCTGTTAAACGCGCCACATTATATCAGCCTGCGCGGGAAATTAAAAGCGCGAAATTTAATCGCCGCCTTCGGTAAAGATCTTGCAAAAATCTTCGGGCGTTACGGCGGGAATTTCACTCGCGGAAAAATCTTTCACGTTGCGCGTAACTATATAATCTGCGCGAAAACTTTTGGCGCATTGCATTTGCAGGCAGTCTTCAAAATCGGAAAAAGTATCGTCTTTGAGAGCCGCAACAAGTTTTTCCTTGTCAACGAATTCTACTTGGAAAATTAGACATATTCTCAGCAAAAAAGCTTTTCTTTCGGCAACCGAGAAATCTTTGCGCAGAATATAAAATGCGTCAGCGACAGACTGAGACGAAACAGCACCGTCCGCGAGCCCGTCTTGGCAAAGTTCAAGAACTTTATTCGCGCATTCATAAAAATTCCCGCGCTTCAAAATGTAATCGACGATAACATTTGTATCAACCAAAATTTGCATTGCCGAAACGCTCCTCCCGATATTCCGCAAGTTCTTTCTTGCAATCGAAATCGTCGGGAACTTTGACATTGTGACGGTTAATGAGTTCCTGTAATTCCTTATATGCCTGCTGTTTGATTGCCAACCGTTCTTCACGCGAAAGACGAGTTTTTTGTTTCTCCATGAATTTAATCATTTCCAAAAGCTCTTCATCGTCAGCCGCTTCAACGAGTTGCAGAGCCTCCTGCTTAAGTTTTGACATAAATTATTCCTCCTTTAACTTTGACGGGCGAATTATATCACGAAAGCAATTTTTCTGCTATAATCGGCGCGAGCAATGCAATTTCCGTTAAAACGGAGGTGATTGAGATGAAAAAATTTTTTATGGCAATTCTAATGACGGCGGCGATTATTTTTAATCCCGCGCAGGTTTTTGCGGCGGACGCATGGGCAATCGCGGCGGAAGCTCTCGGAGTTTTGGCGGCGTATCAATCAACTTTAAGGGAAATGCTCGCGCTCGGAAACAACGTCAACGCGCAAATGGAAGTTCGCAGGCAGGATATTGAAAAAAACGGCGTCGATAAAAATCCCCGCGACGTTGAACTTGTAAATTCGATTATGAATCGCCTTGTGAACGGCGGACAATACGAATTGCGCGTAAATTCCCTGCCGTTCGTGTGGCATGTCAACGACGACGATAAATTTAACGCCGCCTGCTACCCGATGAACTATATCAGCATAAATCGCGGGCTGATTCGCGGGCTGAATCTCGATGAAAATCAAATTGCGGCGGTTTTGGCGCACGAAATGACTCACGGGCTCGAACAACACTCCGCAAAAAGCTACGCGCAAGCCGTTGCACAGTCTCTCGGCGCAATAATGCTCGGAATGAACGTCGATAACGGATCAAATATCGATTGGAGTAAATTTAACGGCATGGTCGGCTACTCAATCGCGAAAAATATCAACGTGCCCGCCGAATACGCCGCTGATGAAGGCGGTTTTTACCTTATGACAAGCGCAGGTTTCAATCCCGGCGGCGCGGCGGCGGCTATGAATCGCCTCGGCTATTATGTTCGCTACGAAACACAAGATATTTGGGAATTCAGCGCAAGCGACGTTTCAAGTGACGAAACTTTAAGCGATCACCCCGACACTGATAAGCGCGAAGTCAAAATGTCGGAGCTTATGACGGCTTACGGTGGCGGTCATGTCACGGTTGAAAGGTTTGAACGCGCTTATAAGGTTTTTATTGATGGAAAAGAAATTTTTCACTCGATAAACACCGGCTCCGACCACAATAACGCCGCCGAAAATGCTTATTACTTCGCAGGCGGCTTGTCAAAGGCTTTTCACGACTTCGATAATGTCGATTCTTGGAATTTTCGGCGCGGAAACTCCAATCAAATCGATTTCTTGACGGACGAACCCGCTTATCGGGAACTGAAAGCCCTTTCTCTTATGTATAATCTCGGCGATAAGATTAAATCGGTTGTCACGGCGGCTTATCTCAATGAAAACCCCGCAATTCGCAAAAAAATTCACGATTCAGACGCGGCAAGGAAAAAATCTTGGACAAAAATAAAATCCAACGCCGATTCCGCCAAAATTAAAGCGGCTACTCAACTCCGAATCAACGCAGATATTTATAACGACTACGGACAGGGCGAATTGGCTTTAAAACAAATTCAACGCGCCCTAAATGCCAAAAATCAAGACGATATTGCAGAATGTCTCGGAATTCGCGGGCGGGCGAAGGCTATTTGCGGCGATTATGACGGAGCACTCGCCGATTCAGACGCCGCCGTCGAAAAAGACCCCGAAAATCTTTATAATTTCTTAAATCGGGCGGACGTTCGCCATATGCGCGGCGAATTTCAGCTTGCTCTCGACGATATTAACCGCGCTTTGTCGATTGATGAGAAAAATCCCGTCGCTTATAAGTTGCAGGGCGATATTTTCGACGAACAAGGCAAAATTTCCGAAGCAGAGCTCAGTTATCGCAAGTGTTACGAGCTTTCCAATAAAAATCCCCGCTTAATCCCCATAAATTATCTTGAAAAGATTGATCCGAAGGCGGCGGAGAAAATTAATAAGAAAAAGGAGCATTCCAATGACAAAAATTGAACCTTTTGCGGAAAGAATTTATGTTACGCGCCCGGTTTTCCCGAAAATCGAAGAAGTCACGGAAAAATTGCAGGATATTTGGAATTCTAAGTGGCTTACCAATAACGGACCGCAACATTCCATGCTTGAACGCGAATTAACCGATTTTTTGCGCGTTCCTTACCTTTCTCTGTTCAATAACGGCACAATCGCCTTGATTGTTGCCTGTCAAAGCCTGAGATTGAGCGGCGAAGTCATTACGACGCCTTTTACCTTCGCCGCAACGCCCCATGTCTTGAGTTGGAACAATATCACGCCAATTTTTTGCGATATTGACGCCGAAACAATGAATATCGACGCAAATAAAATCGAATCAATGATTACGCCGCACACAACCGCGATTTTAGCCGTTCATGTCTTCGGAATTCCTTGCGACGTGGAAAAAATTCAAGAAATTGCGGATCGTTACGGCTTAAGAGTGATTTACGACGCCGCGCACGCCTTCGGAGTGGAAATTGGCGGAAAAGGCATCGGAAATTTCGGAGATATCTCCATGTTCAGCTTTCACGCCACAAAACTTTATCATACCGTCGAAGGCGGCGCACTTGTTCACGGCGATAAAAATCTCAAGCAGAGAATCGATTTGCTTAAAAATTTCGGGATAAAAAATGAAGAAGAAGTCGTTATGCCCGGCATAAACGGCAAATTGGACGAGATTAGGGCGGCGATTGGCAGAATTATGCTCAATTACGTTGAGGACGAGCGGCAAAAACGAATTTTTCTGCACAAAATTTATAATGAAGAGCTCTCCGACGTTGAAGGAATAAAAATTATGCCGACCTGCGCGGGCGTCAAGCTGAACTATCAATATTATGTGATTCGCATTGACGAAAAAACTTTCGGGCGGTCGCGGGATTTCGTTTACGACGAGTTCAGAAAGTTCAATGTCTTTGCTCGGAAATATTTTCATCCGCTTTGCAGTGATTTTACTTGTTATCGGCAACTAAATTCGTCAAATCCTGCGAATTTGCCCGTTGCAAATGAAATCGGGCAACAAGTTTTGAGTATGCCCATGTATGGTGGCTTAAAAGAAGATGATGTCCGCAAAATTTGCGCGATTTTAAAGAGTTTTCGGAGATGATTATATGAATTGCTTCGTTTGCGGCGGAGAAATGCGCCCTTTCATGAAAAAATTTTTCGGAATGAAGAATCTCGACGCCTGCGAATATGTTCGCTGTGAAAATTGCGGACTC
>CALFJC010000150.1 GCA_937877655.1 uncultured Selenomonadales bacterium
ACGCCGCTTCCTGCGGCGGACGCGGGCGGCGCACGTCCATGTGCGCCGGGTTTTCGCTTTTCATTCCTAATTCTTAATTCCTAATTCCTAATTAAAAAAAATCCGCCGAGCTTTTTTTCCCGACGGATTTTATAATTTCAATCGCCAAAATTTCAGCTGTTGATCAATTTATCATAGAGTTCAATGTATTCGCGAGCCGCATTTTTCCAGCTGTAATCGCTGTTCATTGCGTTGGAAGAAATTTGGAGCCAAACTTCAAATTGCGCGTAAGTCGACAGAGCACGTTTAAGAGCGTACATCATCTCATGCGCGTTGTAATTCGAGAAGACAAAGCCGTTGCCCTGTTTGGTGTACTTGTCATATTGCTGAACGGTATCTTTCAAGCCGCCCGTTTCGCGAACAACGGGAGCCGCGCCGTAACGCATGGCGATAAGTTGTCCGATGCCGCAAGGTTCGTAATTGGAAGGCATAAGGAAAATGTCGGATGAGGCATAAATTCTCTGCGCAAGTTCGTAAGAGAAATAAATATTCGAGGAAACTTTTTGCGGATATCTCCAAGCCAAGCCTTTAAACCAATCTTCATAAACTTTGTCGCCGGTGCCGAGCAAAACAAATTGGAAATCTTCATGCTGTAAAAGTTCGTCCATCATGCGGACAACGAGATCGAGACCTTTAGCCGCAACGAGACGGGTAACCATTGAGACAATCGGAATTTTTCTGCCTTGCGGAAGTCCGAGCAACTCTTGGAGTTTGATTTTGTTTTCGCATTTCTTGTCAAACGCGGCGTAGGCATCGGAGGCGTCATAGTTCACGAACAAATTTTTATCTGTCGCGGGGTTATAAACGTCATAATCAATGCCGTTGACAATGCCATAAAGATCGTCCTTGCGACTGCGAAGGAGCCCGTCAAGGTGTTCGCCGAAATATTCATATTGAATTTCCTGCGCATAAGTTTTGCTGACTGTCGAGACATAATCGGCGTAAATAATTCCGCCCTTCATGAAATTGACGGCATCATAGAATTCAAGGTCGCCGTTGTTGAAATATTTCCAATCGAGACCAAGCACGTCGCCCATAATATCTTTTGTGAAGACGCCTTGATACTTCAGATTGTGAATCGTGTAAACGGTTTTGATTTTTTCGTAACGCTCGTCGCCTTGATGTTCAAGTTTCAGCAGGACGGGAACAAGCGCGGCGTGCCAGTCGTTGGCATTGATAACGTCGGGGAAAAAATCAAGTGCGGGCAGGCAATTCAGAACTGCGCGGCAGAAGAAAGAATAACGCTCGGCGTCATCATCATAGCCGTAAAGCCCTTCGCGAGCAAAATATTCCTCGTTGTCAACGAAATAATAAGTTACGCCGTCAAGTTCGTATTTGTCAATGCCGACGTATTTTGTGCGCCAAGAAACGGGGATTGTCCCGTCGTAAACATGCTCCATGCCTTCGCGATATTTCTCGCCGATTTTGCTGAACTTCGGGAGGATAACGCGAACATCAACGCCCTGCTCCTTAAGAGCTTTTGGGAGTGAACCTGCCACATCGGCGAGACCGCCGGTTTTCACGAACGGAACCGCTTCCGACGCCACATAAAGAACTTTCATATCAATAACTCCCTCCTGTATGTCAGTTATTTTTGAGGAAAAATTTTTTTCGTTAGAATTTACTCCGCCTTGTCAAGATAATCCTGCGGCACGTCATTTTTCAAATAAATTGTTGCGAGCGGCGGAACCGTTAATTTAATCGATTGATTTCTGTTGTGATAAGGAAAATCTTCGGTCGGCAAATTGCCCGAATTTTTAACTCCGCTG
>CALFJC010000151.1 GCA_937877655.1 uncultured Selenomonadales bacterium
GAAATGATACACTCACGGGCGGAGATGGCAACGACATTTTTATTTTCCGCGCAGGCGATGGCAACGATGTCATTACCGATTTTTCGGCGGGAGACATGTTGCAAATTCTCGATAAAAGAGATCGCGCCGTCGATTATAAGAAGGCGACTTTCAAAAACGATACGCTTACACTCACAATCAACGGCGGGGGAAAAATTATTCTCAAAAATGTTTCTGACTCGACTCCGATAAATATCAACGGCACAAATCGAACCGTCGGCAACATGATTTAAAATTTAGGTTTTCATTACTCATTACTAATTGCTCATTACTCATTATCAAAAAATTCCTTAAAAATTTTCTGCCAATTTAACAGGAAAATTTTCTGTCGAATAGAATACAAGCCACAACTACGAACAGTGAAATTTTAAAAAGGAGTGTGCGGGTATGGCGGTTAATACCTCCGGCTTCGGCGCGTATGACATTCGCGGAATTTATCCCGAAAGCATCAATCAAGAGCTTGCTTATCGCGTCGGCAGAATTTTTCCCGAACTTTTCAATGCAAAAAAAATTGCCGTCGGGCACGACATCAGACTTTCGGGCTCGACCCTTTTTGACGCGCTGGCTCGCGGACTTACCGAATCGGGCTGCGACGTTTATGACATCGGGCAATGCGGCACGGAAATGATTTATTTCGCGACGGGCTTTCATGACTTCGACGGCGGGATTATGATAACCGCTTCACACAATCCGAAAGAATATAACGGCATGAAATTTGTCGGCAAAGGCGTTCGCCCCATCGCTCCCAAAACAGGTTTGTTGGCAGTCAAGGCGGCGGTTGAGGACGAAAGTCGCGATTGGTCTTTCAGAAAGGCAACGGGCACCGTCCGCAGGATTGACATTCTGCCCGATTATATAAAATGTCTCCTTTCCTATGTCGACGTGAAAAATCTTAAGCCGCTTAAAGTCGTCATCAACACCGGCAACGGCTCGGCAGGTCCGATTATAAATGAGTTGGAAAAATTTTTGCCTTTTGAGATTGTCAAAGTTCATAACAATCCCAACGGCTATTTTCCGAACGGCGTCCCTAATCCTCTGCTCCAAGATGCCCGCGCAGAAACTTCAAAGGCGGTTATCGAGAGCGGAGCGGCTTGCGGCATTGCTTTTGACGGCGATTTTGATCGTTGCTTCCTCTTCGACGAGACGGGCGGCTTTATCGAAGGTTATTACATGGTCGGTTTTCTTGCCGAAGCTTTTCTTGAGAAAAACTGCGACGAGAAAATTATTTATGATCCTCGCGCCATTTGGAATACGATTGATATTGTGGAAAATCTCGGCGGCAAGCCGATTATGTCTCGTTCGGGACATGTTTACATAAAGGAATTAATGCGGGCGGAAAATGCGATTTACGGCGGCGAAATGTCGGCGCATCACTACTTCCGCGATTTTTATTATTGTGACAGCGGCATGATCCCTTGGCTTTTGATCTTGGAACTCCTTTGCAAGAGCGATAAAAAGTTTTCGGAGCTTATGGCGGACAGAATTGCGAAATATCCTGTCTCCGGCGAAATTAATACCAAAGTTTCAAGCACCGAAAAAGTCAAAGAGATCATGGCGAAGATTGAAAAAATTTACGGCGCGGGCGGCAGGGTTTATCGCATTGACGGACTCAGCATTGACTTTGACGATTGGCGATTCAATCTGCGCGGCTCGCAGACGGAACCTTTTATTCGCTTGAATGTCGAATCTCGCGGCGACAAAAAACTTATGGAAACAAAGCGCGACGAATTACTTGCGATTATTCGCGGCTGATAAAGGAAACTTTATGACAACCGAAAAAAATGTTTACGGTTTGTCGGAAGGAGTTTTTAAAGCCTGCCAATTCTTGGGCTTGAAATTCCCCGTCGAAGTTCCCGACAAGTTGAAAGAGGAATTTATTCCGTCAGATTATTTCGGAGACGATTTTGAATTGGACGCGACAACAATTAAAAAGTTGCGCGCCGAGAAAAAATGGTCGGAAGAGAAATTTGATAAGGCATATAAAACTTTCAGCAAAAAATTTTCCTCTCAGAAACCGCTCAAAAAAACCAAGACGGATTTGAATGTTTATTTCTGTGATTATCTCCTTTTTGCCGTAAAAATCGGTGCCGATGAAGATAATTATTTTGACTTTGAGTTTTACAAGAAGTCGTTTGAAATTCGCGCCGAATTCAGAACGAAACGACATGCCTTATTAACTCGAACAATATGCAACGATTATTATTCCAGAACATTGGCAAACGATAAATCCGAAACAAACAAATTATTTTCTGCATTTCTCCGCAGAGATTGGCTTTATACCCGCAGTTGTACTTTTGAGGAATTTAAAATCTTCATTGAAAAACATCCGCGCTTTTTCTCCAAAACTGCTTTCGGCAGCTTCGGAAAAGGAGCAAAAATTATTGCCGTAAATTCAAATGAAAATCTCGAACAGGTTTTTGCAACCTTAAGAAATCAAAATCGACTTTTGGAAGAAATTGTTGTGCAACATGAAACTTTGTCGGAGTTTTGCCCCGATACAGTCAACACAATTCGCTTGTACACGATCCTTGACATTCACAATGTAGTTCATATTTTGGCGACAAGCGGCAGATTCGGCAGGGCAGGCGGGATTGTCGATAATGTTCGTGTCGGCGGAGGATATTCTGTCATTATAGATCCCAAAACCGGGATAATCACGTCAGACGGATTGTCCGGCGAACATGAATTTGTTGAAAAACATGCCGACAGCGGAAAAACTTTTAAGGGTTTTCAATATCCTTGCTGGAAAAAAGTATGTTCTCTGGTTAAAAAGGCGTCAAAAATGATTCCGCAACTGCGCCATATCGGTTGGGACATTGCCGTAAATAACAAAAATGAACCGGTGCTTATCGAGGCTAACGGCAACCTCCCCGATGTGGGCATTCAGCAGGAAGCTGACGGCGTCGGAAGACTTTATCTCTATCAACCGCTCCTTGACGAAATAAAAAATTACAAGAAAGAACAAATGCGGCTTTTGGGTTATCGGGTCAACAATCTTTCCGATTTTGATTCTTCTTACAACAATCCGTCGCGCAATGACTCAAGGTTGAAATTTGCAATGGAAAAATTAATTCCCGATTGTAAAAGCTTAATGGATTTGGGTTGCAGAAATTCAAAATTCGTCAAGTCAATTTGTCCCGAAGGCGTGAAATATTTTCCCGTCGACTTCAAAAAACATGACGAAGAAATTATTGTTTGCGACTTCAACGACGGAGAATTTCCCGACATAAAAGCCGATTCAATTCTTTGCGCTTTTACCGCCGAGTTTGTCGAGCCGCTCCCGCAGTTTTTGGCTGACATGTGCAATGCCGCGCAAAAACAAATTTTAATGATTTGCCGCCCCGTCGACAAAGAAAATAACGCCAATCGGAGATGGAAAAATCCTTTCCTAACCGACTTCACCGAAGACTTTTTGATTAAGTCAATGGCGCAAAATAATTTTCAACTGAACGCAAAATATTTCGCTTCCGAAAATCGTTCAATTATCCTTTACGATTTCAGAAAAATAAATTGAAAACTCCGCTCGCAAAGAGCATGTGAATAAAAATTTTTTAACCAAAGGGGGACTCATTATGAGTAAAACAGTTGTCAACCTTCCGTCCTTGATCAGCGATTACTACACACTCGCACCCGACCCGGAGAATAAAACTCAGGGCGTCGCGTTCGGCACTTCGGGACACCGTGGCAGTTCCAAGCTCCACAGCTTCAACGAACAACACATTCTCGCCATTGCGCAAGCTGTCTACGAATATCGTACTGCCGAAAAAATTCAAGGACCGCTTTACATTGGCGCGGATACTCACGCTCTCTCCGAGCCCGCTCTCCGTTCCTGCGTCGAAGTTTTGGCGGCTAACGGCGTCGAAATTATTCTCCAAGAAGATTTTAAACCCGTTCCTACGCCCGTTGTTTCGCGCATAATTCTTGCACACAATTACGAGCGCAAAGAAGCAAAACAGGCTGACGGTATCGTTATCACGCCTTCGCATAATCCTCCGACGGACGGCGGCATAAAATACGATCCGACAACCGGCGGCCCCGCAAGCGCGGAAACTACAAAGATAATCCAAAATCGCGCCAACGAAATTATTGCGCAAGGCGTTGACAAAGTTGTTAAACGCATTCCTTTTGAACGCGCAATTAAACTCGACAATGTTCACTTCATGGATTATATGAAACCTTACGTCGAGGCTCTCGGCAGAGTTATCGATATGGACGCCGTCATTAACAGCGGTTTGAACGTCGGCGCGGATCCGCTCGGCGGCAGCGGCATTTTCTACTGGGATTTGATTAACGAAGTCTACAAAATTAAAAATCCCATCAAAGTCGTCAATCCCGACATTGATTATACCTTCTCCTTCATGCCGCCCGATCATGACGGCAAAATCCGTATGGACTGCTCCTCGCCGTTCGCTATGGCTAATCTTATCGCGCTGAAAGATAAATATGATATTGCTTTCGGCAACGACACCGACTATGACCGTCACGGCATTGTTACTCCGCAAGGTTTGATGAATCCGAATCATTATCTTGCAGTTGCGATTAAATATTTGTTCACGAATCGTCCCGGCTGGAGCAAAGATGCCATGGTCGGCAAAACTTTGGTTTCAAGCTCGCTGATTGATAAAGTTGCGGCGGACATCGGACGCAAACTCTGTGAAGTTCCCGTCGGCTTCAAATGGTTCGTTGACGGTTTGTTTGATGGTTCAATGGGCTTCGGCGGCGAAGAATCTGCGGGAGCATCTTTCCTCTGCAAAGACGCCAGCGTTTGGACAACCGATAAAGACGGTATCATTATGGACTTGCTCGCCGTCGAAATTACTGCCAAGACCGGCAAGAATCCTTCCGAACATCATAAAGAACTTACCGATAAATTCGGCGAATTTTTCTATGCTCGCAAAGATACGCCCGCCACTCCCGATCAAAAAGCGGCTCTCGGCAAATTGGCTCCCGAAAATCTTAAAGCCGACACTCTTGCAGGCGCGAAAATTACCGGCAAGTTCACAAAAGCTCCCGGCAACGGCGCATCTATCGGCGGCTTGAAAGTCGTTACAGATCAAGGTTGGTTCGCGGCTCGTCCCTCCGGCACCGAAGACATGTGCAAAGTCTATGCTGAAAGTTTCGTCAGCGCAGATCATCTCAAGCAAATTCAGGCAGAGGCAGCAGACATTGTCGCTTCCGTCGTGTAATTTTTTTCAATGGGTTAAGGTTAATGGTTAGTGGTTAATGTTTTTGGAATTTGAAAGGAAGAATTTTTGATGGCTCTTACTTTAAAATCCGGTTTCAGTTTCGATTATGATAATCTTTTCGGCGAAGGCAAAGTCACCGAAGCAGACATCGACTTTGACGCTCTCAGAAAAGCGCACGAAGCCATGAAAGTCATGCGCGAAACGGGCTTTATCAAAGCGCATCTCAGCAAAGACGGCGCGCCCGAAAAAGTTTATTTCTCCAAACTCCCCTACATCACCGAAGAAAACGGCAAACTCAATCTCAATTCGCCCGCCAGCATTCAACGCCTTCACGACTTCACCGAAAAAATCCGCAACAACGTTGATGCGGTTGTTTCGCTCGGTATCGGCGGCTCCTTCTTGGGCAATAAAGTTCTCTTCGACATTTTCTGCGGAGAATTTTGGAACACTTGGACGCCCGAACAGCGCAAGGGCTTGCCGAAAGTTTATTTCAGCGGACAAAATATCGACCCGCGCAGAACAGGCGACATCATCAATCATCTTAAAGCTATGGCGGCGGCACATCATCACGCAATGCACCATGAACTTGGTCATGAACACTCGCACGATAAAAAATACAATCATAACAATCCCGAAATTTCGCACAGCCACGACCCGAACTTGAAAATCGATCATAAGTTCAAAGTCATGTTGATTTGCATTTCTAAGAGCGGCGGCACTCTCGACACAATGAGCAATTTCATGGTTATCCTTGACGCTCTCAAGAAAGATGAAAATATTGAAGTCGAAATCGTTGCTGTAACTGATCCCAACATGGAGAAGAAAACTCTCCTTAAACAAATTGCGGTTGACAACGGCTGGGAATGTTTTGCTGTTCCCGACGGCGTCGGCGGACGTTTTACCGTTTTCTGCGAAGTCGGTCTTTCGACGGCGGCTGTTATCGGCATGGACATTGAAAAATTCTTGCAGGGCGCGCAGGACATGGATAAGGCTTGCCAAAACGACGACATCTGGCAGAATCCTGCAATGCTCAATGCGGCTCTGAAAGTTGCGGCTTACAAAAAACATGGACGCAATATCGAAGTTCTTATGCCTTACGGCGATTATCTCAAATCTTTGTCCGAATGGTATATCCAACTTTTGGCTGAATCTCTCGGCAAGCAATTCGACAAAGAAGGCAACGAAGTTTGCGAAGGACGCACGCCGCTTGTCGCAGTCGGCACAACCGATATGCACTCCCAGACCCAACAGCATCAGGAAGGCACGCTTGATAAAGTTGTTCAGTTCATCAAAGTTGCGAAGTGGGCAAACGATTTGACAATCCCGAACGTTTTCCCGAACGTCAAAAAACTCGCGGATATTTCGGGCGTAAAAATGGGCGATGCTCTCGAAGTTGCTCGTCAATCCAACGCGGACGCTCTCAAGTCCAACAAACGTTTCAACGCCTGCTTCACGCTCCCCGAAATCAACGAATATCATCTCGGCGAATTAATGTATCTGCTTGCGATGTCGGTTGCTTATGAAGGCGAACTTTTGAATGTTGACGCCTTCAATCAGCCGGGCGTCGAGGCTTACAAGCGCATTATGGGTCCGAAACTCCAAGAACTCAAAGCTAAAGGATAATTTCTAGTTGTTAGTTGTTAGTTGTTAGTGGTTAGAATTTTAATCGCTAACAATTTTTTTTTTGGGGAGGATTGATTATGAAAAAATTTTTTATGGCGGTGATTCTTTTGCTGAGTTTATCAAGTTTTGCCTGCGCGGCGGAAAAAATTGTTGAACGTGAACCTGCGCGGAATCTTTCGACGAGCGTTGAGGAATTTTGTTGGAAATACTTCGCGACTCTCGACAAAAACGAAAATATTTTCTATTCGCCTTACGGAATCAATGCGGCGTTGAGTATTTTGGCGAACGGCGCAAGCGGCGATACCCGCCAAGAAATTTTACACGCGCTGGAAGCCGATAACGTAGAAAATCTCAATGACTGCCACAAAAATTTCTCCGAGTCTGCCGAAAAAATTTATCGCGGCGAAAATCTTTTTATGGAGTCAAATCTTTTGCTTGTCGACAAAAAAATTATCGGGCGCGGGCTCGACAAAAATTTTAAGCAAGTTGTGACCGACATTTACAAATCTGACGTGCGCCAAGCCGATTTTGAAAACAACCTGCGCGGCGAGAAGCAAAAAATTTCCGCTTGGGTTTCCGACAAGACGAACGGTTTTATCCCGAATTACAATTCCATTGCCAACGCCGCCACGCTGACCGATTTGCTTAACGTCGTTTATTTCAAAGGCAAATGGGCAATGCCTTTCAAGGCGCGTCAAACTTTCAAACGCGATTTTAAAAATCGTGACGGCTCGATTAAAAAAGTCGACATGATGAGCAAAACTTTTGAGGAACAAATTTCTTACTGCGAAGACGAAAAATTTAAGGGCATTGAAATTCCTTACAGCGCGGGTGCCGCAATGTATCTGATTCTGCCCGTTGACGAAGACGCTTTGAATATTGCCGAGCTTTGGAATGGAGAAAATTTTTCTGCCCGCGCAGATTTTCTTGACGCCTTGAAAAAAACTCCCGCCTTTGACGGTGAAGTTGTCGTTCGCCTGCCGAAATTTGAACTCGACATTGAAAATAATCTTGTCGAAAATCTTAAGGCAATGGGCATTGAAAAATCTTTCACGGACGGCGCGGAATTTTTTAATATCGTCAACGGCACGCCGCTTAAGATTGATAACGCCAAGCATCGGGCGAAAGTCAAGGTTGACGAGTCGGGCACCGAAGCCGCCGCCGTCACGGAAATTGTAATGGTCGAAGCAACCGCAACTCCCGATCCTCGTCCGCCGCGCAGAGTTTATTTCCTTGCCGAGCGTCCGTTCCTGTTCATGATTCGCGACGTTGAATCGGGCACAATTTTATTTGCCGGCGTCGTCAACAACCTTTAAAAAAAATTTAGAGCTCGTGAAAAACTCACGGGCTCTTTTTTTTTGTCAAAAAATTTTCTAAAAAAGTGATCGACAAACAGATTCTGATCGGTTACAATGCACAAAGCGAGTCGAACAAAAATCAAATGTTAAAGGAGGTTGATAAAGAAAATCACTCGAACGTCGCGGCAGTCGCTCGGACTGTGGCGCGACTCAGGTTATTTTTATGCCGAGACGGCTACCGAGAAAAAATTTGTCGAAGAAACTTTGCCCCCACAGAGATTCGACGAGAAATTTTTTTTAAAGAACCTGCTCGGCAACGGAAGACATGAAAGGGGCATAGAATTTCATGGACGGAAAAAATTTTTTGCGGGAACAAATTACCCCAACCACAGCGACTCGTGCGGACGACCTCACTTTTGATCTCCAACGCTTTTCTAAAAAAAGTACAGTAAATAGCGATCTTTTCAGTAATGGCGGACGTTATTGGGTTGAACATGAAGGCAAATTAAAATATATCATCAATAAAGAATGGCAACCATTAGACGAAGAGTATGAAAGTTGGGGACTTAGTAGTGCAGAGGAAGTTAATAAACCCATTGCGACTCTTCAATCATCTGGCACAAATAACGAAACTTGGAAACTTACTGATACCACAAAATATGGCAAGGTCATTGTTGATGCCATTAATAATGTTAGTGGTGGTTATCTTGATGAATCTGAACAAGCTTTAATTGGAGCTTCAATCAGAAATTATACAACCATTGACGCGAGCGAAGCTACTTCTAAACTTTACATCAGATTGAAAAACAGTGGCAACACAGTTAAAAAAATTTTGGGCGGCACGAATGATGATGAACTCATAGCGGGCGATGGCGGTGTATCAATCGACGGTGGCGCAGGTAATGATACCCTTTACGGCTATACGGGCGACGATTATCTTGACGGCGGCGCGGGCGATGATTTACTCATTGGCGGCGGTGGAGCAGATACCTTTGCTTATTCGGGCGGCAATGACACAATCGACGGTTACCTTTCCGCAGACAATCCAAACGACACGGGCGAAAAGAAAGACACCGTTATTTTGTCGTCTGATGATATTGCGGCTCCGACAAGCTTTGACAACATCAAGCAAGTCGACAGTAACTTAGTGCTTGCGTTTTCCGAAAACAATTCCTTGACCTTCAAAGATGCGTCGGCGGTTGAAATTACGAAAGGCAATGACACTTTCGCTTACACGGCAACTTCAATAGGCAAGAAGGGCGAAGGCATTACGCTTGCCGCAAATCATGCGAACGTTTTCGACGGAAGCGGAACCAATTATCAGACGATTGACGCGTCGGCTGTCACAACCGCAATTTCAATCAAAGGCAACGATGAGGATAATGTTATCATTGCGGGAACGGAAGGCGGCACTCTCGACGGCGGCGCAGGAGCAGACTCGCTCGTCGGCGCGACGGGAAAAGCAGACGTTTTTGTCGCAAGTGCAGGTACCGACACAATCAGCGGTTACGAAGCGGGCACGGATATTATTGAGTTTACAAACACTCCGACGATTGAAGTTGACGGCGATAATGTCAAGTTCACGGACGGCAGTAATGTTGTCGTGCTTGAAGGAGTTCGCGGCGAAAATATCTCCGTAAAAATTGGCGACACGGAGAAAACTTATTCTCCCGTTGCGCAAATCGGCGAAGGAAAATTCTACACACTCAGCGACGCGCTGACGACAGGCGGCACAATTCAATTACTCGTCGATGTCGAAGAAAACATCAGCGTTTCCGACACCGCAACCATTGACTTAAACGGAAAAACTTTCGCGGGCGACATTACTGTTGCTTCGGGCGGCAACTTGACTTTAAGCGACAGCGAAATAACAGGCAAAGTCACCGGCTCGGTTACGGTTGACGGCGGCACTCTCTCAATCACGGGCGGCATATTCAACAGCGATCTTTCGGAGTATGTTGACGAAAATACCGAGTACGAATTCTTGGACGGCACAAAACTTTATGTCGGCGCAGAACAAGTAGCAAAAATGATCGCCGAAGAAGCCAAATTTACAATGTCTCTCGACGGCAAAACCAGTTACTATTCGCATAAGGTAGATAAACCCGTAAATGCGGTTGCGTCAATCGGCGGAAATAAATTCTACACGACGCTCGAAAACGCCTTAAGCTTTGCCGAAAGCGGCGACACAATCAAATTGCTCAAAGACGCCGAAGAAACCGCCATCAACATTTCCGACAAAGTAAGTATTGATTTGAACGGCAAAGTTCTTTACAAAAAAAATGCCGACACCAACAGCGCGCTTATTTCCATAAGTGCGGGCGGCGAATTAAATTTAATCGACTCGGCAGGCGGCGGCGCAGTAGAAAGTTATTATTTTGATGCCATCCAAAACAGCGGCGTCTTCAACATGAGAGGCGGCAAGATCGTTACAAGATACAATGCCGTTCAAAATCTCGCGGGTGCAAAGCAAACTAAAATCTTCAGCGGCTCGATAATCGGCAAGACGGGCATTAAAATGCTCGCGGGCTTGCTTAACGTTATCGGCGGCAAAATTCGCGGTTTTTATACTAAAGATACCACCGAGCTTAATAACTTATTTTCAAAGACAGAGACAATAGAAGGCGGCGGTCAAAATGCTCAAGGAGGCGTAACTGATCCACCAATTTTTATGCCTAACGTAGCAGAAAACGCAAATTGGGTTGAGCCCGCCGCTGATGACGACTCTGCAGAAAAAGTTGTGGGAATTGACATTGCTCCGACGGGCGACGTTGAAGTTATAATCGGCGGCGACGAGAACGGCAACAAGTCAAAGAAAACTGCTTCCGACATTGAAATTTCGGGCACAGATTTTGCGTTGTCGATAGGAAATGATTCCGATTCCACAACCAAAACGACACTTTACGGCGGCAAATTCTCTTCAGAGGGCGAAGGCAGCAACGCCATTGACTATCAAAGCAAAAAAGAAGACGACCAACTCGTTGTCAACGGCGCGATTGTCGAAAACCCGATTAATGTTGTGGAGGGCGCAACCGTCGGCGGCAAAGGAACCGACAGCAACGTCGTCATTTCGAGTATTGCCGTTAAGGACGAGGCAAAAAACAAGATGGCGGAAGATACTTCAACTTCGACTCAAGCGGTTGCGAAACTCCTTACTGACGAACCGTCAAGCTTTAACGGCGGGCAATACGACTTCGTTGGCGAAGAAACAGAGTTTTATGCGGTAAAAGCCACGGGTTCTTCTGCCGGCGGCGCAAATGTTGTGGAGCCTGCAACAGGCGAACAAGAAACTTATTACGGCAGTCTTTTAGATGCGATTAATTCAACTGAAGTTGCCGACGGTGCAACAATTACTTTGCTTAAAGATGCCGAAATTAAAAGCGACGCAATTTCAATCAGCAAATCGATAACGATTGACTTCGGCGGCTATAAAATTGAAACCACTCTGCCCGTCCCGTTAAGCGTTACGACAGGCACACTCACTTTCCAAAATGCAAGTGCCGACGATCTGACAGGTTGGGGCGTCGAAGTTGCAAGCGGAGCTTCCGTTGCGAATGATTACGGCGTTGTGAAACTTGTTCCTTCCAGCGGCACTACTACAACTTTGTTCAGCAATTTCGCGGACGGCATGGGAAATCTCGGCGACAGTGCTACGCTCGTTTATGAAAAAAATGAATCTCCTACCGACGGAATTTTGCGCTATGACGATTCGTTACAGCTCAGCGGCATAGGAAACGGAAAAGGAATTTCTGTCGGCGGCGGCAATTTCAGCTTGACGGCAAACAACTTTAGCGCGGACGGAATAGCAGTCGGGCTTGGCGGCAATTACAATTTTGAGTTGGTGTCGCTTAGCGGTGCCACAGCTTCCGTTACGACTTTCACGGGTTCGGGCGTTGCGGACAACATTACAAACTACATTGAGAGCGTCTCAATCAACGGCGGCGCGGGCGATGATTCAATCACAAACTACGCGTCCAAACTTTTAATCACGGGCGGCGCGGGCGCAGATTCGATTATCAACAGCGCGGCGAGCGTGACGATTGACGGCGGCGCAGATGCCGATTACATTTCCAACAGCGGCACGGAAGTTTCAATCGTTGGTGGCGCAGGCGCGGATTCGATTTACAACACTGCGGCAAGCGTGACAATCGGCGGCGACGACGGAGATGATTCAATCGTCAACAGCGGCTCGACCGTTTCAATCGACGGCGGCGCGGGTGCAGATTTCATTTCAATCAACGGCTCTGCAATTTCAATCACGGGCGGCGCAGGAAATGATACGTTCTACTACGCCGGCGGCACGGCAACTGTCAGCGACTTTGCTTCGGGCGACCTCGTCAGCTTGACGGGAGACGACGGAATCATTGCTCCGACGGACGGAGCAAGTCTCACAGCCTCCGACGGTAAATTCACGATTCAGTTTAACAATGAAGGCACAAACAAACTCACTTTCAATGATTCGGCAGTTGTAAATATCGGCGATTACATCTACACCAAAGACGCGATTTTGAACAGCGACAAGACAAGTGCGACGCTCAGAGCAGATATCACAGGAAGCTTTGACGCAACAACCGCGCAATATTCTTCGCTTGAATCAATCGACGGCTCGGCAGTAACTGCGGCTGTAAAAATCACGGGCAACGATCTCAACAACTACATCAAATCGGGCAAAGAAGGCGGCAGTCTCGACGGCGGTGCGGGCGATGATACTCTTGTCGGCACTGAAAACAAAGCAGATACCTTTATCTACAGCGGCGGCGCGGATTCAATCAGCGGCTACGGCGAAGGCGACAGCTTAAAATTGGCGGCAGGTTTCAGCCCGATTCTGGACGGCTCCAAGCTCGACATCTTGGACGGCGGCTTTAAACTCAATTTCGACAACAGCAACTCGATAACTTTCAGTGGCACAACGCCTGTTTCTTTGACAAGCGACGCGGGCACTTACATTTACACGGCGACTTCGATTGTTTCGGGTACCGACAAAGTAACGCTTGTCAAAGACTTTACAACAGCAAGTGCTTTCAACGCAGGAACTTTCACAACGATAGACGCTTCTGCAGTCACACAAAGCGGCGGCATTTCAATTAACGGCGGCACGGGCGATTCTTACATTATCGGCAGTGACAAAGGAACGTCAATCACGGGCAAAGGCACGATTTACGGCGGCTCGCAAGCAGATTTCATTTCGGTCAGCGGCGGCACGGTATACGGCGGCGGTGGAGCAGATACAATCTTTGCAAGCGGCGCGGCATATATCGACGGCGGCGCAGGCTCGAACATAATTTCTTTGGGCGCGGCTGATGCCACAGTTGATGTCAAAGACGGCTCCGACGTTATCAGCATTGCAAGCGACGTGAACTCGTTCAGTGTAAGCGGCTTTACAAATGACGACACATTTACTTTTGGAAAAGCAGTTGGAAGTATTTATGCGGTGGCAGAAGTCGGAAGCACGGATTCTATGCTTGCCGTATCTTTTGGAGCCGAAGAAATAGTCAGCATAAGCGGGCTTAAACTCGAAGGCGGCAACCTTGGAAGTTCTTGGAGTCTCAGTTCGGACGGCACGGCAACTTTTGCATCCATATTAAGTGATGCAAGCAACGTAACCGCTGAAGGAACTTTCAACGGTTATTCGATAACAGGTGCTGAAAATAAATCTGTCGTCTTCAAGGGAACAATTACAAGAACGGATACAGAAATTCAACTCGGCGGAATTCAATCGACAAGCGGCATCAAGGTCGAGGATAAAAATGTCAGCCTCACGGCGGCTAACTTCGGCGAAAACGGCGCGACCGTAACTTCTGCGGATGGCTATACTTTCCATTTGCTGGCAGGCAACGATTATTCGGGCAAATCTTTCACGGGCTTAGCGGATACAGTAAATACCATTTACAATCACGGTGACAACGTCTCAATTTCGGGCGGCTCCGACAAAGATACTCTCGTAAATGTCGAAGGCAAGAACGTAACGCTCAACGGCGGCGCGGGCGCAGATTCCCTTGTCGGCGGTTCGGGCAATGCTTTGCTTATCGGCGGCGCAGGAAAGGATACTTTCGTTTACTCGGCGGGCTTGGATACGATTCAAGGTGTTGAATCCGACGACTCGGTAACAACAACTCAAACGCTTTTCACGGACGGCAACAAACTTACTTCCAACGGCGATAACTTCACTCTTAATTTTGACGATACGAACAAACTTACTTTCACAGACACAACTTCCGTCAAGATTGGCAATTACACTTACACGAAAGACGCGATAATTTCCGGCAAAGCCGCTTCGCTCGGCGCAGATGCAACAAACTTTGCGGCGACGGTAAGCCCGTATAATCAACTTGTTTCAATCGACGGCTCGGCGGCGAAAACTGCGATTTCAATCAGCGGCAACGCTCTTGCAAATTACATTGTCGGCAGTTCGGTTGTGGCAGGAAGTCTTTTCGGCGGCGCGGGCAGAGATACTCTCCAAGCGGGTACGGTCGGCGCATATCTCGACGGCGGCGATAACAACGATTATCTTATTGGCGCAGACGGCAACGATACCTTTGTTTTCAACGGCGGCAATGACACAATCCAAAGCTTCACAGCGGACGCTGATACTATTATTTTGTCGGGCTTTGATCCAATAACCGACGGCGCGAAACTCGAAAGCTTGGACGGCGGCTTTAAACTCAATTTCGACAACAGCAACTCGCTGACGTTCAAAGGAATTTCCGCCAAAATCGGCGATTACACTTACACCGCAACTTCGATTGTATCAAGTGACGGCGTGACACTCGGCGCAGCTTACAAAGAATCTACTCTCGAAGTGGACGACGCGATTAACAATATCGACGCCACAGCAATTTCAAATGCGATTTCAATTAAGGGCGGCAACAACGCAAGCAGTATTAACGGCAGTGATGCGGGTTCGTCTTTAATCGGCGGCGCAGGAAATGATTCACTCGTCGGCAGATCCGGCAAAACAGATAAATTTGTTTATACGGCGGGCAGTGACACAATCGAAGGCTACGACAGCTCCGACACGGTTATTTTGGACTCCGAAGTTCTCACGCCTCCGACGGACTTCGCAAGTATTTCATCAAGCAACGGCAATTTTGTTCTTGGATTTAATGCAACCGATTCACTTACTTTCAAGGCAACGTCAGAACTTCAAATCACGAAAGACACAGATATTTATTATTACACGCCGAATTCAATTCAAAAGAACACGGAAGCAATTTCGCTGGGTGCAGAGTACGGCTCGACCTTCAACGGAACTTTGGAGGCTTATGAAAAAATCGCGACTATCGACGCCTCGAAGGTTGAACGCACGATAAGAATCACGGGCAACGACGAAGCGAATTACATTGTGGCGAGCAGTATTTACGGCGGCACGGTTTTGGGCGGCGAAGGCGAAGATACTCTTGTTGCGGGCTCGATAGGCGCATATCTTGACGGCGGCGACGACAACGACTTGCTGATTGGCGGCAACGGCAACGACACCTTTGTATTCACGGGCGGCTCCGATTCAATCAGCGGTTACAATGAAGGCGACATTGTCACCATGAACAGCCGCGATTTTTCGCCCGCAGATGCGACCGTCACAACAAGTGGCGACAATCTCATAATGAATTTCGGAAGCACCGACAGTTTGACTTTCGAGGAGGGAGCCGACAGCACAATTTCTCTGGTAAGCGGCAACAATCTCTATGTGCTCACGAAGAACACAATCGCGCTGGATAAAAGCATAACGTTGACGAATGGCTATGATTCCGAAACATTTACGGCGGGCAATTATGAAACAGTTGACGCTTCGGCAGTAACAAACGCAATTTCAATCGCGGGCAACGATCAAGGCAACTACATAATCGGCAGCGAGACCAAATCGAATTCACTTGACGGCGGCGCAGGCGACGATACCCTCGTTGGCGGCTCGATCGGCGGCGAATCGGATGTTTTCTTCTACTCCGAAGGCAAAGATGTTTTCGAGAACTTCGACAGCAAAGAAGACAAGTTGTCAATCGGCGATAAACTCGGAAGCATAAAGAGCGCGAAGTCGGGCAACGGCAGATTGTCTTTCACGATTAACAACAAGAACACTTTGAATTTCCGCAACGACGAGGATGATATTGAAAAAGTTTCGCTTGTAAATGAAAGCGGCGAAGACAACGGCTATCTCACAAAGGACGGCGTTGTTGATAGCGACGGCAAATTGAAATTGTTCGACGGCGCGAAGGGCAGAATAGATCTCGCGGCGGAAGAAACTTACAACAGCGGCGTTGTTTCGGTGAATGCGGAGGCGGTTCGTTATCAGAGCGTGACGGTTGTCGGCGGCGCAAGTGACAGCAACACTCTGAACATTAATTTCCGCGACAAGAACAAGAAGAAAGACGGCTTCGAGTAC
>CALFJC010000152.1 GCA_937877655.1 uncultured Selenomonadales bacterium
AATCAATCTCAACCGCAAAATCAACAGGCGCAGTTCAATCAGAATCTGCCGCAAAATCAAACTCAGTTCAATCAGAATCAGCCGCAAAATCAACAAGCGCAATTCAATCAATCTCAACCACAAAATCAGCAAGCTCAATTCAATCAATCTCAACCACAAAATCAGCAAACTCAATTCAATCAATCTCAACCGCAAAATCAACAGGCGCAGTTCAATCAGAATCTGCCGCAAAGTCAGCAACTGCAATTCAATCAATCTCAGCCGCAAAATCAACAGGCGCAGTTCAATCAGAATCTGCCGCAAAGTCAGCAACTGCAATTCAATCAATCTCAGCCGCAAAATCAAACTCAATTCAATCAAAATCAGCCGCAAAATCAGCAGGCGCAATTCAATCAGAATCTGCCGCAAGAAGAAATACCGTTGCCGACTTTCCCGCTGAACAGAAAATTTGTCGTCCGTCAAAGAACAATGCGGCGGCAAATGGATTCGGACAAAAAAGAACTCACCAAAACCAATCTGCTGAATACGCCGCAAACATTCAACACAATGAAAAATCTCGCACAGTTCATAATCCAAAACAAAGATACCAATCCGCGAGAAACCGCCCTGTTCAAAAATTTCATAAACAATTCCCAAGAAATGATGTCCGAAACCGAAGCGCGCCATTTGCAAAATCTCCTGCGACTCTGCCAACAAAATATCCCGTTCACAGTCCGACAAGCCGCCGTTCAACAAAATTTGCCCGACTTGCCGAGACTCTGGGCTTTTATGCAAATGTGCGATATGGCAAGATTGAATTTGAAAATGACGCCAAAAGCTTTGAAAAAAGCCGGAAAAGATGTCGCCGCCTTCGCAACTGCCCTGCGCGGCTCCATGAGCAGTGATAATGCCGTTGTGCAAAATCAGCGCAGTTTTCAAATGATGATTCCGCTTTATATGAGCGATAACGAAACAAGTTACCCGACTTATTTCAACATTTACGACGAAACAAATCGGGACGAAGACACCGGCGAAGACAAAAAGGAAACTTGGGTTCGCATGTGCATTTTGACGGATCATGTCGGCGCGGTTGAATTGGTTTTCAGAATTTATGACGAGACAAAGCTCGATATGCGATTTTATTTTTCGCAACGAGAGATCGCAAAAGAATTCGGCGACATTTATATTGATCGTTTAAAAAATTCCATGAAAGATTTTTCTCTGCGCGTCGGAGAAATTACCGTTGGAAGTGTCGGCGAAGGGATTTACAATTACACTTGAAATTTTCCGCGCTTGACGGCTTGATTGACGGCAAATATAATCAGTTAAAGTTCTTTAGGCAAGGATGAAAAAATACATGGACGAACGATTGAATTCACAACCGACAAATATCGCGCCGCAACGCAAGGCAGTAGCATTAAAATACGAGGCTGAACGGGATCTTGCGCCGAAAGTCATAGCCAAAGGGCGCGGGCATGTCGCCGAACATATTTTGGAGACCGCGCAGAAAAATTCGGTGCCAGTCTATCAAGACAAAACGCTTGTCAATATGTTGATGGCATTGGAAATTGATCGCGAAATTCCGCCCGAACTTTATAAGGCAATAGCCGAAGTCATGGCTTATGTTTACAAAATGGATAAATCGCACGGGCAGGCGCAGGCGGCTCGCGAACTTGAAAGAAAACGCATGAGACTTTTTTAATTGGGAATTGTGAATTAGAAACCGAGAACCGTAACGAAAATTAAAAACCGACCTCCCAAAGGCGGTCGGTTTTTTCATTGTGTTGCACGCGGATTCTACACTTGAGTATTCAAACTTAAAATTTGGCACAATTCTTCGCAATACATTTGGCATTTTTTGCGATCAGATGCTTCAATTCCTTCGTTACTTATATGAGGATGCGCAAGGGCTTTTCTGACTTCTTTTATGAACTCCAATTTTTTCTCTTTCCAAATCAAATCTTCATTAAAATAATCACAAAAACGCTTACTCCTGTTTCTTATCTCGACGCTCCACAAATCTATTATCCTGTCGATTATATAAGACAAAGTCAAAACGTCCAAAACCGAAGGATTTCTTCTGCGAGTCAATGTCTCGGAAGCGTAATTTCTGACTTGCGACCAGTTGAGGTGTAACATTTTATATTTGTGATTTATGTCGTTTTGAACTCCCGAAGCATTTGCGCCGTTGAATTTATCGTAATGGGTATCGGCAAGGAGCGGAAAAACTTCGCCGAAAATCTTCTTCAATTTTTTCTCAGCCAGCATAATGGAATCCCATGTCGGCAATTTCGGCGGACGAACTATGAAATAAGCCAAAAAATCCTTGCTGAAAATGTAACGGCGATTTTCTTCCTCATCATCAATCAGAATGCCCATTTGTTGCAGGTTTTCGAGTTTCCGAGAATCATCAATCGGGAAATCGTCCATCTCGCTTATTGTAATTTCCGAAAGCGTATTGCCCAAAACCAAGCCGCCGATATATTCAAGCTGCTTGTCTCTTTCAAGATGCTTGATCAAATCTTCGTAATGGCGATCAATCTGCGGCAGACATTCTTTAAAAATTTCAACGACATCTTTTTCCGTGTAAGAAGTTTTGTCTTCGTTAAACATGCAGTCGCCGAGCATACAACAGAGATAAGGCATTCTGCCCGTGAAGTCTACAAAAATTTTTTTAGCCTCCGCCGTAAGTTCAATGCCGCAATATTTTTTCAGCACAGAGTAAAAATCTTCCATATCATCATTTGAAAAGGGGCGCAAAGGCATTTCGTTAAAAACGCCGTGAAAGGTGGAGATGTTGTCGCAAGAAGCATCGATCAAATTGAGCCTTCGCCGCGAGATCAAAACTCCGCTTGTAGAATATTTCGGCTCCGAAAAAATGGAGCGCAGGAATTGATAATACGCGGTATTTTTTTTAAAAACGCCCGTCACGCCGTCGAATTCATCTATCGCCAAAACAATTCTGTAATTCATTGTGCCGATATTTATCAAGACGGTTTCAAAATTGTTTTTGAAAACAGTGTAACCCATTGAGGCGAAACTTTGTAATTTATTAATCGCGGCGAATTTTTTATCCAAAACGTCATTCCACAGTTCTTTCTCAAGCAAAATCTCTTCGATCTTATAAGCCAGCGTCTTCCAAAAGGAAAATGCATCTTCTTGCTCGCCCATAACCATTCTGATGCACAGACGGTTTGCAACTTGAGAATTTTCTTGAAAAACTTTTTCGACAAGAGAACTTTTACCGATTCTGGTCGGACCTACGAGACTTATTGAAGCTTTGCCCTTGAAAATTACGGATAGTTTTTTAATCTCTCGTTTGCGTCCGAAAAAAGATTCTCCCGAAGCAACGGGACCGACAATAAAAATACTTTCCTCCATAAGTTTCACACTCCATCTTTTTTTAACAGCCACAACTCAAGCAACTTGACTTGAATTCGATAACGCCCGCCTTCCTTTACCAAAACATCTCTGTTCGCAAGACGTTCGACCCACTCCGCCACTTGCTCGGCGGATTCGTCGTCGCAGGTTATGTCTTTTATGTCGGCGTAACCTGTCTTCTGCGAAAGCCGGGCTATGCAATGCAAAATTTTTTTGTTGATGGCGTCGAGTTCCCGATGTCCGCGCTCCTGCAACTGTGATTCAAAATTTGAATCCGTCAGAAAACCTTTGGAACCGAAAATTCGCACGTTCAAAAAATCGTTTAATATGCCTTTGGTGATTTTGGAAGCTCCCTTGTAATTGAGATAATCGACAAGTTCGGAGCATAAAAGAATCGTCAAATACGCGCCGCCGGCAGTGAGTTTATAAATTTCCTCTATCGGCTCCTCGTCAAGGAACAAATCCGTCCGCTTGTTGGCTCTTTCCAACGGCTCTCGAATCAATCTTTTTGCATCAATCTCCGGCAAGTAAGTTATTTTGCGAGTTTCCATTGACTCGAATTCACTTTGATGGTTGTTACTCATAAATTCGAGCATATCATCCTGCCCCGCCATTACCGCGAAAATTGCATTGTTCTCCAGCATTGCCTTCCAAAATGCCATAAAATTTTTTGGGATATTTCCCGCTTTTATTTGATCGTGAAAGTGAGTAAACTCGTCGACAATCAAAATTATGATTCGATTTTCTTCCTTAAGCACGGAACTTAAACTGCTCATGTATGTGTTGAACAATGCCGTACAGAAATTGGGCTTATCCAAAATTTCATCATGCGGCGACTTCAAATTTTTTTCGTGAACCTTTTTGGAAACAGCCTCATTTTCAAGCACAGATTCATTGCTTTGATAAAGAAAGGTGTAGATAAAAGACGCCAGAGAAAGAGGCTCGCCCTCATCTTGATCGTCCGAATCGGAATTGCCTGATATATTTCCCAAATCGCAAATTAAAATTCTGTCGCCGTATCTTTCCGCAAGTTTTTTTCTCAAATGAAAAAGGATACTGCTTTTGCCGGCGCGAGTTTGTCCGTAAATTGCTATCGAACGACCGTAATTCATCTCGCCGTTCTTTTTGCAAACCTCTCCGACAATGTGCTCAATTTCTTTTGTTCTCCCAAAAAACATGGACTCATCTTTCATTACATTTCCGACATAATCGGAAAAAGGATTTTCCAAAGGCTCAAATTCTTCGTTCTGAATTGTGAAAAGGATAGGTTCTTTCGTGATATCCTCCATTGGTAAGGATTCCTGCATAGCAACGAAGTATTCATAGCTATATTTTATGTTGGCAACAAAACTGCCGCTGTTGTTTTCCTTTTCACCGATTTTTACCTTGACAATAATTTCAACCTCGTCGCCGTCTCTTATATCAACTTTGTCTCCGTCTTTGTCCTTGCCTTTGTATTTGACTTCGGAACCCTGTGTACCTTGAACATCGATAATTTTAAAATCCTTGGCGGTTTGATGATTACGTCTGTTTCCAACGAAAAAATGAATTTGAATATATCCGTCGGGTGTTCGGTAAGGTTGAATTTTATCAACATTCCACGACAATTCCGGTTGAGATTTTTTATAATGATCTTCCTGTTCTTTGGCGAGATCTTTTTTTAGTTGCTCCAACATCGGGTAAAAAATATCATAGGAGATGCTTGTCGGCTCTTTCTTTATGGCATCAAGCAGTTCATTGACTTTTGAAACAGCCTTTTCCAAATGAAGGAGTCGATTATTAAAATCGAGACCTTTGCTGTAATTACTTACACATTGGAAAATAAAATCAATACTGTCCACGCGCTTTATGTCCGTTGCGGTAAGGCACAGCGACCAAATTAAATCTTTCGGCGGAGTTTTGTCGTCATTTAAAGCCGCTTGCAAATCTTTGCATTTTTCCTCCATTAAGGCGACGGCGTCTTGAATTTGTTCGGAAAAATTTTCGGGCGATGAAGCCTTTTCCGTTCCCAAAACCTCAGCCAATTCTTCCTTAAACTCTCTGTTTTCGTAGAGAACATTTATTAAATCCTTCCGTTGACTCGGAAAGTTTTCGAGACGAGACATGAGATTTAAAATTCCCGTCAAAAATTCTCTCAAGTCGCATTGAATTTTTTTGCCCGACAAAATTTCACGGGCATCGGCGGCGTCTTTTTTGCCACTTTTGTTTTGTTCGTCGATATATTTTTTTAAGGAATCTTCGCCGCTTTGAGGAAACACAAAAGACAGCAAATATCTGTTGAAGGAATTGACCCAATCCTGTTCTTGCGGGATCAATAAGGAAATTGAATAGAGCCAAGCCATGCGCGAAGTATCGAGCTGATTGCATCTCGTAACCATGTAATCGCCCCAAGAAGCGATCGCCCGCCCCGCCAAAACAGATTTATCTTCGCCTTTAAAAGCTTTTCCGTCGCGTTGTTCAACTTCCATAATCAATTTGCAAGCAGTGAAAAGGTATTCACTTCGCGCCTTGGCGGGTTTGCTTTTTCCCAATGTGGTTAAATCGTCCACATCATTGCGGGCATCTTCGACAGAGCCGATATATTTTTCGTCCTGCAAATTTTTACGTCTCAAAGGATAGGAAAGGTATGATATTTCTCCCAGCATGTCGAGAATAAATTTTGGAATTGGCGGCTTCGGCGCAGGCGTCGAGTTTTCTTCTGCCGAATTATTTTTGAATCGGATCAAAGGCGCGGGCTTAAACTGTCTTGGAAAATTTTTCAGTTCCGGCAACGGACGATAAGTAATATATTCGTAAGGATCGTTCGGCGGCAAAATTATTTGTGCAGACGAATTATTTTTTTCCGCCAAAAAATTTTCCCAAGCCTCGCGCTCTTCCGCCGTGACAAAACCATTATAAGTCTCGCGATATTGTTGCGCAGATTCTTCGTCCAAACAAACCTTGCGGGCATCTTTTCCCGAAATTTCAAATGTTACTCTCTGTCCTTTAGACGAATAGAAACTTCCCTTTTCATAAAACGCCTTAAGCCACGGGTCGAGCACATCCCATAACTTGAAATAATAAATTTTGCCGTCCTCGTCGGAAATAATCCGCCCGTTGACGTGAGATGGATAATACATATCGACTATGCCGCTGTGTCTGTTCGCCGAAAATGAATCGCCAAAAATTCTCCGCCGAGCTTCCTTGTAACCTTCATCCGTCAATTCTATTCCGCTTGCCGAAGCCTTCTCCGGCTGATTGAATCTTGCGCCCAAAACGAAAGAAACCTCCAATTGCTCCCCAAGCCCCGCAAAGAGCATTTTCCTCAGCAAAATTCCCTTCTCCGAATTATTTATCACTTGTCCGACGTGAAAGCCGTAATTCGGAGTGATTCGCCCCAAAACTTTCGGACCGAATTGGAAAATTTTTCCCGTGAGACGTTCGACGGGTGTTGAAGTTGAAACTTTCGGCGCGGTCGGAAATGTTCTTGTCTGCCGCGGGATTTTAATTTCTTTCGGCTTGACGGGTTGCGGCGCAGGAATTTGTTGTGAACTTTGTTGCGGCTTTTGTTCTTCAGTTTTTTCCAAACCGTGAAGTAAATCGGGTGAAATTCTTATTCTGCCGTCCAACGTCAAAAGGTTTTCGGTTAATTTTGTTATCCTTCCGCTTGCATTTTTTTGATTGTCGGCGGTACCGTAAAGAATTGTCACATAATCGCCGACTTTTACGTCCTCCAAAAGTTCGCGAGCCAAATCAGTCATAAAATCTTTTCTCCTTTAAAGTTTTCTGTTCAAAATATTTTCTGCGGCGATAAAAGTTCCTGCCGACAACCAAAACTCGCGCATAATCGGTACTTGAATCATGTTTGTATCCGTCAAGCCCTCAAGTTGGAGCCCCGCCAAAATTAAAAATGCCGTCAAGCCCGCGCCGAAGGCAAAATTTTTTTCGCGCTTGAACTGTGCAAAAAATTTCCAAAAGAAATATGCGTAAAGCCCGATAAACGCCGCCAGCCCGACAAGTCCGCCTTCGCTTGCCGCATTTAAAAGATTGTTATGCGGCTGAGTGTGACCGGGTTCATCTTTTGTCGGACGTTCTTTGGCTTCGGGAGAAATATATTGTTCGTTGTAAGCTTTGACAAACATTTTCTGCCCGACGCCGCACAGAGGATAATCCGCAAAAATTTCCGCCGCCGATTTCCACATTAAGATTCGTTCCGTATTGCTCTGAAATTTCGTGTCGACAAGTGTTGAAAGTCTTTCTTGAAGATTCGGCGAGGCAAAGGCGGCGATTAAAAAAATTATCGCCAAGCCCGCGCAGATTTTTTTTGCAATGCGGCGATAATTTTTTTCCAGCGCAACGAAAATCATCATGACGATTATAAATGCGAGCCATGCGCCCCGCGTCATCGACAAAACCAAGCAAATTAAGGTTAAAATCGCCGTAAAAATTGCAATTCCTCTCCATAACGGCGATAAAATTTCCAACTGCGTCATAAAAATCAGAATCGGGAACTGAATCAGCATGAATGAGCCGTAAAATGTCGGCGTGTGACTGAATCCGAAGGCTCGCGGCTCGTCCGCAATGAAATATTGCCAAATTCCTGCCAAATCGTTGATTAAAAACGCCAAAAGCGACGCAACCAACACCCCGCAAAGTTGTTCGCGCCGTTTTATGAACGTCATCGCGAAAATCAGCGGAAAAAATCTGTGAAATTCCCCAAAAACTTCTCGGAAACTTGTTGCGGGATTCCATGACGACGCCGCGATAAAAATTTGCAAAACCAGATAAATCGCCAACACTGCCAAAATGTTTAAATCGAATTGCGGAAAAGTTTTATTCTTCAACGACCAGCCGATTATAAAAATTGCTCCCAAAACGACCGCCAAACTTGCGGCGGCTGTCGAGAGCGGAACGAAAAATGCCATAAACAACACGACTTGATACATTGCCGAATCAAGAGAGATTTTCGGTAAAAATTTCAACATGATTCATTTCTCCTTAAGTTGCACGACAAGTTCGGGCGGTATCGTTTCGGAATAATTTTCTGCCATATAATCAACGATTTTATTCCAATAACGCTTCGCCTTCCATGCCGCCGCGAATTCAAACCAATAAACCAGCGGAATTAAAACGGGCGTACCGATATTGTCAACAATTCTGACGCGATAAGCTCCCGGCGCGGGCTCCTGCACCATGAAATTTGTAATGTCGGTGTCGACAATCGCAATATTTTCGCGCAGAAAATCCGATTTGAAATTGAGTAAAATCGTCCAAATTCGTTGAAGTGTTTGAGTATCGGGACGCGCTTTCGGCAAAAAATCTTTCAAATCCTTGCTCGTCTTGCCGTTATAATCCAAAACGCGCTCGAAAACATAGCCGAGCCCCAAATTTGTCTCAATCGTGCCGAAAAATTCGGTTACAAGACGAGATTTTTCAAGTTTTTTGGCGCACATTTTCCTGTAGCGCATTTCTTTTTTAACGTCGCCGTCGTCGGGCGTGTGAGGAATTTTTATGCATTTCGTCTTGTCAATCGGATGAATATACGTTGCATTATGCCCGCCCGCTCCGATAAAAAGTTCCTGTTTTATTTCCAAAATGCTCATAATCTACCTGTCAACTTTCCTTATCTTGTGAACTCTCAATTTGTCAAGCCATTGCCAGCCGCTTTAAAAGCGGCGGAACAGCGGTCGCGCTCCAATTAAAAAATTTTTCGGAGTAACTCACCGCGCTTGAAAATTTTATCTGCTTACATTTCTAATCTTGTGAACTCTCAACTTATCAAGCCATTGCCAAACTTTTAACTGAATCTGCGCAAAATCTCCGACGCGGCGGATAATTACCCGATCATAAATCGAAGAATCGCCGACAACCTCCGCCGTCACAACAAATTCCGTCGCCTTGCCGAAATTCAAAATTATTTCGCCGTCCGTCAAAATTTCCGTCAAAATGTTTTCCTCGCAAGCCGTAACGGAAATTTTAATCGGCAAATCGACATGAAAACGATAAATTCCCAACGAAATTTTATCGATTTCGTAAGGTACGGCGTATTGGTAAATGAAATTATCTTTGGCAGTGATTTTTATGAACGGCGGAATTTTGCGGAGCGGCTCGGCATTGGCAAAAAATTCCACTTCGGCAAGCCCGAAATTTTTTCCCGCATTCGGCGCAGAAATTTCAGCCCGCGTTACAAAAATTTTTTCAACGTCAAGCACGAGCGGACGCCCGCAACTCGGCAATTCCGCGCAGATTTTTTTAACATTATCTAAATAAATTCCCGCCTTGTCAATCACGGCTTGAGGATTGGCAAGTTCAAGGCGCAAAAAAATTTTTTCGGGCAAATCGTCAAGAGGATTGCCGTAAATCACGATTTTTTGAACTTGAACGGGCTCTTTCCACTCGAAAAAGATTTTTTTCTGCGAATCGGAAGGTTGCCACAAATTATTTTCAATCTGCGCGGGCGAAATATCGACATTTTTTGTATCAATGATTTTAAAATCGCAAACTTTGGAGGCATCGCCCGAAGTCGCGCCGATTTTTGCAGAAAAAGTTTGACTGTCCGTTCGTCGTTCAAAAAAAATCTCGTCTGAATTCAAAATTCTAAGCGCATTCCATTCGTTTCTTTGAGATTTATGCGCAAAAATCGCTTCGGCAACGGGATTATCTTTCAAAATCGGTTGACGACAAGTCTCCGCAACGGGAAAACGCACGCGATTTTCCCAAACATAATTGGCGCGGTCGATAAAATCAAAATCGTAAGTGTCGGTCTCACCGAGTTTTGGTTTTTTCGTGGCGCGGAGATTTGTCGCATAAAAATCGGGCGCGGCAGTAAAAGCCGTCGCATAAGCAAATTTTTTATAAACTTCGGGGCGATAATCGTTGCGCGCCGATAAAATTTCGCCCAAAACTTCTTCAAACAAAACAGACAGGGCACGATGGTCGGCGTGACTGTCAAAGTCTACGCAAAAAATAATGTTCGCCCGCAGTTCGAGCAAAAGATTTTTCAAATCGCGCTTGAAATTTTCGCGGGTATAGGGGCTGTGCTTGCCGAAAGTTTTTTTTGCATAATCGACAAAATTTTTTGCCGCATAAGTTTCGACGTGCCCGGCGGGAGATTTCGTCGGAGTTTCTGCGGAAAAAATATGCGGGTTGCCCTTGCCGTTGAAAGTGTCGCCGTAGCCGAGGAAAATTATATTTTCGCCGGGAACGCCCAAAATTTTCAGCGCGTCAACCGCTTCTTGCGCCCGAATCTCCGCAGGATTTTCAAAGTCGCCGTTGGTCGAATACGCTACAAAAATTTCCGCCTTCGCCGCCGCCAAATTCAAAATCATGTTGCCCGCAATGTTAATTTCATCGTCGGGGTGCGGTGCCAAAATCAAAACTCGCGTCCCGAAATAACTTTTGTCGAAAAACGAATTGCCCGCCGTCAAAATCTCTTCCGCCTGAACTTTTTCGCCCATAAGCGCGATTACTCCGCAAACCTCCGATTCAAAAATTTTTTTGTCGTCCAAATCCTCACCTCCCAAAAAAAATTTAAGCGATAGATAAAAAAAAGTCAACGCCAAAATTTTTTGCCGCCGACTTAAAATTTCTGTCGCTTTTTATTTTGCCGCGATTATCTCCGCCAATTTCGGAATGACAATCGAAAAATCGCAAGTCTCCCGAATCAATTTTGCCGCCCGCTCGCCGAAAATTTTTCTGCGCTCCTCATCTTCAAACAAAAGAGAAATTTTCTCCGCAAATGCCGCCGCGTCCTCCGAATAAACGCGGTAGCCGTTCACGTCATTTTCTATCACGTCTTCGCAACCGCCAATGTCGCTCGTGACTGCCGGTAAGCCGCTCGACATCGCTTCCAATAACGAAGTCGGCAAGCCTTCATGCCGCGACGGGAAAATATACACGTCCGCCATTTGATAAAATTCTTGCGGCGCGTCCACTTCGCCGATAACTTTTATCGAATCGTCAAGCTCGGCGGAAAGTTTTCGCAACTCGTCAAGCAATTCATTTATGCCGCCGCCCACAACAAATAAAATTGCTCGCGGAAATTTTTTGTGCAAAATTTTCCACACGTCCTGCAACGTGTCAACGCCCTTATCTTTAACAATCCTTGCGCAGAAAAGCAAAATTTTTTGTTCGGGCTCGACGCCGTGAGAAATTTTCAACTCGCGCCGCCGCGCAGAATTTGATTCGGGATATTTTTTCGTATCGATACCGTGCGGCAGGATTGAAATTTTTTCGGGAGAAATGCCGCCGCTCTCAATAAAGCCGTCGCGAATTTCTTTTGTCGTCGCAACGTAATTTGTGCACTTCGCCAAAATTTTATTCCGCCAATTTTTATTTGAGGAAAAAATCTCCGCCTTGCCCGTCAGAGCCAATGTCACGGGCTTATTGAAAAATTTCGCGAACAAAATCGCCCAAACAGAAAATTTCGGCGTCCCGATTATGTAAAAGGCGTCAATGTCTCTGTGCGTCGTGAAAAGGCGCAAAAAAATTTCCAGCCAACGAAAAGGCGCGTGCAACCTCACCAAATCTATTCTGTTCAAATTTTCTCGCGCCGCCGTGAAAAAAAATCTTTTCTTCGTCATAATCGTGACGCGGTGTCCGAGTTTGATAAGTTGGAGCGCGTGATTTTCGCCGTGAATTTCCGCGCCGCTTTTTGTCGGACGCCCGTCGGGCAAAAATTTTTTCCCAACAGCAAAATCTTTTATCAGCAAACAAATATTCATGATTCACCCAAAAATTTTATCGCAACGTCGATAACCTGCGCGGGCATGACATTTTGAAGACAACGCGGCTCGTCGCAAATTTTTTTTGTGCAAGGACAACACGGCTCGCGGCTCGTCAAGGCAACGGCATTTTTATTAATCGGATGCCAGCGGTCGGGGCTCGTGCAACCGTAAACCGTAACCATTTTAATTCCCGTCGTGGCGGCAATGTGCGTCGCGCCGGTGTCGACAGTGATAAATAAATCTGCGCGGCGAAAAAGTTCAGCCAAATCGGTTAAGGAAGTTTCGCCGCAAAAATTTTCTGCGCCGCCTCCCATCTCCGCAATAACTTCTTCGGCATAATCGCGGTCGTTCGGAGCACCGATGATAAAAAATGCCGCGTCAAATTTTTTTCTAAGCTCGCGGACGACTTCGGCAAAATATTCTTTGCTCCAAGTTTTGAGCGGAAAAGTTCCCTTGACACACAGCGCAATTTTAAATTTCTTTTGCGGAAGCCGCGCCATCAATTTATCTGCGACGGGAGAAATTTTTTTCGGGAAAACGGGCTCGGCGTGCCCTTCGATATTAAAAAATTTGCGGACAATTTCTTGGTAAGTCTCGGCTTGCAAAGTTTTGTTCAAGTCATGAGAAATTTCCACAACGTCGGTATAAAGCAAAGTCACGCGGCTTTTGTTGTCGTCAAAAACTTTCGACGGGCAAACTCTGCGCGGAATCCTTGCGAAAAAAGTTATCAGCGCGGGACGAAGTTTCCTGTCGAACGAAATTGCCAAATCGAAATTTCTCCGCCAAATTTCTTTGACGAGCCCGCGCATTTTGGCAAAAGAATTTTCTTTGGCTTTGTAATCGAGAACAATCACGTCATCGACAACGGGATTATCAATGACGGCATCTTTCACAACGGGCTTGACGAGCATCGTGATTTTTGTTTCGGGGAAATTTTTTTTGATAAGCGTAAGCGCGGAAGTCGTCAACACCACGTCGCCGAGATTTACCAGCGCATTAACCAAAATATTTTTAAACATAATGAGTTCCTTTTACGAAAAAATTTTTTAAGCTAGCAATGCGCAGGCGTTGCGTACCGGCGCGGTGAGCTGCTCCGAACTGTCGAAAAGCAAGGCGCGACATTTGGATCAAGCGTCACGCTTGCTCCGTGACGTGAACATTTTCCTTGCCGTAATAATAAAGCTTAACGTACTTCGCCATTGTATAAAAAAAATGGAAGCCCGCAAGCACGAAACCGATTTTTCCGTCCAGAAAACCGCCGCGCAGAAAATACATTCGGAAACTCGCCCAAATCGGATGAAAAATCATGTCGAAAATATTTGCCGATTTACCCTGCTCGTGAGCTTTTTTGGCGGCAAGCGTCGTGTAAAAGTTCAGCTTGTTGAAATAATGATTCCAATCGCGGTAAGGATAATGCACGAGGTAAGAATTTTGCGGGAAATTTTTTTCTGTGCAAATGTGATGAATTTGCGGATGAACAAAGCCCGTAACATAACTGCCCTTTGTCGGAAAAAGTCGCGTGACATAATCGGGGAACCAGCCGCCGTGTTTCAACGGTTGCCCCCAAAAATAACTCAGCCGCGCCGTTCGCCAAGCAAAATTTTTATCGTCCGTTGAGAGAACTTTTTTTATCTCGGCGGTCAAAGCGGGCGTTGCGCGTTCGTCGGCGTCGATAAAAAAAACCCAATCGAATTTCGCCTGTTGAATTGCAAAAGTTTGTTGCCCGCCCCAATCGCCGTTCAAGCCGCGTTGAATCACCGTCGCGCCGAGTTCTTTGGAAATCTGCGCGGTTGCGTCGGTGCTGAAGTCGTCGATAACAATAACTTCGTCCGCAAAATCTTTTACGCTTTTAATGCACGCGCCGATAAATTTTTCTTCATTCTTCGCCAGAATCAGCACGGATACTTTAGCCATTGGAACCCTCCAAAATAATTTTTTCAAGCCTCTTGGCAAAACTTTTTGGGGAAAAATCTTCTCCCGCCGCCCGCAAATTTTTTTCGTACACGAGAAAATTTTTGTCGAAGTCATTTATAAAACTCTCAAGCACGCGAGCCAAATCGTCAAGGTTGCCGCTTTGAAAAGTTTCTCCGACGCGATAGAGATCGAAAACTTCGGGATTCATATCATCGCTTGCGACAACGGGCTTGCCGAAGCCTATTGCCGTGAAAAGCATTCCGCCCCAATGATAACGATAACGCGGCGAAGAATACGGCATCAACAGCGCGTCCACATTCAAAATTGCCCGTTGCCACTCCGCGCCGATTAATCCTTTGTGCAAAAAACTTAAGCCTTCGACGCCTTGATATTGCCGAATAATTTTTTCAAAGTCCTCCGCGTCTTCTTCATGCATTGTAGAGCCCTGAACCAGCAACTCAACTTTGCGCGTGTAATTTCCCTTCAAAAAAACTTCCAAAAGTCCGCGCAGATTTTTTTCCCGCCGATATTGTCCGAAAAAGCCAACCTTCAAACAATTAGGAATTAGGAATGAGGAATTAGGAATGTTTATGTCACGAGCCGTGTAAGTCGGCGGATAAATCGTAAAAATGTTGTCGCGCCGCTCGCCGAAAATGTTATCGGAAAAAGTCAAGACAACCGCCTTGATATTTTTATTCTCCGAAAGATTATCAGCCGCCGCCAAAAATTTTGGAGCTTCGGCGGGATTAATTCCGTGCAAAATAAAAATCAGCGGCACCGAAATTTTTTTCAAGTCGCTGTGATTCAATGCCCGCAAATATCTGTAAGTCGAAGTGGGAACAATCAGCGCGTCGAAATTTTTTTTTGCGTCGAAAAGCTGGCTGTACCAACGCTGACGATTAATCTCGCGCTTTGCCGTCGCAAAAATTTTTTTCAGCCCGCGAGAGTTCGTATAAGTCACGGCGTCGCCCTTGAGTCTGTGGACGGGCGTTTGATAATCGAATTGGAAAGTAAAATTCTGCGGGACGTAAAACTCGACTTCGTGACCGAGCCCGCGAAATTCCTCAACCAAAATTCTGTCGAACTCCACTTCGTGACCGCCGGGCGTCATTATGTTTTCAAATATCGCAAGCCGCATTTTTAAATCCTTTCAATGTTTTGTCAATCGCCGCGTCCATTTCGTCCAGCAAAGCAAATCGCCGCCGATATTGCGCCCGCTTGTGCGAAGGAATTTCCTCAAAAGTTTTTCGCGTCTCAATCAGCGGCAATTCGTAAAATCTTTTATCGCTCGTCGGAGTGCCGCCCGCTTCCTGCCAAAAATCGCTGAACGAAGTTTTCAATTTTCTGTCGCGGCGCAAGTGATTATTTGCGTAATAACCTTCGTTCGTGACGGCAAAAATTTTTTTCAAGCCTAAACTTCTTGCCACAGCCTGCGCGGCGTAGAGGATTAAATTTTTTGTTCGGTAAGCGTGACATTTTTTCGTTATGCGCTTGACGAGTTCTTTTGCGTCTTCAACATTTGGACCTTGCATTGCGCCAATCCACATTGCCCAATCGCCGTCGGAAGTTCGCGCTATCCAAAACAAAATTTGATAGACGGGAATTTCATTCGGCAAATCGAACATTACAGCCGCAAGTCCTTCTTTACGTTGCCCCGACTCCGCGCAGAGTACCAATTTCATTTCGCCCAAAGTTTCATCGAGCGGCATTTTCCACAGTTCAATTTTCTTGTCGCCGTAAAGCCTCAGCAAAAAATCTTCGTTCAGCCGCGCAGATAAAAATTGCATATGCTCTTCAATCAGCCGCGCCCGTTCCTCGAATGTCGACCGATAATAAAAAAATGCCCGCGTCGCCTGTTCATAGACAAAAGGATAACCGTCCGCAATTTTTTTTAACAGCTCCGATTGCGCAAAAAATTTTTCAAGGCGATTCATGCGTTGCGGGTGCAGACAACATCTCGCCACGAAAACTGCAAATCGGTGTGCTTCTCGCGGATTGTTCAGATCGTAAATTTTTTTTCCAAGTTCAATGAAGTTACCCATAATTTTTTCCCGTAATTTTTTTTGAAAGTCTAACACAGGCGGAAAATTTTTTCAATAAACGGCAAGGAAGTGAGTTTGATTGTAACGCCAAAATAATTTTTGCATTTCTGCGCAATAAGGTTTACAATGAATTAAATTTTAGCAGCATGATAATTGCAGTCTTTTTTAATCATCATAACAGAAAAAAATCCTCCGCTCGGAGGGTAAATTTTTGAAGAAAAAATCCGGCTTAAGATATTTGCCATTTTATCAGTGATTTAAGGAGAGATTTTTTATGATTGTAGTAATGAAACCCGGCTCGACTAAGGAAAATTTGTCGGCAGTCGTGAAGAAAATTGAATCGGCAGGATTGCGGACACATCTTTCCAAAGGCGAGGAAGTAACAATCGTCGGAGTCATCGGCGACAAAAAAATTATCGCCAATCTTGAATTGCAAATGATGGCGGGCGTCGATAAAACCGTTCGTATAACCGAGAAATATAAACTCGTCAGCCGCGATTTTCATCCCGAAGATACGATAATCGACGCGGGCGGCGTAAAAATCGGCGGCAAAGAAGTTGTCGTGATGGCAGGTCCCTGCGCGGTCGAAAGTTTGGAGCAACTTCGCGAGGCGGCGGCGGCTGTCAAAGCTTGCGGAGCAAAATTTCTGCGCGGCGGAGCATTCAAACCCAGAACTTCGCCCTATGATTTTCAAGGACTCGGCGAAGGCGGCTTGAAACTTTTGCGGCAAGTTGCGGACGAATTTGATCTGCGCGTCGTCACGGAGATTGTCGATAAAGATGACATAGAAATTTTTTGCAACTACGCCGATATTCTCCAAGTCGGAGCAAGAAACATGCAAAACTTTCAAATGCTTAAGGCTCTAGGCAAATGTTCAAAGCCGATTTTGTTAAAGCGCGGGCTCTCCGCAACCATTTCCGAATGGTTAAACGCGGCGGAATACATTATGAGCGGCGGCAATGAACAAGTTATCTTCTGTGAGCGCGGAATTCGTACTTACGAAACTTTTACACGCAACACTTTGGACTTGTCGGCGGTCGCGGCGGTTAAAGAACTGTCGCATTTGCCGATTGTGGTAGATCCTTCGCACGGAACGGGGCGTTGGAAAATGGTTGCGCCTATGGCAAGAGCCGCTATCGCCGCCGGAGCCGACGGTTTGATTATCGAAGTGCATCCTCATCCCGAAAAAGCACTTTCAGACGGAGATCAATCTCTCACGCCCGAAGCTTTCAAGGAATTAATGGAAAGTCTCGGCGGCATTGCCAAAGTCATGAAGAAAACGATATGAAACTCGCAATTATCGGCGGTTACTTTTAAAAAGCCCGCTTTAAAAGCGGGGGGAACAGCGGTCGCGCTCCTGTGTTAAAAAAAGTTTGAAGCCCTTCGCCGCGACGGAACGCAACGCTGGCGCATTGCCGGCTTAATAATTTTTTCGGAGGATTTTGAAATGAAACTCGCAATTATCGGCGTCGGATTAATCGGCGGCTCGCTCGGTTTGTGTTTGAAAGATAAATTGGGCGATAAAATCTTCATAACGGGCTTATGTCGGACGGAAAAGTCCATGAAACGCGCTGTTGAACTCGGCGCAGTCGATTTTGCCGATTCTGACATCAAAAAAGTCGTCGAGGACGCCGATTTTATCTTTTTAAGCCCGCCCGTCCTTCAAATCGTCCCGATGGTTAAAAAAATCCTGCCGTTTTTGAAATCAGGCGCGATTATCACCGACGCCGGCTCTACAAAACAGTACATTTGGCAGGAACTCAAAAAAATTCTGCCGAACGACATTTTTTATATCGCCGGGCATCCAATGACGGGCAGAGAAAAATCGGGCGTCGAAGCGGCGGATAAAAACCTTTTCAAGGGCAAAGCTTACGTTATCGCCGAAGATACAGGGGCTCCTCCCGAAGTCAAAGAAAAATTAATGAACATTCTGCGCTTGACCGAAGCAAATTTCTTTGAAATCGACATTGCAAAACATGATCGTTGCGCCTCAATTATCAGTCACGTACCGCATTTGACGGCGGCGGCTCTCGTTACGCTCCTGAATGACGCGGGCGACGATTTAGATTCGTGTTTAAAGCTCGTCGGCGGCGGTTTCAAGGATACAACTCGAATTGCAAGCTCAAATGCCGATATGTGGGCTGATATTTGCATGACAAACGGCGACGCCATTGCTGCTCACCTGCGCGATTTGCAAAATATTCTCGAAGGCGTCATAACTGCCATTGAAAATCACGACAGGCAAGCCGTTCACGATTATTTTTCCAAGTCGAAGGCTCGCCGCGATAAAATTCTTGAAACTATCACTTTCGATCCGAACTGAAAATCTTCCACGAACGCCAAAAGACCGCTTCCAAAACCGGAGGCGGTCTTTTTGTCCGAAATTACTGTTTGTCTCGGTGACCAGCCGAGATTTTCCGTTACTTCCCCCAAAGGAGGCTTTGCATGTTTCTATCCATCGTGCAAAATATACAACATTTTTTCAACCCTTGCAAAAAAAATTTTACGGACGGCAAAAAATCGTTTCCAAAAATCGGAGTCCCTTTTTTTTGCACAAATAAAAAATCCGCTGTGGCGGATTTTTCATTTTGGAATTCAAATTCTCCCAAAAAATCGCGGAGATTTTTTTTTGCGTCGAAAAGCCCTATTACAACGCCATTCTCACGAAATAAAAATTCCCATATTTGGGAATTTTCATTTTGCCCCTTCAAATCGACTCTCAAGCCACTTTTCAAGCCCCAAAATCAATCTCATTACTCAAAATCTCTTTCAAGATGCCTCGCAAGCGTCAAAATTTTTTTCAAAGCCGCTCTCAACACTCTAACCACAAATTTTTTCGAGTTTGAACAGCCAAAACCAAGTTCAAACTCTTTTTTTGTGTTAAAATCATCTCGGAAGGAGATTTTTTTCTAATGAGTAATGAGTAATGTGTAATGAGTAATTAAAAATTCCCTATTCATTGCTCATTACTCATTGCTAATTACTAATTTTTAAATCGAAAGGTGGTTTTGCCATTGCTGACTGAAAAAAATTTCGCCGCCGCGCTTAAATTCATGAACTTCATCGCTCAAGGCAACGTTTATCAAAAAATTTTCGCCGATAATGTCATCATGAAGGCTGATTTAAACTCTAAACACCTTTGCTACCCCGCGCAGATTAAAGGACGCGACAGAAATAACTTCTTCGACGACTCGCACAGGGAAAATCTAGTCGTTTTTGAGTGCGTTAATCGCCTGCTCGATAAAGGTTATCGCCCCGAAGATATTTGGCTCGAAAAATCTTGGCAACTCGGTCACGAATTAAAGAGCGGACGCGCCGATATTTGCGTTTCGTCCAATGAAAAGACAATTTTTATCATCGAATGCAAAACTCACGGCGAAGAATTCAAACATGAACTGGAAAACATGCGCTCCGACGGCGGACAGCTATTTTCTTATTGGCAACAGGAAACAAGTTGTCAATGGCTCATGCTTTACGCCTCCGATTTCGACGGCGAATTGAAATTTTCTGCCGCAAGCGTCTCCTGCAACGAAAATATTTATCGAGACGCCAAAACTGTCGAAGATCGTTTCAAAATTTGGAGCGAACGTTACGAAAAAAAATTTCTCGGCGACGTTATCTTTCATGATGAAACTATCGCTTATAAAATCGGAGTTAAGCCGCTTCGCAAGCGCGATTTGAAAAATTTCAGCGAAAATAAATCCGTCGTCAATAAATTTGAGGAAACTCTTCGCCACAACAACGTTTCCGACAAGGAAAACGCTTTTAATCGCCTAATCGCGCTGTTTATCGCAAAATTGGTTGATGAATCGCGCACTCCCGACGAAGATGAAGTTCAATTTCAGTTCAAAGACGGCTCCGACACTCACGAAACTTTTCAAGACAGGTTGCAGAAACTTTATGCCGACGGAATGAAAAAATTCATGGGTGAAGATATTTTTTATCTGCCGGAAGATTATCCCGACAAGGTTTTTAAGAATTTTTCGGACGAAGAGAATCATGAAAATCAAATTCGAGACCTGCGCGATAACTTTCGCAAGCTGAAATTTTATACAAACAATGCTTTTGCCTTCGTCGAGGTGCAGAATGAAAAACTTTTCTATCTTAACGCGAAAATTTTGCAGGAAGTGGTTGAAATTCTGCGCGATTATCGGATTATCGGCTCGAATGATTTGCAAACGCTCGGAGATTTATTTGAACAGTTGCTGAACAAGGGCTTTAAGCAAAATGAAGGGCAATTTTTCACGCCGACGCCCATTGCGCAATTTATTTGGGATTCATTGCCGCTTGACGAAATTATTTCGGAGGAGCCGCCGAAAATTATTGATTATGCGTGCGGCGCGGGGCATTTTTTGACGGAAGGTTTCAAGGCGGTTAATGATTGTTACGAGCGAAAAAATCTTAAGCCGCCGACAATGTGGGAGCGCGATAAACTTTTTGGCGTGGAAAAGGATTATCGGCTGGCTCGCGTGTCGAAAATATCGCTTTTCATGCACGGAGCGAACGAAGGCAAGATAAAATTCGGCGACGGGCTCGAAAATTATCCCGATGAAGGCATAAAACAAGAAGCTTTTGATATTTTGGTTGCCAATCCGCCCTATTCAATCAAAGGTTTCAAAAGTTATCTGAAACTCGCCAATGAATTGGAAGTTTTGGATAAAATTTCAAATGACGGCTCGGAAATTGAAACGCTTTTTGCTGAAAGAATCGGTCAACTCGTCAAGCCGAAGGGATTTGCCGCCGTGATTCGCGCCGCTTGCAAGGGAAAACAACTTCAAATCCCCGCGCTCGAAAAATATTATCGCTACTCCGCGCTTGCCGACATGCTCGACTTCGACGCCGAAAATTTCACGAAAAAAATTTCGCTCGGCAGTTCGGATTATGTTCCCGTCAAATACAGCGGCGAGTTTGAACAGGTTAAGCTCGGTGAAATTGCTCCTTTTGTCACTGAACGAACGACGCTTGACGAAATAAATCTTGCCGACTTTGTCACAACCGCCAACATGTTAAAAGACAAGCGCGGGATAAAAACTTATGAAGGCATTCCGCAAATTTCAAACGTCGTAAAGTTTTCTAAAGATGATGTTTTGGTTTCAAACATTGCGCCCACTCTCAAAAAGATTTGGCTTGCCGACCGCGCAGGCGGTTGTTCGCCGGACGTTTTAGTTTTCAGAAGTCGTGACGAAAAAATTTTAAGTGCGGAATATCTTTTTTGTGTATTGAAACAAGATGATTTCTTTGAATTTGCATCAGCGCACATTAAAGGAATGACAATTCCTCGCGGCGACAAGGATAAAATCAAAAATTACAAATTTCCGTTGCCGTCGATTGAAATTCAGGAAAAAATTATTGAGGAATTCGATTCGATTGACGCGCAGATACTTCAAACCGAAGAAACAATTCAAAATCTTGATGATGACATTAAAAATAAGTTCGTAGAGCTGTTTATTGGGAAAAATTTTCCGCGTATTAAGCTTGGAACAATCGGAAAAGTTTCAATGTGCAAACGGATAATGAAAGCCGAGACATCTTACGAGGGCGAAATTCCTTTTTACAAAATCGGGACGTTCGGCGGGCAAGCGGACGCATATATAACGCGAGAAAAATTTGAAGAGTACAGCAAAAATTATCCTTATCCGAAAAAAGGCGACGTTTTGATTTCAGCCGCCGGCACGATAGGAAAAACTTTCATGTTTGACGGCGAGCCCGCCTATTTTCAAGATTCAAACATTGTTTGGATTGATAATGATGAAAAAATTTTGCTGAACATTTGGTTGCTTCACTTTTACGCGACAAAACCTTGGCAAGTAACGCAAGGCGGGACAATTCAGAGGCTTTACAACGCGGGAATTGAAAATATTCTCGTTCCTGTGCCGCCGCTTGATTTGCAGGAGAAATTTGCTTTGTATGTAGAAAATTGCGAGGCTGAGAAAAAATCTGCGCGGAAACGGAAGGAAGAATTGAAATTGGAGCGCGAGGAGCTTGTGAAGAAATATTTTCGCTGAAGCTTGCAAAAATTTAGGCGGCGTGATACATTTCAATCATAAAATATAAACTGAGGCTTGACTTCAGTAATTCGTTTTGAGGAATAACGATAATCATTGTGCAGTGTTTATTCGGAATGCCTGTCGAGCCACTTGCAGATGGTTACGAATCAAAAAATTCTCGGCTCTAAGTCGGGGATTTTTTGATTTCTGCAGGAAAAAGTTTTCATTTCAAGAATCAAAAGGGCGAAGGAGGCAAAATAAATGACAATCATAACGAAGAACGGAAGTTTGGCGGAGGTAGAAGGCGCGGAGGCTCTGCATTCCCTGCGACATACCGCCTCGCATATCATGGCGCAAGCGATAAAGCATTTATACGGCGGCGCGGACGGAAAAGGCGTCAAGCTGGCAATCGGACCGGCGATTGACACGGGATTTTATTACGACATTGACACGGAGAAGAAAATTACCGACGAAGATTTAGCCGACATTGAGCGCGAGATGAAAAATATCGTCAAGCAGAATTTAAAATTGGAGCGTTCGACGGTTTCGAGAGCCGACGCGCTGAAAAAATTTGCTGACGAAGGAGAAATTTATAAAGTTGAATTGATTGAGGCGTTGCCCGAAGATGCGGAGATAAGTTTGTTCACGCAGGGCGATTTTACGGATTTATGCGCGGGACCTCACGTTCAATCGACGGGAAAAGTCAAAGCGTTCAAATTAATGTCGATAGCGGGAGCATATTGGCGCGGCGACGAGCACAATAAAATGTTGCAGAGGATTTACGGCACGGCTTTTGAGACAAAGGACGAGTTAAAAGATTATTTGCACATGTTGGAAGAGGCGGCGCGTCGAGATCACAGAAAACTTGGCAAGGAATTGGATTTATTCAGCCTGCATGACGAAGGTCCGGGCTTTCCGTTTTTCCATCCGAACGGCATGACGATTCAAAACGAGCTGTTGAATTATTGGCGTGAAGTTCATCGCCGCTACGGCTATCAAGAAATTAAGACGCCGATAATTTTAAATCGGAAATTGTGGGAAACTTCTGGGCATTGGGATCATTACAAGGAAAATATGTACTTCACGAAGATTGACGAGGAAGATTACGCGGTAAAACCCATGAATTGTCCCGGCAGTATGCTTGTTTACAATACGCATGTTCACAGTTACCGCGATTTGCCGTTGCGTTTGGCGGAGTTGGGCTTGGTACACCGTCACGAGAAGAGCGGCGTCCTTCACGGCTTGTTCAGAGTAAGAAATTTCACGCAGGACGACGCGCACATTTACATGACGCCCGCGCAGGTTGAGGCTGAAATACAAAAAACGATTGATTTGTTTGATGAAGTTTATAAAACGTTCGGATTGACGTACAAAGCGGAGCTTTCGACGCGTCCCGAAAACTCAATGGGCGATGACGCGACTTGGGAACTTGCGACAAATGCCCTTCAAAAAGCTTTGGAGCATCGCGGGCTTGAATATGTCGTTAATGAGGGCGACGGAGCTTTTTACGGACCGAAAATCGATTTTCATTTGAAAGATTCAATCGGCAGAACGTGGCAATGCGGCACGATTCAGCTGGACATGCTCCTTCCCGAAAAATTTGACTTGAATTATATCGGCGAGGACGGCGAAAAACACCGTCCGATAATGGTTCACCGCGTAGTTTACGGCTCAATCGAGCGTTTCATAGGAATTTTGATAGAAAATTATGCGGGAGCATTCCCCGTATGGCTCGCGCCCGTTCAGATAAAACTTTTGCCGATAACGGATGCGCACGCCGATTATGCAAAAAAACTTGCCGAGAAATTTTTTGAACTGAATTTCCGCGCAGAAGTCGACGCCCGCAACGAAAAAATCAACAAAAAGATTCGCGACAGCCAAGTTATGAAAATTCCTTACACGATTGTTATCGGCGACAAGGAAATTGAGACAAACATTTTGCCGATTAGAAAATACGGCGTGAAAGAAAATTTTTCCATGAGCGTTGACGACTTCATTTCTTATGTTCGGGAGAAAATAACTGCGCGGGCGGAAGATCTTTAAAAAAAGAAAATATGATTTAAAGTTGCCGCCGTGAAATTTTTTGCGGCGGCAATATTTTTTCTGTAATTGAAGGAGGAGATTAAATGGCGATAGCGGGCGCAACGGCAAAAATTCGGAGTGAAGAAGCAATTTCGGAGCTGGAAAAAATTTCGGGCGTGAGTTTGAAGGGAAAAAGTCCGACAGGCGAATTAATTTTGCTGATTGAGGCAGAAAATCTTGACGCATTGCATAAAAAATGCCGTCAGATGGAGAAGACGGACGGCGTGCTTGGAATTTATCCGAGTTACGTTACGACGGCGGACGAAGAATAAAAAAAGACTGCAGGTCAATCGACTTGCAGTCTTAATTGTTTTTTATGCCTTAGAAATTTTTACGGCGCAAACTTTGTATTCGGGTTGCTTGGAGCCCGGATCGAAGGCGTCGAGCAAAACGAAATTAATCATGCGCTCCATAACTTGATCGTGGAAAGGAACATAAACCAAACCGGGGCGAGGTTGTCCGCGCCCGTTAATTTTTGCTTTGAGTTTGCAAGTGGCGCGGCGCGAAGTGACATCAACCAAATCTCCGTCGGCAATTCCGAATTTAGCGGCGTCATCGGGATGAATTTCAACGTACATTTCGGGAACGGCGGTTTTCAATTCCTTGACGTTGAAAGTCATTGTTCCCGTGTGCCAATGCTCCAAAATTCTGCCCGTCGTGAGGAAGAACGGATAATCGTTGTCGGGCATTTCCTGCGCGTCTTGTTGCGGGCGGGCGTAGATAATCGCTCTGCCCGAAGGCTTGCCGTAAAATTTAATTCCTTCGCCCGCCTTGACGTAAGGATCATAACCTTCAGCATAACGAATATAAGTTTCGGGCGAATTGTCATCGGGAACGGGCCAAGTAAAGCCGTGCCCTTCGCGAAGTCGTTTATAGGAAGCGAGCATCATCGCCGTTCCTTTTTGGCACTCTTGATATTCTTTCCAAACTTCTTCGGGCGTGTTGAAGGGAACAAGTTTTTCATAGCCCATGCGCTTTGCAAATTCGATAATCGCCCACAAATCGGGCTTAGCCTCGCCGGGCGGATTGATTGCTTGCGCAATATGTTGAGTGCGTCTTTCGCCGTTGCCGTAAACTCCTTCCTTTTCCATCCAAAGCGCGGACGGTAAAACAACGTCGGCAAGTTCCGAAGTTCTCGTCGGGTGATAAGTTTCGGAGACAACCAAGAAAACTTTTTCCATGCCGGGACGATAATAATTCAAATTCGGCAGAGATTGTCCGGGATTGGTCGTCATTACCCACAAACATTTCAAATCGCCCGTGACTGCCGCCTTAAACATTTCCAAAGTATGATAGCCCGGTTTTCCCGGTAAACTCTCGACGCCCCAAAGCTCGGCAAGTTCTTTTCTGTGTTTTTCGTTGGCAACCATTCTGTGCGCGGGCAATAAATGTGACAAGCCGCCCGTCTCGCGAACGGAGCCGCATGCCGAAGGTTGCCCCGTCAAAGAAAACGGCGTATTGCCGGGACGACAAATTTTTCCCGTCAACAAATGCAGATTGTGAACAAGATTATTTACCCAAACGCCGCGAGTCCTCTGATTCAAGCCCATACACCACAGCGACATTGTATTTCTGTCGGGCGCGGAAAATAATCTTGCGACTTCGCGAATCGTCGCGGCAGGGATTCCGCAAGAGTCCGCAACTTTTTCCGGAGCATAATCCTGCAAAAAAGTTTTGAACTGCTCGTAAGTCAACTTTTCGTCCGCGCCTTTGACAAATTCCGTGTGTTCGCTGATAAATTTTTCGTCCGTGCGCCCTTCCTCAATAATCGTGAAAGCCATTGCGTTCATAAGCGCAAGGTCTCGGCTCGGAACAAAAGGCAAATGATAATCGGCAATGTCGCAAGTTCGCGTTTTGCGCGGGTCGGCAACAATAATTTTTACATTCGGATTGGAATTTTTCCTGTCAATCAGCCGCGAAAATAAAACGGGATGCGCCTCCGCCATATTCGAGCCGATTAAAAAGAAGGTGTCAGCCGCCTCAATGTCGGCATAAGTTCCCATCGGCTCATCTTCGCCGTAAGTCGTAATGTAGCCCGCAACCGCGCTCGCCATACAAGTTCGCGGGTTGCCGTCGATATTGTTTGTGCCGATACCTGCGCGCATAATTTTTTGCATGGTGTAAGTTTCTTCGGCGAGAGTTTGTCCGGAGCCGTAAAAGCCGACAGAATCGGGACCGTATTGCGCGATAGCTTCTTTGTACTTGGCAACGATTAAATCAAGTGCTTCGTCCCAAGTCGCTTGAACAAATTCGCCGTCCTTTTTAATCAGCGGGTGCAAAACTCTGTCGGGCGTGTCAATGATTTTCGGAAGGAGAATTCCTTTGACGCAAAGTCTTCCGCGATTAACGGGACAATCCGGGTCGCCTTTGACTGCGACAATTTTATTTCCCTTGACGCCCGCCAAAACTCCGCAACCCGTGCCGCAATATCTGCAGACGCCTTTAACCCATTTATCAGCCTCAACTTGATCGACGGGACCTTGTTGAGTATCTCTTTTCGGCGAACAGCCCGCCGTCAACATTGCCGCCGCCACTGCGATTGATTTTAAAAAGTCGCGCCTTGAAAATTTCAAACTCATCTCAATCCCTCCTTACAAGCGAACTCATTGCGTCAAGGTGACAAGTATAACAGCGGTCGCGGCTCGGCAAAACTTTATTTTTCATTTCGTCATGCACCAAGCCCGTGTGACAACTTACACAGTTCATGCCCTCTTGAAAATGTCGTTCGGTGTGCGGGTCTTTTCGTTCAAGCGCAATTTCCCGCTCCTTGATTTTGTCTTGGTGGCAGACGTAACAATTTACGTCGTTCGTGTTTTCGATTTTAATCGGGTCGGGAACATTTCCGCTGATGTGAATAAAAAGTTCCTTCGTGCCCTTCCATTTGCTCTCAACCGTGCCGCTTAAGCCCGGTTTTTCGTGACAATCGGCGCATTCTACAACTTTATGATTTGAAGTCTGCCAGCTCTGATACATCGGATCCATTTCGTGACAAGTCGTGCCGCAAAATGAAGTTTGATTCGTCGCCTCAATCACGCCGTAAGATACCGCGAACAAGCCGATACAGGCAAAACCCGCCGCCGCAATATGTTTCAACTTAAATTTTTTATCCAGTAAACCCATTTTTTATTCACCTCTTTTAAAACTCAAAGCTTTTTTGGGACAAGAACCGATACAATCGCCGCAATTTGTACATAAAAATTTGTCGGCGAAAGAATTTTTCAGCGGAGAAGTTCCCATCGAACAAATTTTTTCACAGCGTCCGCATTGGACGCATTTTTTTTGATCAACAGAAACTTTCAGCAGACGCTTTAAGCCGAGCAAGCCGTAAATCGCGCCGAGCGGACAAAGTGTCCTGCACCAAATTTTTTGTCCCCAGATAAACGCCGCGCAGATTACCGCCGCCAATAAAATAATTTCTACTCCGACGCCGAAAATCATCATGCGCATAAAGGCAAAAATCGGCGACGCCGTGTTGAAAATCGGCACGGATAAAATCGCCGACAACACAAGCACAATTCCCAACGCGACAAGCGGCAACGTCCGAGTTTGCAAAATTTTTTTCCGCTTGACGGGCAAAAGTTCCAATAAAAAATTCAGCGGGCAAATATAACTGCAAAAAATTCTCCCGAAAATTATTGCAACCAACGCGAGCGGCAACGCCGAAATTATCAACGGCATCCAAATTGTTTTCCCCGCCAATGTTATTTCAAGTGCCGTCAGCGGGTCGGTAAGTTCAAGCCCGAAAAGTTCAGCCGAGATATAAGTTCCGTACCAAAATAAATCTGTAAACCAAATCGGCAGGAGCAAAATTATCAGCGCGATTATCTGAATCAGTCGCCGAAATATTTTTATTTTCATTCCGCGCCTCCCTTCGGCTTGACGTGAATTGCCTTCGGGCTCGCTATGCAAACATGTTCGCACATGCCGCAACCCGTGCAAAATTCTTTGTTAATCGTCGGATATTTATTTTTCTCAAGCCAAATCGCCTTGTTGTATTGCGGGCAACTTGTGTGACAAACGCGGCAGTCATGATCTTGCCGCGCCAAACATAAATCGTTATTAATCTCCGCCAAGCCCATGCGAACTTCAGATTTTTTTATCGGCTTGAGAGCTCCCGTCGTGCAGACGTGAGTACATTTCATGCAAAGGTTGCAAGGTTGCTCGACGGGAACGATATACGGCGTGCCGATTGCCAAACCTTTTTCGCCGTGAGCAATTTTTATGCTGCCGAGCGGACAAATCTCCGCGCATTTGCCGCAACGTGCACACGTCGCCAAAAATTCTTCTTCCGAAACGGCTCCCGGCGGGCGTAAAAGTTTTTCGGCTTCTCCTTTGCCCGCGCCGAAGAGAAATCCCAATATCCCGCCGCCGAATATCATTTTTAAAAATGTCCTCCTCTCCATCATCCTACCTCCGTAATGTGACTTTCAGCACAACTTCAATCGTATAATCATATAGAATTTTTTTTTGTCAAGTGCTTGTGCAACATATTGAAAAAATTTTTTCCAAATCAAGCTCGCCGCTGTGATTTTGTTTACAGAAAATCTTTCTTGAAAAATTTTTCGCGCCCAAATATCGGAGCACTTTTCAATAAAAAAAATCGCCTTGAAAAAATTTTCGGCGTGTGATAATATTCGTACTGTCAAAAAGACAATTTTAAGGCAGGTTTCGGTAACGGCTCCTTCCTCGTTGATAACTACTTAATAATTACTTAGCGATTGTTGAGCCGCTGCAACGGCTTATTTTTTTCCTTTGAAGTATGTCAGTGCCGCAAAGACGAGAGTTCCGACTTGGCAAATGAGACCAAGCCAACTCTGGACATTCTGAATATCTTGAATATCCATCTTGCGTCACCTCCTTCCTTCGAGGGAAGAAGCCGACTACCTAGACCTGCCATTTGAAATAATAACACAGCTTCATAACTTTTTCAATAAAAAATTTTCCTTCCGCATGTTATAATCGGCGCGGAGGGATTTTTTTATGGAAGATAAAGATATTGCTCGCGAGGCAAAAAAATTTTCTATGGATTGGCACGAGCGCGGCTACGAAAAGGGCGAAACTCAAAAATTCTGGCGCGGCTTGCTGAAAAATGTTTTGCAGGTCGCCGAGCCCGATAAAATTATTGATTTTGAACTGCCCATAAAAATCGAAGGTCAAACCAAATTTATCGACGCTTACATTTCCGCAACAAAAATTTTAATCGAACAAAAATCTTTCGGCGTCGAGCTCGACAAAAAAGAATCGCAGTCCGACGGAACTTTTTTGACGCCCTTTGAACAGGCTGAACGCTATGCCGACGCCCTGCCCGAAGAAAAAAAGCCCCGTTACATTATCGTTTGCAATTTTTCCGAGTTCAGAATTTATAATTTCACGCAGAATCTTTTTGAACCGAAACTCACGGCTTTTAAGCTCCGAGATCTCGTCTATGAATATCTGCGCTTGGAAATTTTAATCAATCCCAATGCCGACGACTCCTCGCCGCAAGAAAAAATTTCCAAAGCCGCACTCGCCGACATCGAAAAAATATACAACGCTTTCAGATTAAATTACGAAAAAAATAAGGTCGCCGCCTTTGAAGACGCCCTGAATAAAATTTGTACCCGCCTTGTCTTCTGCCTTTACGCCGGCGACGCAAAAATTTTCGATACCGCAAAAAAAACTTTCGACACGGAAAAATTCTTCGGCTACATTTCCAAATTCGACAACAAGGAAAAAATCGCCGCGCTCCAAAAAATTTTCGACGTGTTCAGTCTCGATAAAAATCTTCGCGGCAACCTAGACGACGAATTGAAAAATTTTCCCTACATCAACGGCGGACTTTTTGACGAAAAAATTTCTCTGCCCGCCTACAACCGATTTATAACAAATCCCGTCGCCACGCTCGAAAATATCAAGGGCATTAAAAATTTTCGTTGGCGCGAAATAAGCCCGCCGATTTTCGGCGCAATGTTTGAATCGAAGTTCAGCACTCGCGAAGAACAGCGCGAACACGGCATGTTTTATACCAGCGTCGAAAATATTCACAAAGTTATTGACCCGCTTTTTCTTGACGACCTTCGCGGGGAATTTGCCGACATCAAGCGTATGCAGAAAAAAAATCGCGTCAACGCCCTTTTTGATTTTCAAGACAAAATCGCCTCGCTGAATTTTCTCGACCCGGCTTGCGGGAGCGGCAATTTTTTGACGGAAACTTTTTTGAGTCTCCGCCGCTTGGAGAACGAAATTATTGAAGAACTGATTCATCTTTACGCCGATATTCCCGAAAATCCAATCAAAGTCTCGCCGCGCCAATTTTACGGCATAGAAATTGATTCATTCGCCGCCGCCGTCGCCAGACTCGCGCTTTCCATTGCCGATTTTCAAATGAAACGCGAAACTTCTTGGATTATCCATCACGATTTGCCCGAATTGCCGCTGAGTAAATTTGTTTCGGTCATTTGCGCCAATGCCCTGCGCCTCGATTGGAAAAATTTTGCGCCCGAAATAAATTTTATCATCGGCAACCCGCCCTTTCGCGGCTACTCCGAACAAAATCCCGTTCAAAAAGCCGATATTCGCGCCGTGTATCACGAAAACCGCAAAGCCGGCAAGCTCGATTTTGTTTCGGGCTGGTATCGCAAGGCGGCAGAATTTATTCAAGGTACAAATATTCGTTGCGCCTTCGTCTCCACAAATTCCATTGTGCAGGGCGAACAATGCGCCGACGTTTGGAAAATTCTTTACGAAAAATTTAATGTCCACATCGATTTTTGTCATCAAACTTTTAAATGGCTCAGCGACTCGGAAAATATGGCGCATGTTCATTGCGTGATTGTCGGTTTCAGCTCCGCGCCAAATCCCAAGCCGAAAAAAATTTTTGACGGAGAAAAAGTCTCGGTCGTCGAAAATATCAATTTCTATCTCACCGAAGGTGAAAATTTTTTTGTCGAGGCGCACAACGAACACATTCAAGACGGCGTCCCCAAAATGGTAAGCGGCAACAGATTTGCTGACGGCGGAAATTTAATCGTTGAAGCGAAGGATTTGGATTATTTTTTGAAAAACGAGCCCGCCGCTAAAAAGTACATAAAAAATTTGATTGGCACTGAAGAATTTATCAACAACAAACCGAGATATTGTCTGTGGTTAAAAGATTTTCCGCTTGATGAAATAAAAAAATTCCCGCTCATTGATGAACGGGTAGAAAATTGTCGTCAAGACAGATTGAAAGGAGCTCCCGACCGTCAAAAACTTGCGAAGACGCCGCATTTATTCCGCGAAACTTTAAATCCAAAATCTTGTCTTGTCATTCCTTCGATAAGTTCTGAACGTCGTTTTTATATTCCGATGGGATTTATTGATGAAAATACAATCGTAACAAATCGAATGATGATAATTCCTTCCGCGCAGATTTATCATTTTGGAATTTTAACGAGTTCAATACATATGGCATGGATGCGAGCCGTCGGCGGGCGATTTGAATCACGATACAGCTATTTAAAGAACATTGTTTACAATAATTTTGTTTGGTGTTCTCCGACGGAGCGGCAGAAAAAATTAATCGAAGAGACTGCGCAAAAAATTTTAGATGTCCGCGCAGATTTTCCCGATTGGACTTTTGCAAAACTCTACAACGAAGAGACGATGCCCGATGAACTTCGGCACGCGCACAAGTCGAATGATTATGCGGTAGCGTTGGCATATGGTTTCGAGAAATTTTTGGAGGATGAGCCGCGCCTTGTCGCCGAGCTGATGAAACTTTACAAGGCGTTGACAAAAAGTTGAGTCTGTGATAAATTTTCAATGCTGATAGAGGAAATCACAAAGGACATCGGTCATAGTATCACCGAACGAAAACCCCGCGTAGCTTGGCTAACTGCGCGGGGCTTCGTTTTGCCTTGACAAAATTTTGGAGCTGTGATAAATTTCTTACAAAGCTGAGAAAACTACAGAATGCTAAGTCATATTATCACCGAACGAAAACCCCCGCACAGAATGAGGGACTGTACGGGGGCTTCGTTTTGCCGCAATCGATTGAGGGAACCGATTAGTCGGCTGTCGAGTGAATTCGCCTGCTACTACTTCTTTTTCTTGAAATAGTTGTCGTAAATGTAATTGCCAATGACGATGGAAACAACATTCACAACTACCGCGCCGAGAATGCTAAGCATACTATCACCTCCTCTCGTCCAGGTTCTGCTTCGGTGTTTGAGAGGGAGTAGCATCGACGAAATTATATTCTATGCTCGAAAGATTTTCAATCAGAAATTGACAAAAAGCTGAGGTTGTGATAAATTTTTGGCGTTTGAAAAGCAAACAACTTCAGCCGGTACTGAAGTTCGGACATAATTTTCACCGAACGAAAACCCCCGCACAGAATTACGGCACTGTACGGGGGCTTCGTTTTGCCTTGACAAAATTTTGAAGCTGTGATAAATTTTTCGTACCTTAACAAGGAACATCTTAAATAACGTCAAGCATAGTATCACCGAACGAAAACCCCGCCGGAGTGATTAACCGTGCGGGGCTTCGTTTTGCCGTAACCGGTTGATTAGTCCGATTAATCGGCTGTCGTGTGGATTCGCCTGCTACTTACTTTTTGAAGCAGTTGTCGTAAATGTAATTTCCAATAACTATGGAAACCACATTCACAGCGACCATTATAATAACGTCAAACATCAGTATCACCTCCCCTCTGCTCGGTGTCTTGCTGAAGTTTGAGGAGGAAGTAGCATCGGCGAAATTATAACAGAAAATTTTTAACCGTTCAACACGAACGGTTTTTGTTTTGAATATAGACAGTGCCAAAAATTTTGTTTATAATTTGCGGTGTGGAAGTTAAATTAATTAGGAATGAGGAATTAGGAATTAGGAATGAAGAAATTTTCCAAATTACTAATTCATAATTTCTAATTCATAATTGCATTTTGGAGGGGGCTTTTTAATGAAAGGCGGCAATAAACCGATTTACGTCATCGGACACCGAAATCCCGATACGGATTCGATTTGCTCGGCTATCGGCTACTCGCATTTGAAACAAGCGCAGGGAGTTAATGCGGTGGCGGCGCGTTGCGGCAAAATCAACAACGAGACAAAGTACGCGCTGGAATATTTCAAAGTGGATCAGCCGTTGCTCTTGACGGATTTATATCCTCGCGTCAAAGACGTTGCACTTGAATGCAAAACGGTCGTTCGTCAACACGACACGCTCCGTCATCTCGGCGAAGTCATGCGCAAAAGCGAATTGCAATCCGTGCCCGTCACAGACTCGAACGGCGATTTGGTCGGTATCGTCACGGTCAGCGATCTTGCCAAGAGATATTTCCTTGAACTCGGTCTTCAAAGTCTTGTCGAAATGCGCGTCCGTTATCGCGATATAATTCAAGCGACAGAAGCAAAAGTTTTGGTTGCCGGCGACGAAAATGAACTTATCGAAGGCAACATTATAATTGCTTCGGGCAGCGCGTTTTCAACCGTCAGCATTTTAAACAAAAAAGACATTGTGCTTGTCGGCGACAGAAGCGCGGAAACTCTGTTGAAATTCCTTGACTGCGGCATTTCCTGCCTTGTCGTCACGCAAAACAGCAGAATCGCGCCCGAAGTTTTGGAAGAGGCGGAGAAAAAGGGCGTCTTCATTCTTTTGACGCCTTACGATACTTACACCGTCGGACGTTTAATCAATCAGTGCGTGCCCATTCGCCGTATCATGAAAGAAAATCCTGTTTGCTTCCGCCCGATGGATCTTTTGAGCGACATCAAGGGCGTTATGGACGAGCACCGCTATCGCAGTTATCCCGTCGTCGAAAACGGAAAATTGGTCGGGCTTGTCAGCGCGGATGAAATTATGTTGCCCGAACGTGAAAAAATTATTCTTGTCGACCACAACGAACGCGGACAGGCGATTGAAGGCATCGAGGACGCGAAGATTGTAGAAATTATCGACCACCACAGACTCGGCGGCATTCAAACTTCGGAGCCGATTTACATTCATCAAGAGCCCGTCGGTTGCACTTGTACAATCGTTGCGAACATGCATTGGGATAACGACGTTGAAATTCCGCCGTCAATCGCGGGACTTCTTTTAAGCGCGATTATTTCCGATACTGTTTTGTTCAAATCGCCGACTTGCACGCCCAAAGACAGAAAAACTGCCGAGCGTCTCGCCGAAATTGCGGGCGTCAATCTCAAAGAATACGGCTTGGCAATGTTGAGAGCGGGCGCGGGCATCGGCGATAAAACTCCCGCCGAAATCGTCAAAAATGATCTCAAGGAATTCAAAATCGGCGATTATCGCGTAATTGTCTCTCAAATTTCCGTCATGGATCCTCAAGAGGTCTTGGCACTGGAGCCGCAACTTATCGAAGCAATGAAAAAGAATTGTGAAAACGAATCGGCGGATCTCGATCTTATGATGATAACGGATATACTTGAAGAATCAACATATTTGATGTACTACGGCGCGCCCCGCACGCTCGTCGCCGAGGCATTTCGCAAAGACACCAGCGGGAATTATATATTCCTACCGGGGGTTCTTTCTAGGAAGAAGCAGTGCATTCCGCCCCTCTCAGAGGCAGCAAAACGTATTAGTCAACAATAATTTTTCAAGCGTATAAAAAATTTTTCTCCTCAACCTGCGCGGTCGAGGAGTTTTTTTTATTTCATTTGTTGACGGAAAAAGCCCTGCGTGTTAAACTTGAATCGTTTAGAAACCAAGACAACACGGCAGAGCCTTTTCACATTTTTATTTTAACACGCTCGCGCCGCGCTGTCAAACAGAAAGGCGGAATGTGTATGGAAAAGAAAATCTTCGGAATCATTTATCTGCTCATCGACTGCACGAACGATTTTGAATACGTCGGGCAGACGACGCGCACTTTCGAGGCACGTTTCAATCAACATAAGAGCGGCAAACAGTATATTGACCGCATAATACGAGAACGCGGCGAAAGTTTAATTGAGACGGCAATTCTGAAGGTCTGCTACAGCAGAAAGGAACTGGATTTTTGGGAACGTCATTTTATTCGCTCACGTAACACCAAATTTCCAAATGGTTACAACATGACCGATGGCGGCGAAGGAACTTCGGGTATTGAACGCTCGCCCGAATACAGAGCGAAACTTTCGGCGGCAATGACGGGCGAAAAAAATCATCGTTATGGAAAAAAGAACACGCCGGAACATACAGCAAGAATTGTTGCGTCGGTTAAAGGAAAAAAATTATCATCCGAACATTGTGCCAAAATTAAAGCGGCACTCACAGGCAAGCCCTTCACGAAAGAACGTTGTGCGCACATTTCGGCGGCTAAACGCAACGACAGCCCGTATAAAAATTTAATTGCCGAATTGGACGCTCGTAATCTTTCATATGCCGCGTTTGCAAAGCTTATGGGCTTATCGCAAGGAAAAATATCTCTCAAAATGAACGGCAAGCGCAGATTCACGGAACGCGATAGAGAAAATCTCGTTAAAATTTTTGGAAAACCACTTGAATATCTGATTGAAGGTGAACCGCCTCCGAAAATTAAGGAGCCTGTCAAGAAAAAGCGTGCGCCTCGCTCTCAATCAGAGCGTTCAAAAAGGTCTATTGCCCAGCGCGGCTACAGCCCGTATAAAAATTTGCTTGCCGAGCTGGATGCACGTCAACTTTCGTACAAAGCACTCGAAAAACTTATGGGAGTGCCAAAATCATCTATCCCTAGAAAAATTCGCGGCGTATACAATTTCTCGGACGCCGATAAAATCAAACTCACAGAAGTTCTCGGCAAGCCGATTGAATATCTCCTTGCCCGCTCGGACGGCTGATAATCGACAGATTGAAAATTTTTTCCCGCGTAAAATCTGCGCGGGATTTTTTGTGATATAATGGCGAAAATTTTTAGGAGGGAAAAAAATGATACTTGGAGCAGTGGCGGTACCGCATCCGCCGATAATTTTACCGGAAGTGGGGCGCGGCGAAGAAACAAAAATTTCTGCAACGACGGCGGCGTACAAAGAAATAGCGCGGCGCATTGTCGAATTGGAGCCCGAAACGATAATAATCACAAGCCCGCATTCGGTCATGTACTCGGATTATTTCCACATTTCGCCCGGCGAGGCGGCAACGGGCAACATGGCGCAATTCAGAGCCGCGCAGGTCACTTTGACAATCAATTACGACGTTGATTTTGTAAGGAAATTGTCTTCGGATTCAATGACGGAGAAATTTTCTGCGGGCACACTCGGCGAAAGAAATTCTTCACTCGATCACGGAACGATGATCCCGCTGAGATTTTTGGAGCAGGCGGGGCTCGACTTCGGCAAGGTAAAATTTTTGCGAATAGGATTGTCGGGGCTGTCGGCGACGGCGCATTACAAATTCGGGCAATTAATTTCTCGTGTGGCGGACGAACTCGGACGGAAAATTTTTTTCATAGCGAGCGGTGATTTATCGCACAAATTAAAGTCGGACGGACCTTACGGCTTTATCGAAGAGGGACCGATTTTTGATGCGCAAGTTATGGAAAATTTGGGCGGCGCGGATTTTCTGAAGCTCTTGACGATGGACGAAAAAATTTGTCGGCGGGCGGCGGAGTGCGGCTTGAGGTCTTTTTGGATAATGGCGGGCGCGTTGGACAAAAAAGCCGTCCGCGCAGAAAAACTTTCCTACGAAGGTCCTTTCGGCGTCGGCTATGGCATTGTTTATTTCAACATTGAGGGCGAAGATTCGACGAGAAATTTTGCTTATCAGCTTAAAAAGTTCAGAAAATACGAATCGGAAAAACGCAAGGCTAAGGAAGATGATTTTGTAAAATTGGCGCGGTACAGCTTGGAAACTTTCGTAAAAACGCGCAAGCCCGCCGATTTGCCCGAAAATTTGCCGGAAGAATTGACAAGCCGTCGTGCGGGAGCATTTGTCAGCTTGCACAAGGACGGAAATCTGCGCGGATGTATCGGAACGATAATGGCGACGCGAGAAAATTTGGCGGAAGAAATTATTCAGAATGCAATATCGGCATGTTCGCGAGACCCGCGCTTTGATCCTGTGGAAATTGACGAGCTTGACGATTTGGAATACAGTGTTGACGTTTTGGGCGAGCCGGAGCGGGCATTCAGCATCAAGGAATTGGACGTTAAGCGTTACGGCGTGATTGTCGAGAACGGCGGGCGGCGCGGCTTGCTTTTGCCGGATTTGGAGGGCGTCGATACTCCCGAAGAACAAATTGCCATTGCCAAGCGCAAGGCGGGCATTCGTCCCGAAGAAAAAGTTACGCTGTGGAGGTTTGAAGTTATCAGACATCATTAAGGAGGAGGATTTTGTTATGAAAAAATTTATTTCGGCAGTCATTCTGCTGATAATTTTGGCGACTGTCACTGTATTTGCGGCTCCACCGCTTTTCGACACGCCTTATATCGGCAACAGATACAGAATGACTTTTCATTATCGCGATTGCAAATCGGTTTGGCAAATGAATCGCGAAAATCAATATCCCTTGAATTCGGTTGAAGAAGCATATCAAAAAGGTTTCAGTCCGTGCGGAAATTGCCGCCCCGACATTCCGAGATAAGGAGTTTTTGTCATGAAAAAATTTGCTTTCGCTCTCGTCATGAGTATTTTTACATTCATGATGGCGCAAGTTCTTGCGTCCGATTATATCGGCAACGCGAACAGTGGGAAATTTCATTACGCCGATTGTCCCACCGTCAAAAAAATGAATCCTGCGAACAAAGTTTATCTAAACACTCGCGAAGAGGCGATTAACGCGGGCTATGTGCCCTGCAAGAGGTGTAATCCTTAATGGAAAAATTAAAAGTTATATTCATGGGGACGCCCGACTTTGCGGTGCCGAGTCTGGCGGCTTTGACGGATAAAACGGAAATAATTTGCGTCGTGACACAGCCCGACAGACCGAAAGGGCGCGGACATAAACTTTTGCCGCCGCCCGTGAAAATTTTCGCCGAAGAAAATAATTTGCGCGTGATTCAGCCCGTGAAAGTCAAAGCTCCCGAAGTCGTCGAACAAATTGCGGCGTTAAAGCCCGATTTAATCGTTGTGGTTGCCTTCGGACAAATTTTATCGCAAAAAATTTTGGACATCCCGCGCTTCGGTTGCATAAATGTTCATGCGTCGTTGTTACCGAAATATCGCGGGGCGGCTCCGATTGAATGGGCGATAATCAACGGCGAAGAAATTACGGGAATAACGACAATGCAAATGAACGCGGGCTTGGATACGGGCGACATCCTTTTACAAAGCGAAGTGAAAATTTCGGCGGAGATGATTTTGCCCGAATTGCGGGAACGATTAATGACGGTCGGCGCGGATTTATTGCTTAAAACGCTTTACAAATTGCAGGCGGGCGAACTTCAACCGATAAAGCAAGATGATTCGCTGTCGACATATGCGCCGCTTCTCAGAAAAGATACGGGGCTGATTGATTGGAAAAAATCTGCGCGGGAAATTCACAATTTGATACGCGGGCTTTACGGCGGGGCGCGTTCGGGAAAATATAAAATCTTTCGTTCGCGAGTTTCGGAAGAAAATTTGTCGCTTGAACCTTCGGAGATAAAAATTTTGGGCGGGAAATTTTTTGTCGGAACGGGCGAAGGGATTTTGGAAATTTTGGAGATACAAGCTCCGAATTCCAAAAAACTCCCTGCCGCCGAATTTCTGCGCGGAAATAAAGTTGGTGACGGCTTTTGGACGAAAGAATAATTTCGACGGTTGAACAGGGCGCGGACGATTGGCAATACAGCTTGCGTCCGCGAATATTGTATGAATATCGGGCAGGAAAAATTTTTGTCGGGACGGGCGAAGGGGTTTTGGAAATTTTAGAGATACAAGCTCCGAATTCAAAGAAACTCCCTGCCGCCGAATTTCTGCGCGGAAAAAAAGTTGGTGACGGCTTTTGGACGAAAGAATAATTTCGACGGTTGAGCAAGGCGCGGACGATTGGCAATACAGCTTGCGTCCGCGAAGATTGTATGAATATATCGGGCAGGAAAAAGCTAAGCAAAATTTGTCGGTATTCGTCAAAGCGGCTGTCAATCGGCGCGAGGCATTGGATCATGTTTTGCTTTACGGACCGCCGGGCTTGGGCAAAACGACTTTGGCGGCGATAATCGCAAATGAACTCGGCGTAAATTTTCGACAGACATCGGGACCTGCGATAGAGCGGGCGGGTGATTTAGCGTCGATTTTAACGAATTTGCATGACCGCGACGTTTTGTTTATTGACGAGATACACCGCTTGAGCCGACAAGTGGAAGAAATTTTGTATTCGGCAATGGAAGACTTCGCACTTGACATAATAATCGGCAAAGGACCGAAGGCGCGGAGCATACGGCTGGACATTGCGCCGTTCACATTGGTTGGGGCAACGACAAAAGCGGGCGCGTTATCTCCGCCGCTCAGAGACAGATTCGGAGTCATTTCGCGCCTTGAATATTATTCGACGGAGTCATTGGTAGAAATAATTGTTCGGGCGGCAGAAATTTTAAAAATACCGATTGAGGCGGTCGGCGCGGAAGAAATTGCCAAGAGATCACGAGGCACGCCGCGCATTGCAAACAGACTTTTAAAAAGAGTTCGCGACTTCGCGCAGGTTGAAGGTTCCAAAATCATAACGGACGACATTGCCAACCGCGCTTTACTTGCATTGGAGGTTGACCGCGCAGGTTTGGATCATACAGACAGGCGATTGTTGGAGGCAATGATAAAAAAATTTAACGGGCGTCCTGTCGGATTGGATACATTGGCGGCGGCGATAAGCGAAACTCGCGAGACGATTGAAGATATTTACGAACCGTATTTATTGCAACTTGGATTTATCATGCGAACTCCACGCGGACGAGTTGTCACGGAGGCAGGTTATCTCCATATGGGCATTGCTTATCCCAAAAAAGATGAAAAACCTACGCTGTTTGATTTTGAATAAAAAATTTCGCCTTCGGGCGATTTTTTTAATTAGGAATTAAGAACGTGTGTTCGTAAAAAGAAAGATATGAGAAATTGCAAACGGGAAAAAAGAGAACTTGTCAATGCGGTGTTGTACTTGGTTAAAGCAGGGTGTCAGTGGCGCAATTTGCCGC
>CALFJC010000153.1 GCA_937877655.1 uncultured Selenomonadales bacterium
GATTTAAATTTCACGGGGCGCGTAGGTTTGCAAAAGGGCATTTCGGCTTCGGCGGGCGTCAAGAAATCTTTTTGAGTTTTTCGGAACGAGGGAGCCTTCATGAAAATTTTTCTCTCGATTCTTTTAATCAGCATGAACTTTTGCACGATTGCTTCCGCCGGGATTAAAGAGACAACGGGAATTTTGGAGCTCGGCTGGCAAATCAAAGCCGCCAAATCTAATCCTTGGGCATTGGATTTAAATTTCACGGGGCGCGTAGGTTTGCAAAAGGGCATTTCGGCTTCGGCGGACGTCAAGAAATCTTTTTGAGTTTTTCGGAACGAGGGAGTCTCCATGAAAATTTTTCTCTTGATTCTTTTAGTAAGCATGAACTTTTGCACGGTTGCTTCCGCCGGGATAGTGGAGACTGCAAAAATTGCGATAATGGATTTGGGAACTCACGAAGGCGCGGTGCCTTTCGATATAAATATTTTCAATGCGGGCAAGGCGTCGAGCGAATATTTGATTCAGAGACTTTTTGAAGTCGGGAAGTTCAATATCATGGACAGAACTTTGGTTGAAGACAAAATCCGAGCCGCAAATTTGAACACGACGGGCTTAATCGATCCCGACACAGCAAAAAAAATCGGCGAGATTCTCGGCGCGGAATATCTTGTTTACGGCAATGTCAACGACGTGACTTTAAGCGAAACCGGCGCGAGTACGGCGGGCGTCGGCTTGGATATTTCCAAAATCACTGTCAAGGCACATTTGATTGTTCGCGTTATGGAAGTCAAGACGGGAAAAATAATTTCGGCGGCAAAGGGCGAAGGAAAATCTCGCGGCTCTTTCGTGAGAATAAAAGGTACTCCCGTTGCCGTGCTTGAAATCGGCAGGACGAAAGTCACACAAGACAGCGTTCATAACGCCCTGCAACAGGCGGCATTTCAAACGGTCGACATTTTAATTAAAAGATTGTATTAAAATTCGGTTAAGCTTTACAAACAGCGTTGACATCAAATTGAACCTTAATTAGTATAAAATTGTTAAGGGATTATCGGGAAGGAGGCAACGCGACAAGTCAACGGATTGACGAAGTTTTTTTGAGTTAATAAACTTAAAAGGAGTGTTTAACATGGAGATCACAAAAAAATTGGCGATATTTCTCACGGCGATGCTCGTAACTTTAATTGCGGCGACGGCTTTTGCGGAGCAGGGCACGGTTGACTGGAATAAAGGCGTTATTCGCGTGACGGGCATAGGCGCAGGGAAACCTGCTTACTTCAAAAAGCATCCCGGCGTTTATCGAGCTCAAGCAAAACGTGCGGCGATGATGGATGCCCAACGCAATTTGGCGGAAACCGTTAAGGGTGTCCGCGTCACTTCCGATTCAACTATGGAAGATTTGATTTTGACAAGCGATGTCGTTCGCACAAGAGTTGACGCAATTATTAAGGGCATGAGTGAAGTCGGCTCGCAATATTACGAAGACGGAACTTATGAAGTTGTTTTGGAGATGCCGCTCTTCGGTACAAAAGATGCTCTTTCCGAAGCCGCATTTTTGCCTTTTAAAGACGAACCGAAAATGCCTTTGCCGCAACCTGTCGACGTGACGATAATTAATCAGCCGACTGTCATTAACAACAATTACACGGGCTTGATTGTTGATTGTTCCGGAATGGATGTTAATTGCGTCATGAGCCCCGTTATCAAAAATGCGAACGGGCAAGCGATTTACGGACATCAAAATCTTGACTACGATAAAATTATTGTAAACGGCATGGCGAGTTATGCCGAAGCGGTGAACGATCAAATCAGCCTCAATCGCGCAGGCAACAATCCTTTAATCGTCAAGGCAGTCAGACTTTCCGATCTCAATGCCAATCCCGTTGTTTCGGTTGCCGACGCAGATAAAATTCTTGCGGCGAATCAGCATGACGGATTTTTGAACAACTGCGCGGTTGTTTTCGTGAAATAATTTTTTGGCGTATTAAAAATGTTAAGGCGGACGCACATGAAAATTTCGGAGTGCGTCCGTTTGATTTTCGGGAGGGATTATCTTGGAATGGAAAAAATTTTTTGCAACGATTGCCGCTGTTCTTTTTATAAATTTTTCGGCGTCCGCGCAGATTGTCACGGTTCAAGGGAGCGGCGTTACGGAAAGTGCCGCCGTTAAAGACGCGAAAAGAGCCGCCGTTGAAAAAGTTATCGGCGCGAGAATTCAAAGTGAATCTCTGATGATTGATTCGGAATTAATTTTTGATGCGATAAATTCACGGACGGCGGGTTATGTGACGAGTTGCGAGGTTATCAAAAAAAATTTAAGCGGCGGGCTTGTCGAGATAACTGCGCGGGTTGATGTTTCCGACGAGCCCGGCTCCGCGCTTATGAAAGACGTTGAACTTGTCATGTCGTTAAATGATCCGCGTCTCGTTGTGGATATGGAACATTACGGCGACGACGGCGGAATAACTTTTAAAAAATATTCGGCAGTGTGCGCGGCGGCAATTCGCGAGGAATTAATTAAGCGCGGCTTTACTCACGTCGTCGATAATCGCGGCGAAGTCGATTATATGATTATCGGGCGATTGTCGGTCGGCAAGGCGCAGGAAATTAAAATCCCAAGCTGGAGAAATATCGGCGGCGAGGATTTTACTCCGCTTGAAACGGGTTTAAGTCGTTCGGTTTCAACTTTGGATTGCAAAATAAAAAAAGTCGACACAGATGAAGTTATCGGCGAATTTCGTGCGACGGGCGACGGTTTGGACGCTTCGGGCAATGAAGTTTCTTCTCAAGCCGTAAATTTAATGGCGGCGGAGGCGGCGCAACAAGTCAGAGGAATTTTAAATCGCGAGGCGTCAAAAATTTTTTCGAGCGTCAAGATTTTTGCGAAGGCTGAAGACGGTGAAAAAATTCTTATGCTTGAAGAAATTCTTCATCAAACACAGGGCGTCAACGGTGTTCATGTTCGCAGTTTCAAAGGCGAGCAATGCATTATCGATGTCGATACCGATTTGACTCCGCAAAATCTTTATCGCGCTTTGACACATGCCGCAGGAGATTTTTTGTCCTTGCAAATGACGGGCTTTTCAAGCATAACTTTGGAAATTTCTTTGAGGTGACGACATGAAAATTTTTCCGCGACAATTTTTTTATCAAACGCGGGGCATTGACTCATCGAAATCTTTATCGCGCCTTGACGCAAGCCGCAGGAGATTTTTTGTCCTTGCAAATAACGGACTTTTCAAGCATAATTTTAGGGTGTGTTGGTAAATTCAAAATTATGATGTGACGAGGAATTTTTTCGCATGACGAGGCGTAAGCGCGACGGCGTAGTTCGCTACGTCTAGCGCGCAACAACTTTCGTCAAGCGGAAAAAGAACCGTCACTTGTAAAATTTACCAACAGCCCTTAGAAATTTCTTTGAGGTGACGACATGAAAAATTTTTTTGCTATAATAGCTTTACTGCTGATTTTTTCCGCGCAGGTTGAGGCGGCTCTTGACATAAAAAATCATCCGCGAATTGCCGTTGCCGAATTTTCCAACAAGGCGATAACGAGCGAAGGTTTTCGCGACCAAGATTATTCAAGCGCAACCGAGTACGCAATTTATCAACTTTCGGCAAGCGATTTTTTTGATTTAATCGACTATGAACAAATGGTAACCGTTGCCCGCCTGCACAGCATAAACCGTTCGGGACTTTTTGATCCTTCGACGGTTCCGCAACTCGGAAAATTTCTTGCCGCAAAATATATTTTGGTCGGCTCGCTTACGGGCATGACGATTAAGGAGAGCGGTTTAAGTGTCGGGGCGGCGGGAGCCAAAGCCGGCGGCTCAAAGTACACGGTTACCGCCAATGTTACCGTTCGATTTGTCGACGTTGAAACTTTAAAAATTATGGGCGTCGGAATGGGCACGGGAACTTCTTCTTCGACGCGAGCCGAAATTTCTTTCAAACCTTTTCGTAACGTCGAGAATTGGGTTGTTCCGCGTCAAACAAATATAATAATCGGCAACGGCAACACAATTAACAACGGCACCATTTCCACAGACGACAAAAGTTTTGGCGAATATTTTATCAAAATCGGCGCGAAAGAAGTTTCAATGGTGCAGGCGCGCAATGCTCTCAGCAAAGCTGTTCGCGATGCAATTTACGGCAACACCGGGATTTTGACTGCTCTCAACGGCGGCAAGAAACTCAAAATCAAAACGGGTTTTTAATGCGCGAATCGGTCGAAGTAAATTTAGATAAACTTTGCAGGAAGTTTTAATGCCGCGTCGAAAGTAGTTGCAAAATGTAGAGCGATAAATTTAAAAGGAAGAATGATTATGAGTACAAATTTATTTCTCCAAGTCGGCGAGGATTCTCCGTTAAGCCGAATCAAAACTTACTTTGACGCCCTGCAAAATTCTGCTGACGAATATTTTTTCGTCAAAGACTTGAGTGCGGCGCAAACATTGCTGTCGAAAAATTTTTTGCGCGACTTCAATTTCCCTGAAGAAACTGTCGAAGATTTTACCGCGCTTATTATGCCCTTTATCTGGCACGACGATCGCGAAATTTTTGAATCGGCAATGAATGAAATTGATTCGGTAAATCCCGGCGACGAGGTTTCTTGTGAGTTCCGAATGTTAAACAGTCTCGGCGAATACGGTTGGGTTAATCTGCGCATGACGGCGGGCACGGATGAATTCGGGCAGCCCGAACTTGTCGCGGGCGTTATTGCCCGAATGGATTTGAAACAAAAAGCAGATCCGATAACGGGGCTCCTCAATCGCAATGCTTTTCAAGCGGCTTTGATGAAAGAATTGAACAGTTCGCCCGACGTTCGCGGCGCGGTTGTTTTTATCGGGCTCGACAATTTCCAACTTGTCAATGAAACTTACGGACATGAATTCGGCGACAATGCTTTGAAACAGCTTGCGCAGGACATCACAAATATTTTGCCGCCCGATATTCGCCTTTACAAGCTTGATAATGACATGTTCGCGTTTTTTGTCGAAGATGTTTATCCCGAAGAACTTGAAATTATTTTCTCCAGCGTTCAGCTCTGTATGCGCGAAATTCGCAACGTCGAAGATACAATTTTCTGTACGGCGTCCGCCGGCGCGACTTTTTATCCCAATGATGCTTACGACGTGACAACTTTGATGCGTTACGCCGAAGTTGCGCTTGAATTCGCCAGAGAAAAAGGGCGCGACCAAATCGCCTTCTTCGATAACGGCTACTATGATCGTTGGCGTTATGATATTGGCATGCAAAATCTTATGCAGAATTCCATTGCTCGCGGTTGCGAAGACTTTTTCCTTTGCTATCAGCCGCAAGTCGACGCCAAAACGCAAAAACTTCTCGGCGCGGAAGCTCTTCTTCGCTGGTACGACAGAGATGGAACCGTTGTTGCTCCCATGCAATTTATTCCCATGCTTGAAAGATCTCGCATGATTATTCCCGTCGGGCATTGGATTATTGAAAACGCCGTTAAGACTGCCAAGCAATGGCAAAAGTTCATGCCGAGATTTGAAGTCAGCGTAAATATTTCTCTTTACCAACTTGAAGAACATATGCTTTATGATTTCGTCAAGGATTGTCTTGAACGTCATCAGATTGATCCGACTACGATTGTTTTCGAGTTGACGGAGAGCAATAAGGTTTACGATTGGGATTTTGTCAACAAACAATTCAACGCCTTCCATGAACTCGGAATAAAAATTGCGATGGACGATTACGGCATGGGTTATGCCAACCTTGCCTTCCTTAAAAATTTCCGTTGCAACCAGATTAAAATTGATCGTTTCTTTGTCGAAAATCTTGTGAACAGCGAGTATGATCGCCAGATGATCAAACATGTTATCATGATGTGTCACGCCGTCGGAATGGAAGTTGTGGTTGAGGGCGTCGAGGACGAGGCGACTTACATTTATCTGCGCGACGAGTGCAACGCCGATGTTATTCAAGGTTTTTATTTCGGCTATCCCGAAACCGAAGACGTTTTTGTTAAGCGTTTCAATAAGTAATGCGGGGGTTTCATTATGAAATTTAAAAATTTGGCAGCACTTATTTGCGGCGCGATAATTTTTAGTTCTTCGTTGTGTTTTGCGGCGGTTGACGGCGAAAAAATTTCTCTCGGCGGAATTTCTCCCGGCATGAGCGAAACAGATTTAATCGCCGCCTTCGGGCAACCGAACTATCGCGACGGCGAAGACTGGACATATAAAACTTTCAAAGTCGAAGTCGAACGCGGCATTGTTACCGAAGTTTCGACGCGCATGAATTCGATAATTACTCCTGACGGCGTGAGAGTCGGGCAGGCGGCGGAAATTTTAAATTCGACTTTCGGCAAGGCGGATAAAGTTGACAACGACAGAGACGGCGTTGAATATGAATATTACAGCACCGACGGCATGAAAAAAATTGAATTCAAAGTTGTCAACGGCATTATCGCAAAAATTTCTTGCAAGGTTAGGGATTGAGATAAAATTTTTCGGGGCGGTTTAACCGCCGATTTTTTTTGCCATTACGAGACTTTAACATGAAGAGCATAAAATTTTTTTTAATCGCAACGGCGGCAGTCGCGGGATTTTTTTTGAGCTTAATGAACGGCTCGGCAGAAATTTCTTCCGCGCAGATTTTTGCAGATTTTTTCGGCGTCGAAGGAATTGCGCTTGACGAAACAAAGCGGCAGATTTTGGAAAATATTCGTTTGCCGCGGACAATCGTTGCAATGCTTGTCGGAGTAAATTTGTCGTTATCGGGCGCGATTTTGCAGGCGGTAATGAAAAACCCGCTCGCCGATCCTCACATAATCGGAATATCGTCGGGAGCGGGTTTGTTCGGAATTTTCGTCATGATGATTTTCGGCGACGCGGGAGCTTTGATGACGCCGGCGGCATTTATCGGAGCAATGTTGGCGGCGACGCTGATTTACGTTTTGGCTTGGAAAGACGGAATTCGTCCGATAAGAGTAATTTTGGCGGGCGTGGCAGTCAGTGCGTTTTTGGGCGCGGGCATTTCGGCTTTATTAATTTTTGCGGGCGATAAAGTTCACGGTGCGTTGTTGTGGATGGTCGGCGGCTTATCTGCGCGGAGTTGGCAACACGTAGAAATTTTGTTGCCTTACTCAATCGCGGGGACGCTTTTAACATTTTTGGCGGCGCGACATCTGAACATTTTGCAGTTGGGCGATGAAGTGGCAAAAGGGCTTGGGTTGCGCGTCAATCTTGTCCGAACGATTTTAACGGCGATAGCGGCATTGCTGGCGGCGTCGGCGGTTTGTGTTGTCGGCTTATTGGGATTTGTCGGGCTTATTGTTCCGCACACGGCGCGATTGATTCTCGGCTCGGATTACAGAATTTTATTGCCGGGTGCGGCATTTTTGGGCGCGGCGGTTGTTACGATAAGCGACACTTTCGCCCGAACGATTTTTGCTCCGACAGAATTGCCCGTAGGAATTTTAATGGCGATGCTCGGCGCACCATTCTTTCTGTATTTACTGCGAAAAGAACTTTAGACTGCCCCCTTTTTCCTAAAGTGGAAGGAGTTTACAACTTTTCTTTTGCTGCGCCCAAAAGAAAAGTTGCCAAAAGAAAAGGGCGTTCGACCCGCTACGCCGCTTCCTGCGGCGGACGCGGGCGGGCGCACGTCCTGTGCGCCCGGGTTTTGCTTTCCCTTAATGTTTTCTTGAGTTCTTGGAATGGGGAATTTTTATGTTCAGAGAAATGCGGCGGAATAAACAAGTTCTGTCGAAGGAAGCGGCTGAAAAAATTTTGCGCGAAGGCGATTTCGGAGTTTTGGCTCTTTCGGGCGATGACGGTTATTGTTACGCCGTGCCGATTAATTATGCCGTCGAAGGCAACAAAATTTATTTTCACAGCGCGAAGACGGGGCACAAGCTCGACGCGATTAGAAATAATGATAAAGTTTCGTTCTGCGTCGTCGACCGCCACGAAGTCATTGCCGAAGAGTTCACAACTTATTTTTCAAGCGCGATAGCTTTCGGGCGAATCAAAATCGTTGAGGATAACGACGACCCCGATAAACTGCGCGGGCTTGAACTTTTGGCGGACAAATATTCTTCGACGGCAAGCGCGGAGCGGCGGGCAAAAGAATTGTCCAGATTAAATGCGTTGGTTATTCCCGTTATGACGATTGAACATTTGACGGGCAAAGCGGCTCGCGAATTGGTCAGGCGCGGGGATTTTTCTTGAGGAGGAGTTATGGAAAAAAATTTTTTGACTTACAACATGGAGATAAACGGGCTGTGGCAGGAAGTCAGATTCACGGCGGAGACGATTGAAGAAATTTTTATGCCGTTCCTTCATGAGTTGACGGATTTGAAATTGACGTTGGACAGAAAAGTTATCGCGTATCTTGTCGCGCCGCCGGGAGCAGGCAAATCGACGCTTGCGCAATTTCTGGAGAAACTCAGCCGCGAACGTTCAAATGAAGTCGAGCCCGTTCGTGCCCTTCCTATGGACGGCTATCATTACACGGCGGCTTACATGAAAATTACGACGGTCGAGCGCGACGGCGAAAAAATTTTGATGAACGACATAAAAGGCGCGCCCGAAACTTTCGACATTGATTTACTCGTTGAAAAAATTCGCGAGGCTCGTTCGGAAGGTACCGATTGGAACATTTACGACAGAAAAATTCATGACGTGTTGCCCGATTTTTGGAGCGTTGAAGACGATATTCTTTTGATTGAGGGAAATTATCTTCTGCTGAAGGAAAAGGGTTGGACGAATGTCCGCGTTCTCAGCGATTATTCGGTTTTCGTTGAGGCGGAGCCGAATCTTTTGCGCGAACGACTGATTAACAGAAAAGTTTTGGGCGGCAAGTCTCGCGAAGAGGCGGAAAAATTTTTTGAGTTCAGCGACGCGAAAAATATCGAGCGTGTTTTAAAAAATTCTGCGCGGGCGGACGAAACTTGGCGACTTTTACCCGACGGCGATTTTGAAAAACTATGCACAAATTAAAATCACACGCCAACAACGTTGCCTTGCCGCATACGATTTTCAGTTTGCCGTTCGCATTGGCAAGCGCATTTATGGCGACGGACGGACGCCCCGATTTTTGGACGGTAATTTTGATTTTAATCGCGATAACTTCTGCGCGGTGGGCGGCAATCGTGATAGACAATCTCGCCGATTTGAAATTTGATAAACTTCAACCGCGCTTGTCTTATCGGGCAATGGTTAAAGGAGAAATTACAAAGGGCGAAGCGTTGATTTTTATCTTGCTTTGCATGATTGTTCTTGTCGTTGCGGTTGCGCAGTTGCCGCCGATTTGCTTAAAACTTTTGCCCGTCGCGGCGTTGCCGTTCATAATTTATCCTTTCACAAAAAGATTCACTGCTTGGTGTCATTTATTTTTGGGCTTGGCAATAGCGATGGCTCCGGCAGGCGCGTGGGTTGCTTTGACGGAAAAAATTTCCTTGCCGATGATAATTTTATGTATCGCGGTTGCGCTGTGGATTGGAGCCTTTGACGCGGTTTACGGAGCACAGGACGAAAAATTTGACAAGTCGCAGAAACTTCATTCGCTGGCAACAAAATACGGCGCGGCGGGGGCATTGAAAATCGCAAAAATTCTTCACGTCATTTCAATCGCCTGTTTTATAATCGTCGGCTTGATGCTCGGCTTGGGCAAATTTTATTTCGTCGGAGTATTTATAGCCGCCGTCGCTCTGATCTATCAACATTCAATCGTTCGCCCGAATGATTATCGCGAAGTCACTCAAGCCTACTTCATGCGCAACGGCATTGTTTCAATCGCAATTTTCATTTTTACATGGCTCAGTTGCGATTAAGCAAAAAAATTAATCTCGTCGAAAAAACTCGATGAGATTCTTTATTAAACGAAATTACTCATTAAAAAACTCGCAAGCTGTTTTCAAGCTCGCGAGTTTTTTAGGGTGTGTTGATAAAGTCAAAGTCAGAAAGTGACGAGGAATTTTTTCGATTGCCAATCCCGCCGCTCGACGGCTCGCACATTTTGAAAAATTTGCTCCCTTATGAATTGGCTCGCGGTTATGAAAAGCTCGAACGTTACAGCTTCATCTTCCTAATCATAATCCTCATGACGCCGATTCTGCATTATATTTTTGTGCCGTTGCAGAAATTTATCTTCGGAATTTTTCAAGGTATCGTGAACATTTTGCTCTGAATAAAAAAGCCCCGAATCGACTTCGGGGTTTTTTTTGTTTACACGCCGATATTTTTCAAACCAAGTTTATCGCAAATCGCAAGCACTCGGTCATAATAACCGCCCTTGAAAAACTTGCAGGTGTCTTTGTCGACGCCGAAAAGATCTCCGTCGCCGTTGTTTGACATTGCAATTCCTCTGCAACCGCTTGAACAGCGATTTTTATACTCACACGCCGCGCAACGAGGATTTTTTTTGAAATAATCGCCTAAACGAGTGTTGATAAAGTTCATGTAAGCTCCTTCGTTAAGCAATTCCTTCAACGGCTTGTCAAATATCGTCGAAAAAATCTTTTTGCCGCTGTAATCGTAGCCCATAGGCGGGCACGGCATCACAAATCCGTTAAAATCTATGTGAATTTGGTTGCGAATATACTCGCACAGACAATTTTTATCGCAATTAATACCTTCGGGAGCCTTTACAATCGGAATTTTATATTCTGAAGCATTCATTCCGTAGAAAATGCCTGACAAATTCAGCGGCAACGGCGCACTGTCAGAAATATATTGCGGAATGTAATCCAAACAGAAATTAAAAATCTCTTCGGTTGATAAAATTTTTTCTTTCATGCCCAAAGCCTCACCGCTTAATGCTATCGGCGTAACTTTAAGATATTTGACGCCCAAACTCGCCAATTTCTTAACCGTCTCGCGAAGTGAAAATAAATTTCCCTTATAAATTGCCATCGGACACGTCGCGGGCAGATTTTTTTCTTGCAAAAGTTTCAAGGCTCGCAATGTAAGTTTTTCCGCGCCTTCAACGCCCCTTAACCAATCGTGACAACCAATTCCGTCAAAACTTATCTGGAATTCGGGACGCAAATTTCTTTTCTCCAATTCCGCGCAGAATTTTTCATTGATAAGCAGTCCGTTGGTATAAATTTTATCGATTTTTATATCGGCGGCAGTCAAAGCGTCTACAATTTCCCAAAAATCTTTCCGAACAAGCGGCTCTCCGCCCGTCAAAATTATTTTTTGAATGCCGCAAGCCGCCATTTGCGAAATTATTTCCATGCATTGCGCGTGAGTGAATTCTTCGACTTTGTGTTTATGCGCGGACATGTAGCAGTGCCGACATTTTAAGTTGCATTTGCCCGTTATCGACCAATGCGCCGAACGCATAAACCGATTGTCATAAAATTTATATTTCTGCCCGTCTTCAAGCGGCGACGGCGTGTCATTTGACTCAACGAAACCTTCTGCGCGGAGTTCTTGCAAAATTTTGCGTCGTTCGTCGTCAAAAAATTCATTTTCCGAATCAATTTGCCCGTCACAGAGTTTAAGGACGGAAAATTTTTTCGGCGGCAAGAATTTAAATTGCCGCGTTTCGCGATTGATGACGCCCGTCGGCAAAAGTTTCCAGCCGCGCAACATGTAATCTTTTTTGAGTTTGTAAAACATTTTCCTTACCTCGTAAAAAAAACGGGGCAATTTCGCCCCGCAAAAAAATTTTTTGTCATCATTCGATTAAGTGGCTCTTATGCCCGGATAAAGCGAATTGGGTTTGTTTTTGTCTTTTAGACCGAAAAAGTCAACACCACTACCGCCGACAAAATCATTACCGCCTGCAACCGCTTCGAGTTCGTCTTCGGACAAAGTTTCTTCGCCGCGAGCCTCTTTAGCGTCCGATTGTTCGAGAGCATCCTTTTTCTTTTCTTCAGCCATAATTATCAGCCTCCCAAATCTTTCTGCTTATTATACGTTGAAAATCCGAATCCGTTACAGATTTTAGCAAAAAAATTTTCTCCGATCAACTGCAAGATTTTTTTTACATTAAGCGGTTGCCGTTGTCGAAGTCGTAAAGCGATTCGCACTCGGAAATAATTTCGTCCAACTCCGCCCGCGCAGAAAATTTTTTCATGTTGCGATAAAAATTTTCCCTGTGAACGACGACCGAACGAATAAAATTCGCCGCATAATCGACAAAAATTCCTTCCGCGTCGAAAAGCCGCCAAAAATTTTTAACGCTGTCTTCCGTGTCAATGTCGTATTCGATTCTGTGTAAGAGCCGGGATAAATCTGCGCGGATTTCTTTTGTGAAAAGAGATTTTAACAACGCGAGCTCCGGCATCGACCGCGACGCTCTGACCAACCAAAATTCTGTTTGTAAATCGTCGTCAAAGTTGTCGAAACCGCAATTAATAAACCGCTCCAACGTTTCGGGCGGCGCATTTTTTTTCAGCGGCAGAAATTGCACTTCTTTATAAAACGACGCATAAAGGAGCCGTTCAAATTCCGTGCGCGTGTAAAGTCGCGAAACTATTCCGCCGAAAACTCCGCGCATTAATTTTTCCAAAACTTTCCAATGCCGAATGTTTCTGAAACTCGTTATCCAACAGCCCGTTTGCTTTAAAAATGTCGAAAAGCCCGCCGCTATGTCTTGCGGATTCGTCACAACTTCCAACGTCAAGTCTCCGATTATCAAATCAAAAAATTCTTCATCAAAAGGCAAACGCTCTTCGCGATAATCAAGACAAAAAGTTTTCACGCCGTCGGAAAAAAAATCTTCGTCGGTTGTGACAAAAAAAATTTCTGCAGACGGAAATTTCTCGCGCAATTTTTCAAGATAAGCCGTGCTCTCAACTACCAAAATTTTTTTGAAAAAATCTTCGCCCGTCAAAAATTCCGTCAAGCTCGGTTTGATGTCTTCCATTTTTATATCTCCGGATTAAGTTCCGCGCCATACTCGCGCAGGAAAATTTTTTGATAGCGGCGATATTTCGGATCAAGCGGCTTTTCTTTCGGGCAATGAATGCACCAAAAATCTTCCGACTGATTCGGCACAACCACCCGATAACCTGCGCGGCTCATTTCCTTGCAAAGCGAAGTGTCATAAAGATGCCAGCCGTCAAATAAATCTTCGCGCCAAGTCAAATCGTATTGCGTCGCCAAAAAAAGTCCGTCAACCGATTCAACTTCCAGATAATCGCCGTCAGGCTCGTCGCACTCCGAATCAACGACACTTTCGGGCTCGCAGGCGTGCAAAACTCGCCCGTAAGTTCTCATGCCGTCCCACCAAACGCCCGTCGCAGGAAGATTCATGCAACCAATCATGCCGACAACCCCGATTGTCTTATCGGAAAAAATTTTCAGCAGGTCGGCAACCAAATTTTTATTCACAACGAAAGTATCTTGATGAAGATAAATTTTGTACTTCGCATTTGAATTTTTCATGGCGCGATTGTAACCTTCGGTCATGGATTTTGCGTCGCGAACGTCGATAAACTCCGCCGCCATGCCTTCGGGAATTTTCAAATGTTTCAAGTACAAAAGACATTCGCTGTACCACCAATCGCTGTTCACGCAAGTTATAAATGCAACTTTTTTATCGTCAAGCAAAATTTTTTCCCTCCAAATTTTTTATCATTAAAAATTCTTCTCCGCGCTCTTCGACGACTTCAAAATTTAATTTCCGATAAAGCTCGACCGCCGCGAGATTTTCTTTTTGAACGGACAGCGAAACTCGTTTGAAATTTTTTTCCGCGAGTTTGATAAAAATTTTTTCGAGCAAAGCGGTTGCAATTCCCTTGCGACGAAAATTTTCCAAAACCGACAAGGCAAGCGAAGGCGTTTCGTTGTCAATATGCCCGTAGTCATTCATGATTCTCGTCCAACACTCGCCGACAAGTTTTTTATCCGCTTCGGCGACAAAACAAGTGTCCGACGCCCGCGCTCCGAAATTTTCTACATAAATCTGAAGTTCGGGGCGTTGCAAAATTTTCCGCGCAGGTTTTGCCGCGCCTTCGGGAATGTAAATCGCCTCGTATAAAAAATTTTCAAGTTCGCCGTATTCGTTCGGTTTCATTTCGCGAATCATAAAATCCAACAGAATCACTCCCGCCGAAAGTTTATCACAAGTCGAAAGGAAAATAAAACATAAAGCAGAATCAGCAGGGAGAAAAAATTTTGGGAGATGTTTTGATGAACGAATTGACATTGGAAAAAGTGAAAGAAATTTTGCGCAAGCACGTAACGGAGCCGCATTTATTTGTTCACGCGGCGGCAGTCAGCGGCGCAATGGGCGCGTTGGCGGAGCATTTCGGCGGCGACAAAGAACATTGGGCGGCTATCGGCTATTTGCACGACGTTGACTTTGAAAAATTTCCCGAAGAACATTGCCAACACGTCAGAGAACTTTTGGAGCCCGAAGGAATTTCGGAAGACGACATTAAAACGATAATTTCTCACGGCTACGGCTTGACGGGCGCGAATATCAAACCCGAAACCGATTGTCAAAAATCTTTGTTCGCGGTCGACGAATTGACGGGCATTGTTCATGCTTATGCGCTTATGCGTCCCGAAAAAATGGCGGGCATGTCGGTTAAAAGTTTGAAGAAAAAATTCAAGGACAAAAGATTTGCGGCGAAATGTGACCGCGAAGTAATTCAGCGCGGCGCGGACGATTTGGGAATGGAGCTCGGAAAATTGATGGAGCTTTGCATTAAGGGCATGACGGAACGCGCCGACGAATTGGAATTGTGATTAACTTTGACGCGCCGCCGCTTAAAAATGTGACGGAAATCCTTCTGCGCGGCTTGAAGATTGATAATTTGTCCGAAGTGAAGCCCCGCGCCTTGAAAACTGCCGATGAAAAATTTCTTCGCACAAGAAAAAATGCCGAAGTCTTTTCGCCGAGCCGATTGGTAAAGCAGATGATTGACGCGCTTGACGACGAAAATTTGTTTTGGCAAAGTAAAATTGATTCGCGTTGGTTGGAAATTGCTTGCGGCGAGGCTCCTTTTCTTGTCAATCGCTACGACGCCGAGACGGGCGAAAAAATTCCCTTCAACGCCCGCGCAGGCATTCTCGACAGAAAATTTCGCGCCATTCCCGCCGATGCCGATAAAATTTTTTGGGCGAAACGCGCCGTTCAAAGCATTTACGGCTACGAAATTCAGAGCGACAGTCTGTTAATTGCCCGCGCAAATATTTTATTGAGTTTTGCGGAGTTTGCAGAGGATTTTACGGCAAAAGATTTGTCGGAAGTCGCGGAGATTATCGGCAAAAATCTTTGGCTTGCGGACGGCTTACAAACTTTTTCCGCGCAGGGCAGTTTATTTGACGAGCCGAATTTTGATTATAAAATCACTGATTGGCTGACGGGCGAAGAATATTTTTTCGGAGGTAACGGAATGAAATTTGATTTTGTGGTAGGCAACCCGCCCTATCAAGAGGAAACGGACAGCGACAGCACTCGCAAATTGCCCGTCTACGATAAATTTATGGAGGCGGCGCATAAAATCGGAGAAAAAGTTGAGTTGATAACGCCTGCGCGATTTCTCTTTAATCAAGGAGATACTCCAAAAGATTTTAATCAACGTATGCTTAACGACGAGCATTTAAAAGTTCTTGATTATGCGCCCGACGCAAAAAAATATTTCAAAGGCGTAGACATCAAGGGTGGCGTGGCAATTACTCTTCGCGACGAGGAAAAAAATTTTGGCGCGATTGGAACGTTCATTCTGTTTGACGAATTAAAATCCATTCACAAAAAAATTGTTCTCGACAATGAAAATTTTCGCCCGCTCAATGAAATTATTTATCCGCGTGCGATTTATCGTTTTGTTAAGGATAATTCTTTCGTTGATACCAACGCTTTTGAAAAGATGCGAGAATTTTTCTTTGACGAAAAGCCGAACGACGACAACGAGTACATTAAAATTTTCGGTTTGATAAAAAATCGGAGATACTACAAATGGATTCGTCACAACGCTGTAACGAATCACGAGAGCTTAGATAAATATAAAGTTTTTGTACCTCAAGCAAACGGCGCGGGAACTTTTGGCGAAGAACTTAGCAAGCCTGTTATTGGCGAGCCGCTGACAATCAGCACAGCAACTTTTACAGTCATCGGAAACTTTGATACCCGCGCAGAAGCCGACGCTTGCTTGAAATATATCAAAAGCAAATTTTGCAGGGCAATGCTGGACATTCTCAAAGTTACACAGCACAATCCGCCGCAAACTTGGGCAAAGGTTCCGTTGCAAGATTTTACTTCGGCTTCGGATATTGATTGGAGCGTCAGCATTCCCGAAATCGACGCGCAACTTTATAAAAAATACGAGCTGGACGCCGCCGAGATAAAATTTATCGAAGAAAAAGTCCGCCCAATGGAGTAATTGCCCCCGCTTTTAAAAAGTGTGGGCACGCCGAAACGCTGTCGCGAACTGCGAT
>CALFJC010000154.1 GCA_937877655.1 uncultured Selenomonadales bacterium
CCGATGTTTATTGTGCTGACTGAGCCATAAAAACCAGAGCCGATGCCCGCGCCGTTTTCATTAGCAATAGCAGTGACAGTTACATTGCCGCCTATGTTGATATTACTGGAAGAGAGATTTTCTGAATCATTGCTGCCGATTGCCGCAGCGTAATCATATGCTGTATGCTGAGCGGTGAGTGAGCCGTCGCCGAGAATGTTCAATCCGCCGCCTATGTTTATCACTGCTTTTCTTACATATTCTTTTGTGTTAATCAGCTTGTTGGTGCCTTTAACGGTAAGATTATTTGTACCGCTTGCAAAACGGATAGTATTGACATCTTCGCTGTTGGTAATTTTGAGGTCTTGAATCCACAGATTGGCATCGCTAGCCGTCACGTTGACAGACACGTTGCTGAGTTGCGAGCTCGCACCGATTATTTTAACGTTTGTCGCGGAGATTGTGACCGTGCCCGTAAAGCCTTCCGCGAATTGATAGACGCCGTCTTCAGAAATGGTTGCGTTCGTGCCGCTGAGGGTGTTAATTTCGTAGTAACCAATAGCTTTTGGAGCTTGTACGTCATCTGCCAGCACGAAATTATAATCGCTGCTGATTGTCACGCCTTGGGTTACGCCGCTTAAAGCTTCCGCCGACGCCGTGACGATTTTTTTCTTGTTGTCGACCTCAAGCCCTGCCGATTTAGTCAAGCCGCTGATTGTGAAATTATTTTCGTCGTCCGTTGCGTAAACAATTTGATTGCCGCTCGCTACCGCGCCCGCAACAGTAATTTTCGACTGATAGCTGACATTATTCGCGCCTTCGCTCCAAGTAACTTGATATTCCGGCAAAGCCACGCCGGCGACAGTGACTTTTTTGCCGTTGACAGTAGCAACGACGCCGCCCTCTATTGACTCAAGAGCCGTAACTTCATCGCTGAATTGAATCACGTCACCCTCGCCGAATTCCGCAACGTTCAAGCTCGTAACATTCGCGCCAATAGAAATTGTATCATTGCCTTCGTCGATATTGATTGAATTGTTATTGGCGTTTACGATAACGAGATCATTGCCTGCCCCGCCGTCGATTGTCACGTTGTCGCCGCTGTTTGTAATTGTGTCGTCGCCGCCGAGTGCGTTTATCAATGCTTTGCTGTCGGTGTTGTCAATGGAATCGTTACCTTCGGTCAGAATAATCTGGTAAGTGCCGGCAATGTTGAGATTCGACAAAGAAGCCGCGCCCACCAAAGTGATTGAGTCTTCTCCGACAGAAACAATAATATCGGAGCCGTTTGTAACCTTTGAATAGGTGTCGGTTGTCCCGTTGCCGATTTTCAGCTTCGTTGTTTCATTGAAGCCGCTGATAAAATCGTTCCCGTCGCCTGATGCATATTGAATCAGATTATTTGAGCCGTTGATTGAAATAGAATCGTTGCCTTCGCCGCCGTTGATTGTTACGTTGTTGCCCCAGCTGTTGTAAATGTAATCGTCACCTTCGCCCGCGTTGATTATGACATTGTCACCGTTGCTGTCAATGGAGTCGTTGCCTTCGCCGCCGTTGACGGTTGAGTTTGAAGCGTAGTTGCCAATGGAATCATTGCCATCGCCGCCGTCGAGTGTTGAATAATAACCGCCGTTGCTAATGAAATCGTTGCCTTCGCCGCCGTTGATTGTTACGTTGTCGCCCAGTCTGTTTTCGATGGAATCGTCACCCGCGCCGCCGTTTATCGTGACATTGTTTCCTTTGTAGTTTTCAACGGTATCGTCGCCTTCACCGCCGTTGATTGTTACGTTGTTGCCCTGGCTGTTGTAAATTGAATCATTTTCGCTTGTACCTGATACCAGCGTATTTGACTCTTCGTTTCTAATGTCAGCCATAAAAAATCCTCTCCTTCTTCCTAAAAATTTTTTTGTGTCCGGAAGAATCCGCATAAATGATACAGATTATTTTGCTGTTTGTCGATAGTTTTCAGAATAAATTTTTCTTTATCGCCATAAAGCAGATTAAAGTTCGTCTTGTCGACAGAAAGATCATTTGCGCGAGTCTTTGCAGAAACGTTTAAACTCATCAAATGAACCGTGAAAAATCTCTTCCTCCTTTCAAAAAAAATTGTGTTCGTTCAGCTTGTTGCCATAGAATCAGCTCCTTTCTTTGAAAATAATTCTGAAGCTCCCTTGTCATTATAAATGCCCCCCCCCCCGAAATTGTCAAGTTTTTGAGAAAATTTTAAGCGGAATTTAATTTTGCGCAAAAAAAATCCCCCGCAATTCGCAGGAGATAATTTCGTTCAAAAAATATTATTCAAAGTACCAGCCGAAAATATTTCTGATTTTGACTTTGAACCCGTCCAAAACTGCAACGGGAATTTCCATTTTGACTTCCGGTTGTTCATCTTCAGGCAATTCGGCTCTTTCCGCCAATTCATCGTCGCTCCAATTTTCATAGTGCCCGCCGAGTTCATATTTTCCGTCGCGAAGAAGATAAACATCAATCGTTTCGCGCCAAGGATCAATAATCCAATATTCGCGGATGCCGTTTCGTTCGTAAATGTCTTTTTTAATTCCTACGTCGCGTTTCATTGTCGATTTGGAAAAAATTTCCGCAACCATGTCGGGCACGCCGTGCAACGTCATCCTTCTCTTGTCAAGGAATAATTCTGCCTTCGCTGAGCTTACGAAGATAAAATCGGGCTGAAAAACATTTCCATCGGGAAAGTGAACGTCCATGTGGTCGCCAAAACAAATACCGAGCTTTTTTATCTTGACGTAAGAACCTATGGTAGCAATTAAATTCGATGTGATTGTTCCATGCCCCATGTCCGGACTCGGTGCCATAATTTTTTCCCCCTCAATAATTTCGTAGTCGTCTTGAATGTCGCAAGCCAACATTTCAATCGCCTCCAATCTGAAAATCTTGCAGATTCATTATACAAGAGATAAAAATTTCCCGCAATGTTTGATAAAAAAATCCCCCGCTCAATCAATTAGGAATTATGAATTAGGAATTAGGAATGAAGATTTGGAAGGCGAGCTTATTATCTGACATTGACAAAATAAAAAAATCCCCCGCTCAATCAATTAGGAATGAGGAATTAGGAATTAGGAATGAAGATTTGGAAGGCGAGCTTATTATCTGACATTGACAAAATAAAAAAATCCCCCGCAATTCGCAGGGGGAAAAATTTTTTTTTCGCGATTAAAGCTTAGTGATTGTCGAGAGTCGGTTCGTCGTCGAAAAGGTAGAGATAACGATTTTTGAATTCTTCGGGGCTCATGCGGAAGGCATTGGCAACGCCCGCATCATCGAGGTCGCCTTTTTCCAAACGAGTCATGAAGCCGCGAGCAATTCTGTAGTGTACGGAGTTAATGTTGACTTTGCGAACATAAGTTTTGCCGGTTGCGGGGTCGCGAATGTCTTCAAAACGAAGGGGAACGGCTTTATTGTCTTGAATCGTGATAAGAGCTCCGCTTTCGCCGCGCATAAGGAATTGCATTGCCTCATAACCGAGATTGCGCGCATAATCAATGTCGTAAGCAATGGGAGCCGTGCAACGAAGTTCGTAGCCGATTTCTTTATCGACGATAGAAATTTTAATGCCGATACGTTTAAGTTCAGCAAGAACTTTTTGCTTGAGAATTTCGCCGAAGTCCAATTCCGCGTAGCGAATATGTCCGTGTTCGTCGAGAACAACGTTGCCCAATTCTTGGAAATCTTCTTCAGCGATTTTTTCAATGACGCCTTCAGCCACGACCGCCACGCCGTAATTTTTGCCGATAAGATAGCGTTTGACAATCGAGCCCGTGATAATGTCAACGACTTGTTGAAGACGAATTTTTTCCTGCGGGAATTCTTCGGGGATAATCGTAAGAGCCGCGCCTGCGCTTCTGCCCATGCCGAGTGCCAAATGCCCGGCGGTTCTGCCCATAGCGATTGTGAAGTACCAGCGATTGTTCGACGTGTGAGCATCTTCCATGAGGTTTTGAATCTCGGTTGTGCCGAAAGCCCGCGCAGTTTCAAAACCGAAAGTCGGAATTCCTTCGGGCAACGGCAAATCGTTATCAATCGTTTTCGGGACGTGAACAACATTAATCGTTCTGCCGAGCTTGCGGGCATATTCGCTGACAGCCGAAGAGCTGAACGCGGTATCATCGCCGCCGATTGTCACGAGATAGCCGACGCCAAGCTCAGTCAAAGTATCAACAACAGTGCGCAGGTCGGATTCTTTTTTTGTCGGATTGAAACGCGACATTCTCAAAATGCAACCGCCCGTCAAATGAATTCTGTTGACAGCCGCCGCGTCGAGACGAATATAACTTTTTTCGCCGCGTCCGAGATGAGAAAAACCGTCGTACATTCCCAAAACGTCCCAGCCGTGACGATTAGCCGTGTTGGTTACCGCGTTGATAACCGCGTTGATGCCGGGCGCGGGACCGCCGCCGCAAACTATCGCTACAACATTTCTTACACCTATCATTAAAATTTTGCTCCTTTCAAACTGTGAAAGCGTTTTGCCCGAAATTTCGCCGCCACGATATTTTTTTCCTGCAAATACAAAATAAAAATCTGCGCGGGAGAAATTGCCGAAATCGACAAACGAAAATTTCAGGCGACGATTTTTTGCGGACATGTTATAATTCCTGCGAATAAAATTTTTGGGAGGCGATAAAATGAAAATCGGATCATGCGGAAAAAATATCACGTGGCGACTTGAAGACGACGGCACACTCATAATCAGCGGCACGGGCGACATGAAAAATTTCAGATACGATGAAGATGCTCCGTGGTACGACTATATCAGGTCAATCGGAAAAATTGTTATCAAAGACGGCGTTACTTCAATCGGCGATTATGTTTTTCGTACTTGTTGGAGATTAATCGACATCACAATTCCTTCCGGCGTCACTGAAATTGGCGAAGGGGCTTTACGCGATTGCCCGAATTTAAATGACATCAAAATACCTGAGAGCGTTTCTTCAATTGGCGAAAGAGCGTTCAGAGGTTGTTTGTCTTTGGAGAAAATAAAAATCCCCGACGCAGTCACTTCCATTTCTGAGAGTACTTTTTACGATTGCCGAAACTTGAAGGAGATAAAAATTCCAGACGGCATCACAAAAATTGGCAAAGGAGCTTTTGAAGGTTGCTTAAGCTTAACGGAGATAAAAATTCCTGACGGTGTCACTGAGATTGAAGACGATACTTTTATGGGTTGTAAAAATTTGACGAGCATAAAAATTCCCGATGCCGTCACTGAAATTGACGGAGATGCTTTCAGAGGTTGTGAGAGCTTGACGGAAATAAAAATTCCCGAAGGCGTCACTGAAATCGGCAACAGGGCTTTTATGGATTGCACGGGTTTAACGAATATAATAATTCCAAAAAGTGTCGTTAAAATCAGCTACGATGTTTTTGAAGGTTGCACAAACTTAAAGAGCAGCAATATATCCGACAGTGTCGCCGAAATTGACGAGACTTCTTTTGAAAATTCTCCGAGCTTAAAAAGCGTCACACTCCCCGAAAAATTTTCTAAGGGTACTTGCGGCGAAAATTTAACTTGGACACTTGATGAAAACGGCACGATTACAATCGGCGGCGCGGGCGAGATGGAAAATTTTTCTTACGATAAAAAGGCTCCTTGGCATGAAAACCGCAATTTAATCAAAAAAATTATTGTCGAAGACGGAGTTACAAAAATTGGCAGTGAGGCTTTCCGCGATTGCGAAAACTTGACAAGCATAAAAATTCCCGACAGTGTCACGGAAATTGGCGAAGATGCTTTTCGTTATTGTCCGAGTTTAAAAAGTGTCACACTCCCCGAAAAATTTTCCAAAGGCACCTACGGAAAAGATGTAATGTGGCAACTTGAAAGTGACGGCACACTCATTATCAGCGGTATCATTGTCAGCGGCACCGGAATTTATAAAGATTCTCTGCAGAATTTAAAATACTCCTTAATCAGGAAAGTTATCATCGAGGATGGCATTTCGTCCATTGGCAGTTATGCTTTTTGCGGCTGTGCCGGCTTGACGGAAATAAAAATTTCCGACGGTGTCACGAAAATTGGCGAATTTGCCTTTTGCGGTTGCACAAGCTTAACAAAAATAAAAATCTCCGACAATGTCACGAGAATTGGCGGATTTGCATTTTGCGGTTGCACAAGTTTAATCGACATCAAAATTCCTGACGGTCTCCAAAACATCGGAGAATATGTTTTCAAAGGTTGTTCAAGTTTATCCGAGATAAAAATTCCCGCCGCCGTCACGGAAATCGGTTACAGAGCTTTTCAAGGTTGCAAAAGTTTAACGAGCGTCAAAATTTCCGACGACATTACTTGCACTGAAAAAAACGTAACGAACATAAAAACCCTTGAGGGCATCACGAAAATTGACAAAGAAGCATTCAGCGATTGTACAAACTTGGTAAGCGTCACAATTCCAAGCAGTATCACGAAAATTGGAGATTATGTCTTCAGCGGTTGCACAAGTTTAACAAACATAAAAATTCCTGACAGTATAACCTCAATCGGAGAATATGTTTTCAAAGGTTGTACGAGCTTAACAGAAATAAAAATCCCTGACAGTGTGACCGAAATTGGCAAAGGAGCTTTTTGTGAGTGCAGGAGTCTAACGCAAATAAAAGTTCCCGAAGGCATCACGAAAATTGATAATGGATCGTTCGGTCATTGTACAAGCTTAACGGAGATAAAAATTCCCGGCGGCGTCATGAAAATTGATAATTGGGCTTTCTACAAATGCACAAGCTTAACGAGCGTCACAATTCCCGACAGCGTCACGACGATTGGCAGATATGCTTTTTGTGGTTGCGATAGCCTGACACAAATAAAAATCCCCGACAGCGTTACGGAGATCCGTGAATATGCTTTTGAAGATTGCACAAATTTAATTGACATTGCGCTTCCAAAAAATGTCACTTATATTGACGGTTGTACATTCAGCCATTGCAGAAACTTAAAGAGCGTTAAAATTCCCGACAGCGTCACATTAATTGGCGGCAGGGCTTTTTGGGATTGCAAAAGTTTAACAAGCATTGACCTTCCCGAAACAGTCACAAAAATTGGTTATGAAGCTTTTTGCGGTTGCGAGAGCTTGACTGAAATAAAAATTCCCGGATGCGTCACTGAAATTGGCGATTATGCTTTTTATAACTGCACGAACTTAACAAGCATAACCATTCCCCGCTCTGTCACTGAAATTGGCAAAAAAGTTTTCGATGATTGCACGGCACTTAAGACGATTTATTATCCTGCAGGCTCCGATTTTGAAAATATTTTATCGGAAGGCAACGACGCGGAACTCATTCCGTATAATTGAAAGCGCGAATAAACGGTTTTGAAATTACGCAAAGAAATAAATTCCCATACAAAAAAGCCGCTGTACTTACGGCGGCTTTGCTTTTTAATTTGCCACCTGCCTCGACACTTAAACATTTTTATTGCGCCGAAAAATTTTGCGTGATAAAATCTGAAAAAATTTTTAAGAAGGTGTTTCATTGGAGAATAACGATAAACCAAAACGAAATATTTTGCCGATGATCTTTTTGGTGTTGTGTTTTATCGGCTCGGCAGTCGCGGGCGCAATGTTCGCCTCGTCCGAAATTTTTGATCCGCAAAATCCCGGCGGAAAACTTATCGGGTATGACGATACAACCGAGCTGATAAAAGCCAAAGATAAATCGACAATTTTAATAATGGGCGTCGATAAGCGCGAAGATGATGTCGGGCGTTCGGATACAATGATGATAGCCACGATTGATCCGCGCCTCGACCAAGCAACGCTCCTTTCCATTCCGCGTGATACTCGCGTAAAAATTCGCGGGCGCGGCTACGACAAAATTAACGCCGCTTTTGCTTACGGCGGAGTGAAATTGGCAGAATCAACCGTTGAAAATTTTCTCGGCATCGACATTGATCACTACGTCTTGATTAACACGCGGAGTTTTGTAAAAATTATTGACGCAATCGGCGGCATCGATATTGACGTTGAAAAACGCATGTATTACGAAGACCCGTGGGACGACGACGGCGGGCTTGTGATCGATCTTTATCCCGGCGAACAGCACATGGACGGAAAAACCGCCGTGACTTACGTCCGCTATCGTGATTCGGAAGGAGATATCGGGCGCGTAAAACGTCAGCAGGCTTTTATGGCGGCTTGCATGGATAAAGTTACTTCGCCGGAAATTTTGCCGCGCATTCCAAAAATCGTCCGCGAAGTTATTGACGCCGTTGAAACCGACATGTCCTTAAGACAACTTTTGGAATTGGCGGGCTCGCTTAAAGCCGCGCAACAAAACGGACTCGAAACCGACATGGTGCCGGGCTATCCGCTTTACATTGACGAAATAAGTTATTGGATTCCCGACGTCGAACTTTTAAGAATTTCTGTCGCCGACGCGCTCGGAATTGCCGTCGATCCTTATCTGCGCGAACGTTTTGAAAGAGATGCTCGCGAATACAACGATTCAATCCCCGACGGCGCGAAGGATATTCCCGAAGGCGAAGATAATATCGGAACTCCCGTCCGAGAAAGCCGCGAACGCCGCAAAAGCATTGAGGAACGCTCCACTTTTCGCGAAAATAATTCTTATGAAAACAGGCGAACAAACTCTTCCGACAGAAAAACTTACGAAAACGAACGGGAAGATTCTTCCGACAGAAAAACTTACGAAAACGAACGAACAAATTCGTCTGAAAGAAGAACTTATGAAGTGCCCGAAAATGATTTTGAAAGAAGAAATTCAGACGAAAATACTTTTAACGAGAGATTTTCGGAAGAAAATGATTTTGAAAGAAAAAATTCGGATGAAAATCCTCTGACACGTCGAAATTACGAAGAACCGCGCATTGAACGGCGAGTTATTCCCGAAATCGAGGAAACTTTTGACGAACCGATTCGCGAAGAGGCTCCGAAAACGAGGTATTGAACATGATTATTTTGACTGATGATTTATTTTTGGGTGTCGGCAATCACAAAACGGTTTACGCACACCCGACCGATAAAAATTTGTGCATAAAGCTCTTGCACACACCCGATGACCCCGATTTTGCAAAGGAAATGCGCTATCGTAAGGCTCTCGGCTCCCGCGCAGATAAAATGACGCTCCTTACAAAATTTTTCGGCGAAATCGAGACTTCAAAGGGCAAAGGTTATCTTTTCGAGCGCGTTTTGGATTTTGACGGCAAAAATTGTCAAACTATGCTGAATGTCTTCGATGATACCGTTGCAAATCCAAAAATCTTGCCTGAAACCGAAAAATTGTTGCTTGACTTCAAAAAAACTTACTTCGACGAGAAATTTTTGCTTGCCGGCGTCGACGCCGATAATTATTTAGTGCAAAAAACGTCAAAAACTGCGCGGCGCGTCCGAATTATTGACAATATCGGCATTGCAACTTTCATTCCACTGCCTTATTACTCCGATTATTTTGCTCTCAAGCGCGCAAAAAAATATTGGCGGCGTTTTGTCGAACAATTACGTTTAGACTACGGGAAAATTTTTTCGGAAGATTTTTTGCGGAGGTTGGAGACTGAATGAACCGAAAAACGCGAACTGCAGTAAAAATTTTCTTAATCGCGGCGGCAACAATCCTCTGCACGGCGGCGGCATATTATCTTGGCTCAAATTTAACGGGACATTCGCTGGCAACGGCGTCGGACAATATGAATTATTCGCGTTGGCTGGAAAAATATTTTGTTTTGACGCGAACGACGGGCTTATTCAACGGATTTTGCGCGTTAAGTTGGTTTTTGGCGGCGCGATTTTTTTTGGAGATAGACGAGGCAACGGGCGCGGGCAAAAGAATCATTTGGGCGGCACTTTTAGCGTTATCGGCGGCAATTTCAATCGGAATTCCGCATTTTTACGCGCCGATTCTCGGAATTAAACTCAACGGAATAATTTTCGGGCTGTTTTTCGCGATTTTCAGCGTGATTGGCTATTGGATTTTAACAATTTTCACAACGCCGCTAGCATTTAAATACACGCCGCTTGGAGCACAACTTTTCGGGAGGAAAATATGAGTTTTTATTTTATTTCTATCGGCGGGACGGGCGCAAAAGTCATGGAAAGCCTCACTCACCTTTGTATTGCGGGGATTTTGCCCGAAAACGAGCGACTTTTTATTTCTGCGATTGATCCCGACGTCGGCAACGGAAATTTGGAACGAACTTCGACTGCGCTGAATAATTTCGCCGTTTTTCAGCATTTTTCCGTTGGAAATGACGATTTGCTCTTCAAAAATAAAATTTCAATCGTCCGTCCGTTCCCTTTCAACCCTACAGGGCATGATAAAACACTTGATGACTTGACTGAGTTTTATCAGCATAATAATTCGCCCGTCGGCAAGCTTTACGAGGCACTTTATACGAAAAAAGAGCGCGAAACTACTCTTAACGAAGGTTTTCGCGGACATCCGTCGATTGGAGCCGCCGTTTTGGCTAAAAAATTCGAGGAAGGCTCAAAATTAACCGCGCAGATTGAAAAAACTATCGGCGAAGGCGATAATGTCAAAATTTTTTTGGCCGGATCGGTTTTCGGCGGAACCGGCGCGGCAGGTTTGCCGACAATCGCAAGACTTTTGAAAAATAATCTCGCGGATTACGCGGACAGAATTTCTATCGGCGGAATTTTGATTTTGCCTTACTTCAGTTTCACTCCGACGGAAATTAAAGACGAATTGTTTGCTCGGAGCGAAAATTTCTTGCCGAATACCAAAGCGGCGTTGAAATATTATTCGGAACGGGAAAATTTATTCGACGCAACTTATTTTATCGGCGATTCGGTTATGACGGCTGTAAAAGAATTCTCGGTAGGATCGGCGAATCAACGCAACGAAGCACACGTTGTGGAGCTTTATGCGGCACTTGCGGCGGCTGATTTCTATTCCAGACCGATAAAATCCCCAAAAATCTTCAAATATATCTGCAGACACGAACAAAATCGATTTTCTTGGAGCGATTTTCCTATGTCGGGCGAGAAATTTGTACAATTCGCCCGATTTATCTTCGCTTACGTCCATTTGATAAAGCCCGTGCTCGCAGATTTGGTTTCCGGCAACGCGAAGGCGTATAAATACCCTTGGTTCGTCGATTTTCTTGACGGAATCGACGTGACCGCCCCCGAAGTTGTGAATTTTAATTTTTACGCGGAAGCATTTGTCGCTTGGCTGAATCAAATCGAAAATTTGGAGGGACGCGAAGTTTTTTTGATAAATCCCGCCATGTTCGAGGCAAATCCTGCGCGGATTGTCGATAAAAAAATTTTTTCTGCCCTTGACGGCAATAAAACGAACTTAACTTTGCACGAAATCTTTTATCGACTGTCTGAACCGTTCAATTTTGACTCAACCGTTAAAGGTTTCGGGAAATTTTTGCGAAGGCTCTACGATTCTTGCAAAATTTAAAATAAAAATCTCTTGTTCGCGATAGACAAGAGATTTTTTTGTTCTATAATGTATCAAAGACCTTATCAAAAAAATTTCTTGGTAAAAGGAGATAATTTATCTTGGAAACATTATTTATAGGCGCGGCAATGGTCGGATTAATGCTTTTTGCTTACCGCGGTTGGTCTATCATACTTATTGCGCCGTTTTTCGCAGTTTTGGCGGCTGTTTTAAGCGAATTCGGCATTTTGCCGGTCTACAGCGAACTTTATATGACTCGTCTCGCCGAATACACCAAAACTTATTACCCTGTCTTCCTTTTCGGCGCAGTTTTTGCCCGTTTAATGGAAAAAGGCGGGCTCGCGTCGGCTATCGCGGGTAAAATCATGGAAATTTTGGGCGAAAAACGCGCTATTCTTGCCGTTTTGCTCGGTTGCGCCGCTTTGACTTACGGCGGCTTGAGTGTTTTCGTCGTTGCCTTCGTTATGTATCCTTTCGGCGCGGAACTCTTCAGAAAAGCCGACATTCCCAAAAAATTATTGCCCGCAACCCTCTGGATGGGCATTTTTTCTTTCGCAATGGTTGCTTTGCCGGGCACTCCGCAGATTCAAAACATAATTCCTTCGTCTTATTTCGGAACTTCGACTTGGGCGGGCGCGGGTATCGGCATTTTCGCTACGATTTTATTTATCGCGGCGGCTATGGGCTGGTTGACTTTCCGAGCCAAAAAATTACAGGCAAACGGCGAAGGTTACGGCGATCATTTTGAAGGAAATCAACGTCGCGAAAGAAATTTGCCCCATTGGACATATGCTTTAATCCCTCTCGGCATGGTTATTGTCATAAATATCATTTTGAGCAACCCTTTTCACTGGAATTGGGGCTTTCATTGGGACGAAAACAGCTTAACTGCCTTTTTTCCGTTCAATTTGAGCCTTTTGGCGGGCAGTGTCGGCAAAGTTCAAGCAATTTGGTCTATCAGCGTCGCTCTAATCCTTAGTTCCGTCGCCGCCGCCTATATCGGACGCAAAAAATTCATCAGAAAAAAGGAGAATTTCCTTCAAACTATCAATTTTGGAGCCGCTTCGTCCTGCGCGGCGGTCTTAAATGTCGCTTCGGGCTTTGCATTCGGCTCGGTTTTGGTCGTTATGCCAGGTTTTTTGCCGATTAAAGAGATTTTGCTCGAAATTGCAGACTCTGCAGGGCCTTTAGTCTCCGCCGTCGTCACAACAAACATTATGTGCGGCGTGACAGGCTCGGCTTCGGGCGGTTTGACTATCGCGCTAAGCATGTTGGGCGATACTTGGGCTCAAATGGCGTCCGCGCAGGGAATTTCTGCCGATGCCTTGCACAGAATCGTTTCAATCGCCTCCGTCGGTATCGATCCCGTGCCTCATTGCGGCGCACTTGTTACTTTGCTCGCAATTTGCGGTTTAACTCACAAAGAAGCTTATTTCGACATAGTTATTTTGATGATATTGAAGTTTTTCGTGCCGTTTTTGTGTGTTTTGTTCTATTCCTTAACCGGTATCGCTTGAAAGGAGTTGTTTTTCATGCCTAACAAAAAAATTCTCCAACGTTTGGAGAATTTCGACCCCGAACTGTGCAAAATTTTAAGAAATGCTCTGCACAGACAAATTTCTACGCTGTCTTTAATCCCTACCGACAGTGCTGCCTCGCCTTTTTCGGCTTATTTGAAAGGAAGTGCGCTAGGAAATGATTTTATCGACTACAAATCTGCCGAACATCATTCAAGTCTTGAGAAAATTGCGGTAAAACGCGCCTGTGAACTCTTCAAAGCCGAACATGCCATTGTGAGATTTGGAAATCCTGTCGCCGCAAGCCGCGTTGTACTTCAGACTTTCGCGAAATCGGATGATAATATCCTGTCTTTCAATCTTCGCAAGCAAGAATATTGCACGGGCGACCAAATGCAGTATTTTTTTATCAAATTCGCGCTTGAACCCGATAATTTTCGCTTGGATTTTGATAAATTGCGTTCATTGGCGATGCTTAGCGAGCCGAAGCTTATAATTTATTCGCCCGTGAATTATCCTAAGAATATTGACTGCGCGGAGCTTAGGAAAATCGCCGATAAGGTTAATTCCGTTTTATGGATAGATTTAGGGCAAAATGCGGGCTTAATTGCGGCGGAAAAGATACCTTCGCCGGTGAAATTTGCCGATGTCGTGACATTTTCGGCGAATGATGCCCTTCACGGACCGCAAACAGGAATTATCCTTTGCAAAAAGAAATTTGCGGCGGCACTCGACCAAAAAGTAATCGATACGGGGCATGTTTCGCTGAAAAAAAATGTATTGGCGGCATTGGCGATAACATTTGCGGAGGCGAAATGCGAGGCGTATGAAGATTATTCGGAACAAGTGATAGAAAATGCCCGCGCATTGGAAAAAGGATTAAAAAATGTCGGCGCGGACGTGATTTGTTCGCCGACCGAGAATCATTTGGTATTGGTTCGGGTAAAAAATGCGAAAAAAATCGCTGAAAAGCTCGCGCAGGCTAATCTTTTGGTGAAAGCGGAAACATTTATGACTTCGGACGAGAAAATATCGTATGAAGTTTTGAGATTATCGACGCTTGACCCGACGACGCGCTCTTTGAAGGCAAAAGACATGTTAAAAGTTGGAGAAATGCTTGGAAAGTTCATAAAATCGGAGCAAAACACGTTGGCGATAATGGAAGTCGGGAAGGTAATTCGGAAAATGGTCGAGAATCAGCCGTTATTTTCGGAAGAATGGTTGCCGGACGCGGAGATAACGCAGGAAATTGATTCGGAATTGATGATGACGGCGATGGTACACTGGCGATTGTAAAAAATTTAAAAAAAAATGTATCCTCTGCGATGATGCGGAGGATTTTTTTGTGTTGAAGAGGTTGTGAAGAAAAATTTTTGGGCTTGCAAGAGATTTTGAAGATTGAGATTGATTTTTGGGCTTGAAAAATGATTTGAAGAGCCTTTTGAAGGGACGAAATGAAAATTACCAAATATGGAAATTTTTAACGGGCTATGCAGGGCGGAAATTTTCTGTTATGATCGGAAAAATTTTAGGAGGCGATTTTATGTTGAGTGACGTAGAAATTGCGCAAGCCGCGCAGGTTGAGAAAATAACTGTGGCGGCGGGCAAACTCGGTTTGACGGAAGACGATTTGGAGTTTTACGGCAAGTACAAGGCGAAAATTTCACGCGAAGTTTGGAGCCGCATTGAAAAAAATTCCGACGGCAAATTGATTTTGGTAACGGCGATAACTCCAACACCTGCGGGCGAAGGCAAAACAACAACTTCAATCGGTTTGGCGGACGCATTTGCGAAAATGGGCAGAAAAATTTGTGTGGCGTTGCGCGAACCGAGCTTGGGACCGTGTTTCGGAATAAAAGGCGGCGCGGCTGGCGGCGGCTTTGCGCAAGTCGTCCCGATGGAAGACATAAATTTGCATTTCACGGGCGATTTTCACGCGATAACGACGGCGCACAATCTTTTGGCGGCGGTTTTGGATAATCATCTTCAGCAGGGCAACGAATTAAAAATTGACGTTCGGCGCGTGGTGTGGAAAAGGGTTTTGGACTTGAACGACCGCGCTTTAAGATTTGTGATTGTCGGCTTGGGCGGCAGAATGAACGGCGTGCCGCGTGAATCTGGCTTTGACATAACTGTTGCGTCTGAGATGATGGCGATTTTATGTTTGGCGAAAGATTTTACGGATTTGAAGGCGCGGCTCGGAAAAATAATTGTGGCGTACACGACAGACGGCGAAATTGTCACGGCGGACGATTTAAAAGTAACGGGCTCGCTTGCATTGCTGTTGAAAGACGCGATAAAACCTAATCTCGTTCAAACATTGGAGGGGACGCCCGCTTTGATACACGGCGGACCGTTTGCGAACATAGCGCACGGTTGCAATTCGGTAACGGCGACGAAATATGCCTTGAAACTCGCGGATATAGTTGTTACGGAGGCGGGCTTCGGCGCAGATTTGGGCGCGGAGAAGTTTTTGGACATAAAATGTCGAATGAGCGGCTTGCGACCCGACGCTGTGGTAATTGTGGCGACGATTCGAGCGTTAAAAATGCATGGCGGCGTTGCGAAAACGGATTTAACGGCTCCGAATGTTGCGGCGGTGGAAAAAGGGCTTGAAAATCTGGAAAAACATATAGAAAACGTTCAAAACTTCGGCTTGCCGGCGGTCGTAGCGTTGAATGATTTTCCGACGGACACCGACGAAGAGATTTCTGCGGTTGAAAAAATCTGCGCGGAAAAAGGCGTGAGATTTGCGCGGTCGAAAGTATTTGCTGAAGGCGGCGCGGGCGGCATTGAACTTGCGCGAGCAGTTGAAGACAGTTTCGGCGACGCGAAGAATTTCAAGTTCACATATGAAGATGATTTAAGCATTGCGGAAAAAATTTTGGCGGTTGCGAAGAAAATTTACGGCGCGGACGGCGTGAAATTTTTACCTGCGGCGAAGAAACAGCTTTTGGAAATTGAACAACGCGGTTTCGGAAATTTGCCGATATGCGTTGCGAAAACTCAATATTCACTTTCCGACGACGCGAAAAAGCTCGGACGCCCGAAAAATTTTGAAGTGACTGTTCGCGAAGTGAAAATTTCTGCAGGCGCGGGCTTTATCGTCGTTTTGGCGGGCGACATTATGACAATGCCCGGACTTCCGAAACGTCCCGCCGCCGAGAAAATTGACATCACGCCCGAAGGAATTATCAGCGGCTTGTTCTGAAAAAAATTTTTTGCAGGGAGTCTTCGGACTCTCATTTTTTTTACACAGATATTGACGGCTACATTTTAAGTAAATATAATCGCGACAGATACTTAAAAAATTTACTTAAAACTTTTTACAAAGGAGGATTTATGATGATTAACATCATGGCTTACGGCGAGCCCGACGCGGAGGCGAAGAAATTCATAATTGATTCTTTGCTCAACGAAAAGATTTCGCGCTTTCTGTACAGTTATATTGACAACTGCGATTTGAATCGGCTTGCGAAAATTCCGATTAATCAGATGACAGCGGACGAAAAGGAAATTTGGCGGCGCGGAAAACGTCTGCTTAACTTGAAGGCGGGCGATTATATTTTGCACAAACATATACCTGAGCGCGGGAAAGTAACTGCGGCGCGAATCTGCAGTAAATATCTTTACGATGAGAATCCCAAGCCTATAAATACCGAAGGTCGTCAAGACGGTCGTCACTGTTTCCGCGTGGACAAAATTTTCGAGTTTCGTCGCGACGCGGTGCATCCGCAACTGCAAACAAAACTTAAAGTTATGGGGGCTCTGTATGCAATTCCCGACGTTAAGGAATTTTTTGAATCAATGCAGGCTTTGGGAATGTCGTTCGATGAAGCGGATCGCGTTGCCGCCGCCGAAGCGGGAGTGATTCTGACGGATTCGGGAACGAGCACGGGCAACGACTTTTCGCCGCCGATTAATCCTGTATCACAAAGGGAGAGCGATTTAAATTCGCCGCTCAAAAAAATATCGGCAATTCGCGAAAATTATCTTAAGGAATTGCTGAAAGTCTTGTGCAACATGTCGCCCGCCGACCCGTCACGAAATGAAGTGCTCGACAACATTTTTGAGACGTTGCGAATGTTTTCGTCCGACGCGCTGAAAAATATGATTAAAGGGCTGTTCATCAAGAACGGTTACCGTTTGATTGACGACGAGTCTGATTTGGTTTTTGAAATATTTTCCGAGCGCGAACTCATGCACGACCTTTACAAGCCCGCCGCCGAGCCGAAGAAAATTTTCGTCCGCCTCAAAACTGATGATGAACCTTGCAACGAGCCGCCCGATTCTGACGGCAACATCCGAATTTTAATCGACTTGACAAATCAATCCGACGCGGCTACTCAAGGAAGCAACATTATTATTGGCGGCGAAACCTTTGTAAAAATTTTTGTCCGTCACGGCGTTTGATAACCGAAATTTTACCGCGCCGCCTATTCACGCCCGAAGGAATTATCAGCAACTTGTTCTGAAAAATTTTTTGCAGGGAGTCTTCGGACTCTCATTTTTTTGCACAAATATTGACAGTGATATTTGAAGTAAGTATAATCTATCATGTAACAGATACTTATTCAAAATTTTTTACTAAGGAGTTTGGGGAGTGATTGACTTGAATGATTTTGAGGCGGAAAAATTTTTGATGATATTGCTTGAGGGATTGCGAAACTTGAAGAGGAAAACAAAACTTTGCGTAAAAGAATCGACAACATGCAAGCGGACTTTGATTGCAGGTTAAAATATATCAACGCAGATTTTTCAAGGGAAATGGAAATTTATTCTCAGTTTTGCGAACAGGACGCGGAAGAAAAATATCTAGCAGAGATAATTGAGTTACAGCGGCAAGTAAGAGACTTAAAAGAGCTTTCGGGCTTGCGCAATGATGATTAAAACATTGGAAAGGAGAACGGCACGATGGAATTTTATGAAATTGATGATGAATATCTCGATCACTTTATTTCGGCAAAATTTATAGGGATAGGTGCAAGCGGAGCGAGTGCGTCGAATTATTTCAGTGAAGTCGGCAATGATCTTTTTCCTGAACGATTGATTGTTTCCAACGAAGATGATGTTGCCGGTTTGCAAGCGAAAATTGCTCGCGTTGATTACTTGTTCGTGATTACGGACGTGGAGGATTTAGAACTTACCGAGAGCGTCGCCAAAATCATTGAGGAGTCAAAAATATTCCTGACAACGTTTGGGATTTTGTGTCCGTCCGCCGATGATGTTCGCCTTGCCGACCTTCAAAAAAAATTTGGCACGTGGATAATTTTGCCGAGAGATAAAATTGCCGAGACCGGCTTAACGAGCAATGAGCTGATAAATCGAACTATAAACGTAACTGCAAGTCCGGTTCTGAAATGCAGGATTAAATCACTGAATCCTCGTGAACTAAACTATATTTTCAGCATGGATATTGTAGATGTCAGAGATACAATAGAAAACTTCGGCAAAGCGTGTATCGGATTCGGTGAAAGTCTTGACGCCGGCAATCCCGCCCTTGATGCCGTGAAAAATGCGTTGAAGTCTCCGTTGTTTATTGAGGACATTGGAAAAGCCAAAAAAATTTTGCTCGTTTTTGTCGTGAGAAATGAATTAGTTGATGTGATGAAGATGCAAGAAGCCGCCACTTTTTTAGATGAACTTATTAACCCTGACCCTGAAGATAGTTTTCCCATTTTATTTCAAGCACTTATTGATGAAACTTTTGGTGACGGCGTAACGGCGTTTGTGCTCGCGACAAATTTTGATTTTGGTAATGGAGGGCGTGAACTATGGAAGTCTACGATCCCGAATGCGATTTTTTCCCCTGCATAAACATTTTGGGAATAGGTGCGACGGGAGCAAATACCTTGAATTATTTTGGCGAAGTCGCTGACGACATTTTTCCTGCCCGCTTGATTATCTCCGACAAAGACGCCGACTTCCAAGCAAAAATTTCGGACTTTATTCTTGACGAAACTTGTTGGCTGTTCGTGATTGCGGACGTTGAGGATTTAAATTTTGCCGCGCAGGTCACAAAAATTGTTGAGCAATCAAATCTGCTGATAACGTCTCTGATTTTGTGCCCGACCGCTGATGACGTTCGACTTGCCGATATTCCCAAAAACTTTGGCACGTGGATCATTTTGCCGGAAGATAAAATCGACGCGATTGGTTTAACGGACGATGCGGCGATATATCGAGCCGTGAACATGACGACAAGTATAATTCCGATTATGAAAAAGCGGGCAAACTTTATCGGCATGGATTTTGTTGAGATTCTAAGAACAATAGGGAATTGCGGCAGAGCATGTATCGGGTTCGGCGAAAGTCTTGACGCCGGCAATCCCGCCCTTGACGCCGTGAAAAAAGCGTTAAAGTCCCCGTTGTTTATCGAGGATATTGGAAAAGCCAAAAAGGTTTTACTGGTCTTTTTCGGCAGAATTGAATTTCTTAATATGTTGCAGATGAATGAAGCCGCCTCTTTTTTGGATGAACTTCGGCAAGCTGATTGGGATATTACTTTGTGGCAAGTAGATGTTGATGAAACTTTTGACAAAGACGGCGTGGCGGCATTTATACTCGCGACAAACTTTGAAAAATAAATTGGGAGTTGATTTTATGAAATGTATTGTTTGGCGTGTTCCTTTGGCGACGGATTATTTTACTGACGGCACTTCAAAGTTTGAATTTGTTCGTAACGAATTGCTCAACGAAAAAATTCTTAGACAAGGTTGGGGCGTCGAGGATCTTAGAAAAGGTCAGACTGCTTACGTAGAAAGGCAACGTTCAAAAGGCAACACCAATTATCAAGAAGCTGTAAACAGATTCAACATTTTGAAGCCCATGCTCGATATTGAAGCCGGCGACCTTATCGTTATTCCGAAGCTCAGTCTGCGCGACAGCGAAAACACACCCGGAAAATATTTCACTGTCGTTTTTTGTACAAAAGTTTATAATTTTTATTTCCCCTACATAAGAGATTGGGATTTCGGGCATTTTATCGAGGTGGATTGGAGCAAAGAAAAGGACGCCACTTACGATAACGCCGCGCAACCGTATATCAGCGAGCAGTTGAAGGATTACGGAAAAGCAATCAACAATGTACTCAACACAAGCTTAACGAACGCAATTTTGAGTCTTTAGTACGAAAAATTTTTAAACAAAAAAATCCCGACAGAAATTTTGTCGGGAAATTTTTTTGCCTGAAATAAAAATCCTCCGCGTCTTTGCAGGGGATTTTTTCATTCAGTCGGAAAATATCGGCGCAAAATTTCTGCGAAGTCTTCAAGATATTTTTTCAAGGTATCGGCGCGCCAAAAAGCAAAATATTTTCGGTAAAGCTGTTTGTCCTCGCGCACAAGCGGAATATATTTCACGCCTTCGGAATTTTGCGGCGCGGAAGTAAACTCAATAGGAAAGTAACCTTTGTTCGCGGCAACCAAAAGATGCGCCTCCTCCAAAGTCTCCGCAAAAATAAACTCGCTCTTCACGCCGAAATATTCTCTGAAAAAATTTTCCTCAATCAGTCGCTGACCTTGCGGCGCGATTAAAATTATCGGCGTGTTTTTCAAATCTTCGACCGCCAAACTTTCCAACCGAGCCAACGAATTTTTTTCCGGCAACTCCGCATAAAAATATCCTTTCGCCAAGAAAAAATTTACATATTGCTCCGAAGGTTTTCGCCGCAAATCGCTTATGACAACGTCAGCTTTGCCCGAACGTAAAAATTCATAAAGTTCCTCGTGAGTGCCCGTCAAAAGATTCAGTTCGATGTCGGGAAATTTTTCTGCAAACTCGGCAAGCGCAAGTTTAAGCTCCCGCCCGCGTGAGTGGCGAAGACTGCCGATTGAAAGTTCCTTCGCGCCGCCGCCGACCAATTTTAAAGTTTCCGCGCAGAGTTTATCGAAGTCGTTTATCAATATCAAACTTTTTCTGTAAAAAAATTCGCCCGCCGTCGTCAACGAAAATTTTCTGCGCTCCCGCTCTATCAATCGCACGCCCAATTCCCGATCCAACGCTTGAATTTGTTGCGAAATTGCCGATTGCGAAATAAAACAATCGTCCGCCGCCTTCGTGAAACTTTGGCAACGCACGACCGATTGAAAATATTTTATCTGCTTTATCAAAATTTTTTCTCCGCAAATTATTTTTTATCGGCAAGCCAACGCTCAACCTGCGCGGACGCCGAAGATGCTTCCGCTCCGTGAATCGCAAGTCCGTCGAAAACTTCAGCCGTCGGACAAATTTTTTTTATGTAGTTGACACTGCCGCCCAAGCCGCTGCCTTCGTGCGTTGCGAACGGGAAAATTTTTTTGCCGCTAAAGTCGTAACGCTCCAAAAAAGTACTGACTGCCATTGGCGGAATGCTCCACCAAATCGGATAGCCCAAGAAAATTTTTTCGTAAGCGTCAAGGCTCGGCAAATAATTTTTCAGTTCCGGACGCGCCTTTTGCCGAATCTCAAGCTTGGCAATTTCGGTGCACTCGGTGTAGTCGACGGGATAATTTTTTACGGTATCAATCTCGAACAGCTCGCCGCCGACAACTCTTTGAATCATCTCCGCGATAATTTCAGTGTTGCCCTTCGCCAAATTTTTTATCGCGCCGTTGACATAATTTTGTCCCTTGCGCGAGTAATACGCGATTAAAATTTTTGACATAAATTCCTTACCTCATTCAATGATTTTTATAACCCGCGCCCCAATCCAAGCATTTTTCTTAATCAAAATTTCCTTTGTCATGATAACGCGAATATTTTTCGGCTCGTGATTCACGGTGAACAAGCCGACTTCGGAACCAAACATTACTCCGTCCTCAACCGTGATTGTACCGACAGACATAACCGTTAAGCCGTGATTCGCGAAAACATTTTTGCCCAAAAACATTCTGCAGGCACAATCGATTTGAAAAGGCGGCGTCAAAAAATTCGTCGCGTCAAAATTCCCGTTGAAAAGTTCGCGCTCCAATTCCCAAATTTTTTGTTGCTCGTCGGGGTCTGTCGAATTTATTTTCCAACAAAGATGTCTGCAACGTTTAAATTCGCCGTGCGCCTTATATCCCCATAGCTAAAGCTAGGGGTCTTACGGCGCGGTTGATAAACGCCGTAACCTTTGCGCAGAAAAATATTTTGAAAACCTTCGCGCCCGTCAACGGTTGATTCCCAAGTTCTTTTGGATTGTGCGCCGCCGTGTTGAAAAATCAGCGGATATTTTTTTGCCTTGACGGGGATTTGATAAAAAACGTAAGCAAGATCTCCGTAAGCTTTTTGTCCTTCGGGCGAAAGAAAATTTTTCGTCGAGAAAATTCCTTCGTGCTTAACCGTCGAGCCGCCGACAGCGAAACTCCCCTGCTCTTGAATCACAATCGGTTTTGCCGCGTCCGCAATGTTGTAAGAGCCGAAAAAAATTAATCCCGCCGTCAAGCCCGCCAAAAATTTTTTTCTTCATCCTCAAAACTCCTCAATGAGTTTTTTTCAGATATTGCAAATCGCCGAACCAATAGGAAGCGGTTGTGCCGCCGTCAATCAGAAAATCTGCGCCGCTGATAAATCTTCCGCGACTCGACATCAAAAATTCCGCAAGGTCGCCGACTTCATCGGGAGTACCGGCGCGTCCTGCAGGAGACGCCTTCAACATGTTGCGATAACCTTCGCCGCGAGGTCCTTTCAATTCGTCATTGGCAAGCGGCGTGATGATTATTCCGGGACTGATTGAATTAATCGTTGCGCCGCGTTTGCCCCATTTTGTCGCCTCAGCCATAACGCGCAGGACATTGCAACGTTTTGAATATTGATAAGCCTTCAAAGTGTCGGTTATCTCTTTTATGAACGGCAAATTCAAAAGTTCTTCGGTCGGCGAAGTGGCGAGTTGAAAATTTTGTTCTTCCGTCAACGCGCCGAGTCTGTGTCCGCTCTGCGAAGAAATTATTATTCCGCTCCCGCCGTCCGAAATTATTTTTCCGAATTCCTCAAGCAAAACTGCCGTGCCGTACAAATCGACTTTCAAAATCGCGGCAACGGGTGCTTGCGAAGGTGAGACGCCCGCCGCGCAGATTAAATTTTTTATCGCGCCGAATTTTTTTGCGTGTTCGACGAGATTTAAAATCGATTCGCGGCTTGAAATGTCGACGGCGATTGTCGAAGTTTCAAAGCCCGCATTTTCCAAAATCTCCGCCGCCGCGTCCGCCGCCTCAATTTTCAAATCGCCAAGTACAACGTGCTTGCCCGCGCCCACTCTGCGAATTATCGCCTGCCCGATTGAGCCCGAACCGATTAAAACTGCAACTTCTTTCATGTCAAAGCCTCCCAAAAAAATTTTTTAAAATGCGCCCGTCTTGATGTGCGGAACATAGGGAGCCTCCAGCGCGGAAATTTCTTCGGGAGAAATTTTTACGTCGAGTGCCGCGACTGCCTCTTCAATGTGACGGACGGAAGTTGTTCCGACAATCGGCGCGGTTATGAAAGGTTTAGACAGCATCCAAGCCAACGCTTCCTGCGCCATTGACCGCCCGTTTTCTTTCGCAACTTTTTCGAGATTGTCGACAACGATTTTATCAACCGCGTCCGTTTTGCTCCAAACCATCGGCGAAACTTCATCAATCGAGTTGCGAGCCGTCTTCGTTCCCCAAGGATGGGCGCAACGTCCGCCCGCCAACGGACTCCAAGGAACAACCGCTATTTTTCTGTCCATGCACAACGGGAAAATTTCTCGTTCTTCTTCGCGATAAATCAAATTGTATTGCGGCTGAAGCGAAACAAATTTTGTCCAACCGTGACGCTCGGCGATATTTTGAAGGCGTTCGAGTTGCCAAGCAAAAATTGTCGACGCGCCGATATAACGCGCCTTGCCGCTCTTAACCACGTCGTGCAAAGCCTCCATAATTTCTTCCGGCGGCGTATTCGGATCAAGGCGATGAATTTGATAAACATCAACGTAATCAAGTTGCAAGCGTTTCAAACTGTGATCAATCTCCGCCATGATATTTTTGCGCGACAAGCCGCCGCCGTTCGGACGACCGGGACGCATTTCAAAATTAACTTTCGTAGCAACAACAATTTCATCACGATTAAGCCCGAAGTCTTTAATGTAACGCCCCGTAATTTCTTCGCTCGTGCCCATTTGATAAACGTTTGCCGTGTCGAAATAATTAATGCCGAGTTCAATCGCACGCTTGAAAATTTCCTTGCCGTCCTCGTAAGTTTTCGCCCAAGGAAAAACGCCGTTTTCTTTGCCGGGCTTGCCGAAACTCATCATGCCCAGACAAATGCGCGAAACATCCATTCCCGTGTTGCCGAATTTTACATACTGCATAAAAAAACCTCCCGCAAAAATTTTTCATACCGATTATAAAAAGTTTGCGGGAGTGTTTCAATTCTTTTTTTACTTCGCGCCGATAAGTTTTTCTAATTTATTTTCCGCGCAGATTTTCCAACGCCGAGTTTAAACGTTCGAGCGAAATTTTTTTGCCGAGCAGATATAAAATTTCCGTGACGCCGCCCGGTGTAACTTTTTGCATTGAAAGCGCAATTCTCAATGGCCACATAATCGTTCCGACTTTCAAGCCCGACTCCGCAACCTGCGCGGAAATTTTTTCGTTGAGAGTTTCAAGCGTCCAATCGTCAACCTGCTCCAAAATTTTTATCGTGGCAGAAATTATTTCCGCCGATTTTTCGGGCGTAACTTTGTTTCTTTTGTTCGTGAAAAGTTCTTTGTCGAAGGGCGGCAAATTTTTCAGGAAGGAAATCATGGCGGGAATTTCGGAAAGTTTTGCAACGCGAGTTTTCAGCAGACTTGCAAGGAAAATTTTTTTCGGCGTGTCGAAGTCGACAAAATATTTCTCGGCAACTTCGGAAAATTTTTCGTCACTCATTGCCTTGAAATATTCGCCGTTCATCCAATCGAGTTTGGCATAATCGAACACGGCGGGCGATTTACTCAAGCCGTCAATCGAAAAACTTTTAATCAGCTCGTCCATCGAAAAAATTTCTTGGCAAGAATTTTTCGGGCTCCAACCCAAAAGTGCAACATAATTCGTAATTGCTTCGGGCAGATAACCCGCATTAATCAAATCGTTGAAACCGGTTGCGCCGTGCCGCTTGCTGAGCTTTGAAATTTTTCCGTCCGCATCTTTTCCCATAACCGGCGCAAGATGAATGAAAGTCGGCATTTCCCAACCGAAAAATTCATAAAGCAAAACATGTTTCGGCGTCGAAGTGATAAACTCGGTGCCTCTGATTATGTGCGAAACTTCCATCAAATGATCGTCGACAACATTTGCGAAATTGTATGTCGGCATGCCGTCGCTTTTCAACAAAACTTGATCTTCAAGTTCGGAATTGGCGATTGTAATATTTCCGTGCAAAACGTCAAAAAAAGTTGTCTCGCCCGCAAGCGGCATTTTTTGTCTGATGACATACGGCTTGCCTTCCGAAAGATTTTTTTCGACTTCGGCGGGAGACAAATCTCGACAATGACGATTGTAGCCGCCGAATTTATTTTCTTCGGAAGAATTTTCTCCCGCGCAGAAACAACGATAAGCATGTCCGCTTTCAATCAACTGCTCGGCATATTTTTTGTAAATGTCCATGCGCTCGCTCTGAACGTAAGGCGCAAAATTTCCGCCGTGATGCGGTCCCTCATCGGGAATAATTTTTGCGGCGGCAAGAGTTTTCTCGATAAACTCGACGGCGTCGGCAACGAAGCGGGCGCGGTCGGTGTCTTCAATTCTCAAAATAAAATCTCCGCCCTGTGACTTCGCAAAAAGATAAGCGTAAAGAGCCGTCCGCAAATTTCCAATGTGCATGTAACCCGTCGGGCTCGGCGCAAAACGTGTACGAATTCTTTTCAAAATATCTCCTCCAAAATTTTTTCGATTATTATAGCCGCGCCGTCAACCGCTTGCAAATTTATTATCAAAAATGTATCATGCCTTGTAAACGTGTGCTATAATATCTGCGATTGTATGGCGTCGAAAAATTTTTTACCGACAATACGGCGTGAAAGTTCCGTGTTTTAGTTATGGAGATATTATAATGAGAAAAAATTTTAGTGAGAGGTGACGAATAATTTTCGGGGACAGACCCGGCGTAAAAGGCAGTTCAAACTCTACCCGGACGACCAGTAAAACAGCTGTAGCAGCGACCGAGCCTTTCGACCCCTGTCGCCCGCCACAACGCCAAGAGGAAGGAGCACGCGGTAACAGCGGCACTTCAGCGTAGGACAGACAGACCAAAAAAAGAAAAGTTCGTAAGGACACAGGGCGGGGCATCGTCCTGCGCAGGAGACCTTGTCAGACTTCGCCTTCATTAGAAGCATAGGTTGTTGATAACGCAATCCCCGCATCCGTGGGGAGTATGTCAAGGAGATGATTTGACAAGATGGGACAAACTATCGGCATAAAAGACATGCGAGCATTTTTTGCCATCGTTGAGGAAGGAAATATCAGTCACGCGGCGCAAAGGCTTGGAATTGCTCAACCCGCGCTCAGTCGTCAGATGAAACACCTCGAAGAAAATTTGCACGTGAAACTTTTTGAACGCGGCTCTCGGCGAATAAGACTCACCGAAGCGGGACAACTGCTTTACGGGCGCGTTGAAAGTATTTTGGGCATGGTCGACGGCACTGTTCGCGAAATAAAAGAGATCGGCAACGGCTCAAAGGGCGTTATCAGAATCGGGACAATCACAACTTCCGGCGCGATGATTCTGCCCGATTTAATCGCCGAATTTCGCAAAACTTATCCCGACGTGACTTTTGAAATTTGGGAGGCGGAAGGCGCAAGGATTATTGAACTTTTGGACAGCCGCTTAATTGAAATTGCGATAACGCGGACGCAAGTCGACAATCTCGCCTATGAACTTCTCGTCCTGCCCAATGAACCGCTCGTAATGGTTATGAACTCGAAAAATATTTGCGGCGCGGAAAAAGAGACAATCAGACTTGAAGAACTGAAAGATCAGCAACTGATAATTCCTTTGCGTTGGAAAACAAATTTCATTGCCGCCTGCCAAAAACTCGACTTTGAACCGAATATTATTTGCGTCTCGGACAGCATTGTTCAAGATTTGCTTATGGTAAAAAATAATCTCGGCGCGGCGATGATTCCGATTTCAAGCAAAAAACTTTTGACGGACGGAGATTTAATTTACAAGCGAATTGTTGAACCGGAAATGACGACACACACGGTTGTGGCGTGGCGCAAGAATCAAACGCTGTCGACGGCTTGCAGAAATTTCATTGAGCTTTTTGAAAAAATTTTTGTACAGGGGGAAATTTCGGGATGAAAAAGGAAATTAATCCTTTCGATTATGCGGGCGATATTTTGAAGGCGTTGCCGAAGGGAATTCTTTTGACGAGCGAGGCTGAAGATTGCGTCAACGCAATGACAATCGGCTGGGGCACGCTCGGCATTGAATGGGGCGTTCCGATTTTTGCGGCTTATGTTCGCACGAGCCGTTTTACTTACGAACTTATGGAGCGCACGGGCGAATTTACGATTTGCGTTCCTTACGGCGAAAAATTTTCAAAGGAAGTTACAAAGGCGGTCGGAATTTGCGGGAGCAGGTCGGGGCGTGACGTTGACAAGCTGGCGAAGGCGGGAGTTCATTTGGTTGAGTCTGAAATTGTTCGCCCGCCCGCGATTAAAGAATTGCCTTTAACTTTGGAATGCCGAGTTGTCTTCAGCCAACTGCAACCGATAAAAGACATTTCTTATCGGTTCGGAAAATTTTATCCCGAAGTCGGCGAACACTCGGCTCCGCACGTCGCTTATTACGGAGAAATTTTGAAGTCCTACATTATCGAAGAATAAAATATTTTTTCCAAAGAAAAAATCCCGCTGAGCTTTTCGGCGGGAAATTTTTTTCGCGCAAAATTTTTTCAAGCCGAGCAGTTTTTTTCAGAGGAAACGGTAAAGATTTTTTTCCGATTGACAAAATTTTTCCGCGCAGAATTTTTTGCGATGACGCCGTGAGCTTAAGAATGAAAATTTTGGTAAAAAAAATTCCGCCGAGTTTTTCGACGGAAAATTTTTTTATAATCCTAACGAGTTCCAAATTAAATCTATTCGCGATTTAACGTCGGGCGACATTTCAATTTCATCGGGCCATTCGCGGGCGTGTCCTTCTTCCGCCCAAGTTTTTGTCGCGTCAATGCCGAGCTTTGCTCCCCACTTTGCAAAAGGCGAAGAGTGATCCAAAACGTCCAAAGGTCCGTGAACAATTTCCAAATCGTGTTCGGCGTCAATGTTGTTAAAAACGCGCCAAGCAACTTCGCTCAAATCCTGAACATTAACATGCGAATCAACGACGATAATCATTTTAACATTCATCATTTGCCCCAAGCCCCACAGCGCGTGCATAACTTTTCTTGCGTGCATTGGGAAACTTTTTTTTATGGAGACAATCACGCAGTCATGAAAAACGCCTTCGAGCGGCATGTTAATATCGATAATTTCCGGCAAAAGTTGTTGCAGGAGCGGCAGGAAAATTCTTTCGGTTGCCTTCGCCATGTAACAATCTTCCATTGGCGGCTTGCCGACAACTGTCGCAAAATAAATCGGATTTTTTCTGTGCGTAATGCAAGTGACATGAAAAACGGGATAATCGTCTGCCAAAGAATAATAGCCCGTGTGATCTCCGAAAGGTCCTTCGCGGCGGAGTTCGTCTGTCGAAACGTAACCTTCCAAAATAATTTCTGCGGTCGCGGGAACTTCAATGTCAACGGTTTTGCACTTTGTGAGTTCGACAGATTTTTTTCTTAGAAAGCCTGCGAAAACCATTTCATCAACGTCGCGGGGCAAGGGAGCAGTTGCGGCGTAGGTGACGACGGGATCTGTTCCGATTGCAACCGCCGCTTCGATTTTATTTTCGCCCAAAGTTTTTGCGTCACGAAAATTTTCCGCGCCGTTTTTATGAATATGCCAATGCATTCCCGTTGTCCGCGAATCATATTTTTGCAGGCGATACATGCCGACATTGCGCTTGCCGGTTTTGGGATTTTTGGTAAAGACAAGCGGCAAAGTTATAAATGCTCCGCCGTCTTTAGGCCAACATTTCAGAATGGGAATTTTATCGAGCGAAGGATTAACCTCAACAACTTCTTGGCAAGGAGCATTCTTGACGTATTTTGGAAAATTAATTGCCTTGTGCGCGGTTGAGACGATTGAAAAAATGTTGGAGCGATTTTTGAACGACAGGTAAGGCAACTTCATAATTTCGCGAATATCGTCCGCCGCGTCATCCAATTTCTCAACGCCGAGTGCAAGAGCCATTCGCTCATAACTTCCAAAAGCATTCATCAAAACGGGCATATCGTAGCCGCGAACATTTTCAAACAGCAAAGCGACGTTGCGGCTGTCTTTGAACTTAGAAACGCGGTCGGTTATCTCGGTTATCTCAAGCTCTGCGTCGACGGGAACTTTTATTCGCTTGAGTAAATTTCTTTTCTCCAGCTCGTCAATGAATTCTCGCAAATCTTTATAAGCCAATGAATCATCTCCTTTATTTTTCGTTTGATAATCTCCGCCGATTTATGATAAAAATTTTGAGCCACCAAAATCACGTGCCTTCGCAGATTGTCGACATTGACTTGAAAGATTATCCCGAAGGATCATTTGTCTCTTATGTTTGCTTCGACAAAAAAAATATGACGCCGAAAATCATTCCGTCAAGACAGCAGCAGGTTAAAAAATTTTTATTCCTTGTCCGCCGCGCAGGCGGATTTTTTTTATCTCCGCAAAACATATTTCACGACAAGATAACCGACTTCATAAAGCAAAATCACGGGGATTGCAACGGCAACTTGAGTAAAAACGTCGGGCGAAGTGACAAGTGCTCCGATGACGAACGAAAAGAAAAGTACATAGCGGCGATATTTGCCCAGCCATTCGCTCGTTAAAATTCCCAGCTTGCCCAAAACAATTATCACAAGCGGCAACTCGAAGACGAAGCCGAACGGCAACACAAACATTATCACGAAGTCGAAATAATTTCCGAAGGAGAACATGACTTGCAGATTTTCCGATTCTTCGCCGAAGCCCATGAAAAATTTCAGCGCGGTCGGCATGATAAGGAAAAACGAAAACGCCATTCCAACGAAAAATAAAATCACGGACGCAGGCACCAAGACTCCCAAAACTGCGCGTTCGCCTCTCGTCATGGCGGGCAGGAAAAATTTCCACGCATGATAAAAAATTACCGGCAGGGCAATTAAAAAACCTGCCGTAATGTCGATTTTGAGATAAGTAAAAAATGCCTCGCCCGGTTTCATGTAATAAAGTTTTCCGACGGGCTGAACCATCCAATTTGTAATTTCATCAAGGAAAAACCATGCGATACAACTTCCGACGGCGACGCTGAGCAACGATTTGATTATTCGCGAACGAAGTTCTTCCAAGTGCGCCGTCAAAGACATTGTGCCGTCATCTTCGGACGGAACTTCCTGCGCGGAATTTTTATCGGGCTCGCTCATTTCTTCTCCGCGTCAAGTTTTTTCTGCTCGGTCACGTCTTCAGATTTAGAATCATCAGAATTCGCCTGCTTAAATTCCTTGATGCTCTGTCCGAGTGCTCTTCCGACGCCCGGCAATTTTCCCGGTCCGAAGACGACCAAGCCGATAATCAAAATTAAAACCAATTCGGGAACTCCGATTCCAAACATGTTAATCACTCTCCAAAAATTTTTTACGATTATAGCAGGAAAAAGAATTGGCGACAAGGGATTAGGGATTAAGAAAAATTTTTTAAGGAGAGATTTTTATGAAGCTGTGGTTAATTTATGCGTTGCTGTCGGCAATCTGCGCGGCGTTCGTTTCGATTTTCGGCAAGCTCGGCTTAACGGGCGCGGATACCACGGCGGCAACGGCAATTCGCGCAGTCATTATGGCGATATTTTTAATCGGCGTCGTCTTCGTGCAGGGAAATTTTTCAGGCACACAGGAAATTTTTGGAGACAAGAAAAATTTTTTGTTCCTTGCGTTGAGCGGAATAGCGGGAGCATGTTCATGGCTTTTTTACTTCCTTGCACTTAAGCACGGAAAAATTTCGCAGGTCGCACCCGTCGATAAATTAAGCGTCGTGTTTGCTGTCGTGTTGGCAGTTTTAATTCTCGACGAAAAAATTTCTGCGATTCAACTCTTGGCAATAATTTTAATCGCGGCGGGTGGTTTGTTGCTTACGATTTTCTAAGCGTAAATCAATTTTTTATCGGCGTCGAAAAATTTCGCAAGTCGCGCCTGTCGACAAATTAAGTGTCGTTTTCGCTGTCGTGTTTGCAGTTTTAATTTTTGAAGAAAAAATTTCCGCTATTCAACTCTTGGCAATAATTTTAATCGCGGCGGGCGGCTTGTTGCTTGCGATTTTTTGAGTGTCAATCACTTTTCGCTTTTCAGTTGCCACTTTTTTTGTTATCATTGCGGCGGAGGTGTTCGGATTGAACGGCGGAAAAATAATTTTTATGCCGCTGGGCGGAGCGCAGGAAGTCGGAGCAAGTTGTTACTTCCTGAAACTCGGCGAAAATAATTTGTTGCTCGATTGCGGTTGCGGCTCGACGCGGGGAATAAAATTCACGCCGAATTTTTCCGCGCTGTTGCAGACGCCCTATTTGCAAGATTTTCATCAAGTGTCGCACATTTTTTTATCACACGCGCATTTGGATCATTGCGCCGCGCTCCCCGATTTTTTGGAGCTCAATGAACGCGCCGTCGTTTACATGACGGATTTGACGCGAGAAATTTTATCCGCGCAGTTGGAAGAAAAATTTCAACGCATTGAAAAAAATATTTCGGGCGTCGCCTTCCTGCAAAAAATTCCTCTGCCGCGTCTGCGAATAAGTTTTCATCAAGCGGGACATATTCCCGGCGCAATGATGACGCTGATAAATTTTCGCGGGAAAAATATTTTGTACACGGGCGATTACTCAACTTTTCCGACGCAACTTGTCGGCGCGGCACTTTTGCCGGACGTTAAGATTGACATTCTGATTCTCTGCGGACTTCATGCGCGGCACCCGAATTATCGACGCTTCGGCGACAGCGACTCTGCTTTGAAAAAAATTCTGCGAAAAATTCATTACGCACTTCGACGAAAAAAATCGGTTTATTGTCAAGTCACGCAGATAAGCAAGGGCGTTGAACTTATCACGCTGATAAATAAATATCTGCCCGCCGCCGAAATTTTTATTGACGAACGCGTCATGAAAATCGTTCATCGCTTTGAAAATGTTCGGATCCCGATAATGCGCGAACAAGATCATTCGCTGAATGTTATGCCGCGAGGACCTTGCGTAATTTTATCGACACAAGCTCCGCCGCTTCATTCGGGTTTGGAGATTTTGAACGGAGATTTTTCTCTGCATGATGATTTTGCCGCGACGGTTGAATTTGTCCGCCGCGTCAATCCCAAAACTTGCGTCGTGGTTCACAGCCCGCCCGATAGAATTTTTCATGCGAGAACAACTCTCGAACAAGTTTTAATTAACGATCCCGATTCAAGGACGAGTTTTATTTTCCCGAATACCTGCGAGCCCTTTGAATTATAAACTTGTAAAGCTAGAAATGCGCAGGCATTTCGTACAATCGCGGTTGAAACCTTCAAATTTTTGGGCGGCAAATCGCGACCGCTGTTCTCCCGCTTTCAAAGCGGGCTGTTTGCTACTTTTCAAAAGTAGGGAGGAATTTTTTCATGTTAAACATTACCGACCCCGTTGTTAAAAGATTTATCGAGAACCTTCACAATGCCGTCGAACGCAAAAATAAAAATCTCTCGGCGTCTTCTTCTTATGACGATTACATTTTGGAAAATCGTGTCATCAAACTTTTTTGCGAAGAAAAAACTCTTGACCCGCGCCGTTGCGCCGATGAAATGAATGCCCGTTACAATACAAACTTGGGCAACGACGGCATCATAAAAATTTTGAAGGCAAATCGTCTGAGTTATCAAGCCAAGCGCGCCGAGCTGATTAATTGGGCGGAAGAAGCCGTTGAAGCTTTTGCAAAGGCTCTCGAATCACGCAAGCAAAAAGATTACGATAACTTCATGACGTTGCGGAACAAAGTTATTCAAACTCGCGACGACGAACGTTATAAAATTCAGGAGCGCATTGCCTGCCTTATGTTTTACGTCCGCCATCCCGAACTTGACAGCAATACCGACGCCGATTCTGTGGAAAAATTTGGCAACGTCTACATGAAACATTTGCTTTACGAGGCAAGCGATTTTCTCAAAAATATTTGTATCAAGCCTAAGGGCAATTCAAAGGGCGAGAAAAAAGATTCTCAACAGGAAAAAATTGAGCTCCTTGAAAACATGCTTAATCGCTCCGACATGTTGCTGAAAGATTTGCAAGATGAATTTGACGCCCGAATTAAGGAAAGTCATCAAAATGATTTGGTGGAATTTTTTTCGCAACTGAACTCCGAAAAATACGGTTGCATACTCGACGCGGTTTTGAGTGCGCGTAACGGTGTCCGTCAACTTCGCAAGGGAAATGTTCAGCTTCCGCCCGAAATCGGCGGCTTGTTCATTTTGATTGAAAGGTTCGCGCAGTTCATCCGCGACAGCGAAATTAATCCCATTCTCAAGCCCGGCTCGATTCAGAACATGCGCTTTGATGAAATTGAAACTTGCGATTATGAAGGCTCGCCTTTTCTCAACACGAACGAAGTTAAGCGCGTAAAAGTTTTGTCGCCCGGTTGGATTTACAAAAATAAGGACGTTCAAATTGCGCGTCCGAGACTCAAGGAAGTTGTTTAGGTGATAGGTTATAGGTGATAGGTGATAGGTGATAGCTTATAGCTGATAGAGGAAAACCCTATAAGCTACAAGCTATAAGCTATAAGCTAAAAAAGGAGGATTTTTTTTCATGATTATCAATGGAGAAGAGCATAATGATTTATGCGTCGGAATTGACTTGGGCACGACAAATTCCGTGCTGGCGACTTTGAATGTCCGCCCGAACGGAAATATTGTCAGCAAAGTTGTCGACCTTGACCGCGCAGTTGACATGTTCAACGCGGGGCAGGGCGCAAAATTTACTTTGAAGAAAAGCCCCATTTTGCCCAGCTGTGTTTACTACAATGACGAAAAAAATTATCAGCCGATTGTCGGCGACTTCGCAAAAGGGAGGTATGCTCTTCGACCGTATCTTGTGGCAAAATCAATTAAAAGCCAGATGGGAAAAGCTTTTGCCGAAGGACTTTCGTCCAATGTCCCCGATAAAACTCCCGCGCAGGTTTCGTCAAGAATTTTGGAGCACATGTTGAGGAATGCGGCGAAAATTTATCACTTGGAAAAAATTGATGACGCAGTTATCACCGTGCCCGCGAATTTTGATTTTATAATGAGACAAGCAACATTGAAGGCGGCGGAACTTGCCGGAATAAAAATTCGCAAGGCGGACGGTTCACCGCGACAAATTCTTTTGTCCGAGCCGCGAGCAGTCATTTACGATTTCATAAATCAAGTTCGCAACGGAGAAATTGCCGAGCAGATTTTAAATCTGAACGCGAAAAAAAATGTTATGGTTTTCGATCTCGGCGGCGGCACTCTCGATATAACTCTGCATGAAATTTCCCGAAGAGAGGACGCGCCCGAAATTTTGAAAGTCCAAGACATTGCAACCAACCGATATACACTTTTGGGCGGCGATGATTTTGATTTGTGTTTGGCAAAGGTAATGTTTGAACATTATCTGCGACAATACGGAGCGCACGGAGATATTGTCCAAAAAATTCGCATTGAGGAAAAAAGCGTAATGAGTCAGCTTTTGATTCACGCGGAAAATTTGAAACTCGAAGTCAGCGCACAGAAAAGCGATGCTTTCGGCGGAGACAATTCGGGTTGGTGGGAAGAGGAGGAGGATTTTCCTGTCGGCGGAAATATCGGTACAACGGGCTATGCTTACAGCGACAGTTTCAGTGCCGCGCAGTTGGAAGAAATTTGGCGCGGCTTTATGGGCGAAGAACTTCGCTTTGACGATTTTAAAAATCTCGCCGCCGTCAATGAAAAATTCGGCAAGCAAAAAAATATTATTCTCCCGATTCTGGACGTGTTGAATAAAGCTTCGGCAAAGTTGAACACGGAAGATGTCAAGGTTGACGCCGTGATTATGAACGGAGGGATGTCGCGCTTTTACATGGTTATCAATCGGCTGAAAAAATTTTTCGGCTTTGAACCGATTGTTGCGCTCGACCCGGATCAAGCGGTTGCTCGCGGTGCCGCCGTCTACCATTATTTTTTGCACAAATACGACAAGGAACTTGCAAGCGAAGTCAAAAACGAATTGCCCGAAGAAACTCCGATAAAAATTTCTCAACAGGCTGTTCGTCCGCCGAGAAATATTACAAATGCAGATCGTTCAATCGGCGTGGTTTTCGGAAGAAATATCCTCAACGAAAGTTTTTACCTTGTGACTTTCGGCGGAAATTACGAAGAAATTATTCCTGCAGGAAAGGAGTTGCCTTACACTTCGGAGAGATTTACGGGCTTTCGACTTCCGCCCGGAAAAAATGTTATCAGCGTGCCCATTGCCCGCGCAGAAGCCGACGGCACTTACAGAATCATTGCGAAGGGAAATATCGAGTTCCCCGAAAAATATTCGCGGGCGAAGACGGATACTTTTGTGACGTTCAGCATTTTCATGGACGAAGATAAAATAATTCGGATGGACGCGGCGACTTGTCGGGACGAGCGCGGGCTTGAACTTATGGATCACGGCACGGCGACAATTTCAATCGCGACGGGCGTCGAGAAAGGTCCGAAGTCAAAACTCATTGCGAAATTCGGCGGGCGCGTCAATGCAAGGGCGCAAATGAATACAATTCGTTCTCTGTGCAGAAATGTTGACGACGCCTTCAGAAAACGCAACAAGGAAGAAAACGTCCGATATTCCGCGACGCTGAAACTGAATGTGAATACAATTCTTTCCGCGAGCAATCACAGAGAATTTGCCGAGCCGCTTCTTCAGATGCTTGACGATGCAAAAAATTCCCGCGAAGAATCTTTCAAACTCCGTTGCGTTGTCATTGCGCGGAAAATCGGCGGAGATTGGACTGTTCAACAAAAAAGACGCTTGGCGCGCCTTTGTCTCTATCAGCTTGACGAAGAACTTTACAATCCCGGAATAACTCTCGGCAGAGCCGGTTTGAAGATGAACACAAAAATTCAATGCGTTTATACCTTGTCGATGTGCGGCGACGAAAATGACATTGCGCAACTTGTCAACCTTCACAACAACGAAAAATTTCGTATGGCGAATCTTTACACTCACGCGATAACCAAAACCGAGATTGATTGGATTTATTACGAGTTCAAAAAAGATTGCGCAAAAGTTTTGTCGGGCATGGCGAGCGGCATTCAAATTTCTGCTCATGCATTGGGCGTTGCCTGCAAGGTTGACGGTCGTCCGATTAATTACGGCGTCAAGCGCGAACAGATTATCAGCGATTTGTGCAAAGTGATTCGTTCGCGAAATTTGAATAACGTTGAGATAAGCGTTTGTCTTTTGGCAATGGGTTTGATTTGCGACCGCCGCGCCGTCAACAATCTTGAGGCAAAATCTTTTGAGGAGGCGGAAAAACTTCTTCATGAACTCAATAAAATTTACGATATTAACTTTATCGAACTGTTTGCCAAGTCTCAGGAGGTTGCGCAGAAAATGATTCAAGGCGGCGAACTCAGCGCGGAAGAAGAAGAATCTTTGCTGATGAAATGGGCGACTTGATTTTTAGCTTATAGTAGACAGCTTATAGGTGATAGGGAGAAATTCTATCAGCTATTAGCTATAAGCTATCAACTTGAATTTTAGTTATTGAAAATTTTGCTTTTTAAATTTTGAAATGCTAAAATGGCACCGGAGGTGAATGTAATGAAAACTTTCTGCTTTAAGCTCTACAAATCCGAGCATAACGCAAAACTTCATAAGCAGATAAATGCGGCAGGCTTGACGTACAATCATTGCATTGCCCTCCATAATCGCTACTATAAATTCTTCGGCAAATTTCTGAATCAAAACAAACTCAAAAAACATTTGACAAAGCTGAAGAAAATATCGAAGTTTAGTTACTTGCTTGAATACGGCTCGCAAGCAGTGCAAGATGTCGCCGAAAGAATCAATCGCGCCTTTGAATTGTTTTTCGGGAACGTCAAGCGCAAAGTTCACTGTTCGCCTCCGAAGTTTAAAAAAGTTCGTCGCTACAAATCTTTCACACTTAAACGGGCAGGTTGGAAACTCGACGAAGACAATCGCACCTTGAAAATTAATGGACAGAGTTATAAATACTTTCAATCGCGAAGAATCAGCGGCAAGGTTAAGACGGTAACAATTAAGCGAGATAGTTTAGGTGATATTTACATTTACTTCGTGACAGACGCCAAAAAGATTGAAGTCGAGACGCGAACAGGTCAAAGCGTCGGTTTCGACTTTGGGCTAAAAACATTTTTGACGGCGTCGGACGGGAAAGATATAACAAGCCCGTTGTTTTTTGCGAGTAACTCAAAGGCGATAGCTAAAGCGTCACGCGAACTTTCAAGAAAAAGTAACGGTTCGAATAACAGACGACGAGCGCGATTAAAACTTGCAAGGCTACACAAGAAAGCGGCAAACCGGCGGCGCGATTTTCACTTTAAATTGGCGCAAAAACTTTGTCTTGAATACGATACCATCTGCCTTGAGAATTTAAGTGTAAAGGCAATGCAAAGACTTCACGGAAAGAAAATTTCTGATTTGGCTTTTGGCAACTTCGTAAAGATATTGAAGTACGAGGCAAGAAAGTTTGGCACGCTGATTGTCGAAGTGGAAAGATTTTTTGCGTCAAGTCAGTTGTGTTCGTATTGCGGAGAAAAAAATTTGCAAGTAAAAGATTTGAATGTGCGGGAGTGGAAATGTCCGAAATGCGGTGCGGAACATGACCGCGACCGAAACGCAGCAATAAATATTTTGCGCGAAGGGTTGGGGCAACGACCCTTGCAGGAGACACCGTAAGACTTAAATTTTTAAGCAAGTGTTGTTGACAGCACAATCCCTTTCATGGGGAGTTTGTCAAGATCGACAGAAAAGTTTTAAGCGAATTTTGTCAGAAAGGAGCCGATTAAAATGTTAGAAAAATGTTTCAAACCCAAGGCGCGAGCACGATTTTCCAAGCGGCGCGGACAAGTCTCAATGCTTTTTGCTTTACTCATGCCGATTTTTATCTTGTTTATCGGCGTGACGCTTGATCTTGGTTGGTACTATTTGAATGTCTCGCGCTTGCAAAATGCGGCAGACGCGGCGGCTGTCGCGGGAGCACAAACTCTCATTTCCGAAGGACAAAATTTCTCCGACTACAAAAACATTGTGCTCGTCAAAAAATATCCCGTCGGAGTCAGCAACGAATACAGAACGGATACACCATCCGAAAAGGAAGCGATAACCAGCAGCAATAACGTTGCCAAAAAATATGTCAACAAAAATTTGTCCGGTGAAAGTCAAAGCTCGTTGGTCGATTCTTGGACAAAAAGAGAAATTCAAGCCGAAGAGCCCAAGCTCTATGAAAAGGATGACAATCTTTATTACGTCGTCAAACTCAGCGAAGAGATCCGACATTTCTTTTTGCCGGGCTGGTTCGACGACATGAGTGCGCCCGTGACGGCAGTAGCCATGCTTTCCAAAAATGTTCAAGACACGCCCACTCCTCCCGAAATGTCCGACGTGTCCGAAACAATTTTGCCGCAAGTGCCCGAAATGCCCGCTCGCAGTCCCACTGTGATAACGGACGAAGAAGGTTTTGAAGAAGCTGTTGAGGGTGCAAAAAATTCAAACGTCATTGTCGGCAACTGGGAAGTTCAAAAGAAATATATAACAATTGATGGAACTAAAACTTATACAGATGAAGCAACAGGAAGAGAAGTCTATGTGCTTGCACTTGCGTCAGATTTTGAGAATCGTTTTGGTTTTGCAGTTTATACCAGTGCATGGAATCACTTTCAAGACAAAAAAATCATTACAAAATCAACGGAGCCACTTATCGCACGGAAACCATAAATATTTGGGACGATGTTGTTGATAAAAATGGTGACGGAATTGGTGATTCATGGGGCGACGGTAAAACAAACATGAGCAGTGTCGTACAAACACAAGCTGCCGTTAATAAAGTTGATCCGAGCAGTTACACTTACAATCCCGACGGCAAGCCTTATACTTGGGATAAATTGGATTCGATAAATGTCGACTTCAAGCCGGAACTTACATTCAGTAGTGTCAACGAACAAGACTGGGATTTTAAATTGGGATACTTAAAAACTACTTGTAATCATAAAGGCAATACAACTTATGAAGATTGGACGGCATATCAAGGAGATGACATCAAGAACATAGGTATTTTGCGCATTCACGCTACAATGAATATTGGCGCACCTTACAAAGAGCGTTCAGAGGAATATCGTGACAAAGACGAGAATGGAAATTTGTTGCCCGATATTTTGTGGGGACGAATTGAAAGTGAACCCATGCTGTTTTATCCCGATAGAACAGTAGGACATACAACGACCAACATGAATGCCGTAATGGGTTTAAGTTCCGTCAGACAAATAATCATCAATGTAAAAGAGTCTAATTACAATGACGGCGAAAATAAATATCGTCCCCTCGTCCTGTTTTATGACGGACCCGAAACTTATGACATGTACAGAGAAGAAAGCGAGAAAGAACATGTTCGCGACGCTCTGCCCGTGATTTTGAATCTGAATGCTCCTTTTCGCGGCATCCTTTACACGCCTTACAGTCCGGTTGTCGTAATCGGCGAAGCTCAAGACAGTTTCAGAGGTTTTGTTGTCGCCAAAGAATATTTGCGCTTGAAAACTACCAAAGACTTTGAAGACGAGCTTAAAGCTGACAGCGGAAAATACACAAGGGACAACAACGATAACTTCACGGCGACAAAAGCAGTTAAGAATCCGTATTATGTGGCGGACAGAAACAATTACGCCGACGGTTATGAAGCGGAGCCCGAAATGATAAAATGGAAGTACACCAAAATTGTTGAGAACGGAATTGAAATGTATGTCGACAATTACGGAAATGTTCAATACATGGATTATCCCGATGCTCCGGTAAGTTGCGGTTATTATGATGCTTTCGGCAGGACGGAATTCACGACGCACGATTATGAAATCATGAAAACTTCCACAGCCAATCTGCTTTTAAGCGGCAAATAATTTTTGAAATAAAAAAACTGCCTGCGCGGAAAAAAATTATCCCTTCCAAAATCGGAGGGGATTTTTTTCATTACGCATTACGAATTACGAATTGTTTTTTGATTGACACCGCGCAAGCAGAATTATAAAATTGCAGGCGGCGAGGTGATTTTTTTATGAAAGTCGGAATTGACATCGGCTCCACGACAATAAAATTGGTTGTCATGGACGAGGAACGGCTTGTCTTCAAAAATTATGCGCGGCATTTTTCGGAAATCGGCTCCGCGCTGACGAATTCCCTTTCTTCGCTGAAAAATATCATCGGCGAAAAAACTTTTAAAATCGCGCTGGCGGGCTCGGCGGGCATGGGCATTGCAAAAAAAATTTCGTTACCCTTCGTGCAGGAAGTCATTGCTTGCCAAGCGGCGGTCGAAAAATTTATTCCGCAGACAAATACCGTTGTTGAACTCGGCGGCGAGGACGCGAAGATAATTTATCTCGGAAATGCGCCCGAAGTTCGCATGAACGGAGTTTGCGCGGGCGGCACGGGAAGTTTTATCGACCACATGGCGAGCTTGCTCTCAACCGACGCGCCGGGCTTAAACGCTTTGGCGGAAAAGGGCAAGCAGATTTACACAATCGCTTCTCGTTGCGGAGTTTTTGCGAAAACCGATATTCAAGCCCTTATGAACGACGGCGCGAAGAAAGCCGACATTGCTTTATCGATTTTTCAAGCGGTTGTCAATCAAACGATCGGAAATTTGGCGCAGGGACGTCCGATAGCGGGCAACGTTGCATTTTTGGGCGGTCCTTTGCACTTTTTGCCCGAACTGAAAAAAAGATTCGTCGAGACGCTCGGACTTTCTCAAAGTGAAGTCGTCGACACGCCCGACGGAAATTTTTTTGTCGCAACTGGCGCAGCTCTCAGCGAGGAAGCCGAAGAAATTTCCGTTCGTCAGCTTGAAGAGTCGATTAAAAAGTCTGAAGAGGCGGCACGCTCCGAAACGCGCAAGGCTGATTTTATTTTGTTCAAAGACGCGGCGGATTTTGCAGATTTTAAGGCGCGTCACGATAAAAATCGCGTTAAACGCGGCGATTTAAGCACTTATCACGGAAAAATTTTCATAGGCATTGATGCGGGCTCCACAACAACAAAAATCTGCGCCATCGGCGAGAAAAAACAAATCCTTTATACAAATTACGGCTCAAATGAAGGCGTTCCGCTTAAAATTGTCGTCAATCAGATTAAAAATCTCTACGAAAACCTGCCCGCGACCGCAAAAATCGGCGGAGTTTTCACGACGGGTTACGGCGAGGCGATTGTTAAAGCCGCTCTTCATGCCGACGGCTCCGAAGTCGAAACTTTTGCCCATTTAACCGCCGCGCAGGAATTTTGCCCCGACGTTTCCTTTGTTTTGGACATCGGCGGGCAGGATATGAAATGTTTTTTCGTCAAGGACGGCTCAATCGGAAATATCACGCTAAACGAGGCTTGCAGTGCGGGTTGCGGCAGTTTTATCCAGAATTTCGCGCAGGGTTTGAACATGACGGTCGGAGATTTTGCAAAAAAAGCTCTGAACTCTTCCGCGCCCGTCGATTTGGGAACTCGTTGCACAGTTTTTATGAACTCAAAAGTTAAACAGGCGCAAAAGGAAGGCGCGAGCGTCAATGATATTTCGGCGGGAATTGCCCTTTCCGTCATTAAAAACGCGCTGTTTAAGGTTATGCAACTTAAAAACGTTGAAGATTTGGGCGAAAATATCGTTGTGCAGGGCGGAACTTTTTATAACGACGCAGTTTTACGCTCGATTGAAGAAATTTTGCATAAAAATGTTATTCGCCCCGATATTGCCGGGCTTATGGGCGCGTATGGAGCCGCGATTCTCGCTAAAGAAAATTTTTCGGGCGATTCAAAGCTTTTGACGGCTGACGAATTGGAAAATTTTTCCGTCGTCACGAAAAGTTATCGTTGCGGGCGTTGCGGCAATAATTGTTTGATAACCATGCAAAAATTCCCGGACGGCGGCAAATATTTCACGGGCAATCGTTGTGAAAGGGGTACGGGGCAAGGGAAACGGGAAAAGGGAAATGAGATTCCGAACGCTTACGCCTACAAATACAAAAGGCTTTTCGACTATCAGCCGTTGGAAAATCCCAAGCGCGGCTCAATCGGTATCCCAAGAGTGCTGAATATCTACGAAGATTATCCTTTTTGGCACACTTTTTTAACCGAATTGGGTTATCGCGTCGAAATTTCCTCAAAATCCTCCGCGCAGATTTTTTATAAGGGCATTTCCACAATTCCCAGCGATTCGCTCTGTTATCCCGCGAAATTGGCGCACGGTCACGTTATGGATTTGGTCGAACGTGGCTTGAAAAAGATTTTTTATCCTTGCGAGCCCTATAATTTCGACACGCGCCCCGATAATTTTTATAATTGCCCGATTGTCGCCAGTTATCCCGAAAATATCCGCAACAACATGGACGTTTTGAAAGAACGCGGCATTAAATTTATTCAACCGTTCCTGCCCGTCCACGACATGAAGAAATTAAAAAAGCGTCTCGCCGAAGAATTTAAATCGGAAGGCGTCAATTCTGATGAAATTTCCCGCGCAGTCGACAAAGCGGCGGCTGAAATGGAAAATTATCGCCGCGACGTTCAAAATTTCGGCGAAAATCTCTTAAAACGCATTGAAAACAGCGGCGAACATGCAATTTTGCTCGTCGGACGCCCGTATCACGTCGACCCCGAAATTAATCACGGTATCGACGCAATGATTCAGTCTTACGGCTTGCCGATTCTCTCCGAAGACGCCGTTTATCATACAAAAGTTGACGCGCCGCAAATTTCTGTCGTCAATCAGTGGAGTTATCACGCCAGACTTTATCACGCCGCGCAGTTCGCCGCTCAAAATCCAAACATAACGCTGATTCAGCTAAGTTCGTTCGGTTGCGGGCTTGACGCGCTCACGATTGAACAGGTTAAAGAGATTTTGGAGACTCACGGCAAAATTTACACGATGATTAAGCTCGACGAAGTTTCAAATCTCGGCGCGGCTCGAATCAGATTGCGTTCGTTGCTCGCCGCGTTGAAAAGAAAATCTTCAGTCGTCTATTCGCACAAAAAATTCCCCGAACGCCCCCATTTTACCGCCGATTGCAAGAAAAAGCATACGATTTTGGCTCCGCAGATGGCACCAATCCATTTTGAACTGATTCAAACCGTTTTAAACAAGTACGGCTACAAAATTTTGATTCCCGCGCTCCCCGATAAGGCGGCGATTGATATTGGACTTCGATTTGTTAATAACGAGATGTGCTATCCTGCGATTGTCGTTACCGGGCAGATGATTGCGGCTCTAAAATCGGGCGAATGCGACCCAAATAACACGTCGATTATTTTATTCCAGACTTGCGGCGGTTGTCGCGCCACGAATTATATTTCCGTCATGCGTCGCGCGTTGAAGTTCGCGGGTTTCGGGCAAGTTCCCGTTTTTGCCTGTTGGGGGCTTGAAAATGAAACTGATGCCTTTGAATTAAGCCGCGATTGCCTCATTGACGCGATTAAAGCCTCCGTTTACGGCGATTTATTGCAAAATGTTCTAAACAGAATGCGTCCTTATGAAATTAATCGCGGCGAAACCGATAAATTGTTCGCCGAGTGGATGACGCTTGCCAAATCTGATTTGATTGACGGAAATTATTTAAGCTACAGGAAAAATATCAAGGAAATTGTCCGCCAATTCGACGCGATACCCATTGATGAAACGCTTGTCAAGCCGAAAGTCGGCATTGTCGGAGAAATTTTGGTTAAATATCACCCCGTCGCCAATAATTTCTTGGAAAAAGTCTTGCATGACGAAGGCGCGGAAGTAATTATGCCCGATTTTGTTGATTTTTTCCTGTACTGCGCCCATGATGCCATTGTTAAGCGCGAATTATTGGACGGCTCGCGTAAAGATAAATTTTTCGCCGAGATTTTTATCAAGTTCATTGAATTTTTCCGTCTGCCTATGAAAAATGCACTTAAAAACTCCAAAAACTTCCGCGCTCCGCACGATATTAAAGAAACTGCGCGGCTCGCAAGCCAATTCTTAAGTAATGGTAACTTGAGCGGCGAAGGTTGGCTTATTTGCGGCGAAATGGTTTCGCTGATTGAAAGCGGAGTTAAAAATATCGTCGGTTTGTCGCCGTTTGCTTGTCTCCCAAACCACATAATCTTGAAAGGCACTTTGCACGCCCTCCGAGAAAATTTTGATAACGTAAATGTCGTGGCGATTGATTGCGACGCCGGCTCAAGCGAAGTTAATCAGCTCAATCGTATAAAATTGATGCTTTCAATCGCGAAAAAAATCCTTCCGCGCAGAAAATGATTCATAAAATGAAAAAAACTCCCTTCCGATTGTCGGTTGGGAGATTTTTTTTGCCAATCACAGAACTTTTACGGTTGTATCGGGCGCGAAGTTGCGGAAAAACTCCAAAGCGTTGATTTTGTCGGCTGAACTTCTGAACGACGCGTCGCGGAAAAATATTTTCTGCGGTTTGCGCCTTGCAAGCTTCCTAAACACTTCAGCCGAAATATTTTTTTCAAAGCAAGCCAAAATTTCTCCGCCGTAATTCAAAACCTTAAAGCCGTCGAGTGTTTCTTCAGAAAAATTTTTGTCCAAAGGCAAGCCAATTTCCAATAACGTCCCGAAAAGCAAATCATATTCGTTGCGGTCGGCTTTTATGTTCTCCGCGAATAAATCTATCGCTTGCGGCGTCCAAACCTTAGGTATCGGCTTGAAATTCGACGAATCAACCTTGAAAACCCTAAAGCCCGTGTCGACTGCGGGAAAATCTTTTTTGATTTTGTCGCCCGCACGGCGAATTCTTTCCTTGCCTATGTCGCAAATGGTTTTAAAGCCTGCGCGGCGTGCCTCCGAGTTTTCGGGCGTCGTTTCGGGCAGTTGAATCATGATAAATTTTCTGTGTCCGCCGTCCTGCGCGTTCGATTCCATTACTGCGTGCGCCGTCGTTGCACTGCCGCTGAAAAAATCCATGACGATTGAATTTTCGTCCGTCCCCATTTCAATTAAACGCATTAAAGTTTCAAGCGACTTAGGATAATCGAAAACTTTTCCGTTAAAAATTTCTTTTAAAAGCAAAGTACCCGCCTCGTTGCGGCAATTTTTTTCTGTCCAAACCGAACGCGCCATTTTTTTTGGCTCGCGATATTTTTCGACAATCATCCAGCCGCCGTCGCGTTTTCGTTTTGCCAAAATGTTTACGTTGAGATTCGCCGCCGCCTTCTCTTTTCCCCAACGCCAAACTGTTTTGACTCCCTGCGATTCCATAGGATAAAGTTCAAGCCAGCCCGCCTTCGGCTCCAATGAAATATAATTCAAGCCGTTGGCGTCCGCGTCTTGCGTGTTCACATAAAACGGATAGTAAAGATTCGGGCGGTTCTTGTCGTTGAAGCGGACATTGCGATTTCTGAGTTCGCGCAATTCAAAGCCGCCGAGTTCATCAGACAAAACGAATTGATTTTCGGAGTCCGTGATTAAATTTATTTTCAGCGCGTCGGATTTTCTATAAGCAAAAATGTATTCGTGAGTTCGAGCGACGCCGCCATAATCACGCCCGCTTGGATTTGTGATAACAATAATCTGCGCGACAAAATTTTTTTCCCCGAAGACTTCGTCGCAAATTTTTTTGAGATTCGCCTGTTCGTGGTCGTCAATGCTGATAAAAATTACTCCGTCTTGCGACAAAAAATTTTTTGCGAGCAAAAGCCGAGAATAAATCATTGCGCACCAATCGGAATGAAAACGCCCGCGACTTTCTTTGTTGGCAAAAAGACGGTTGCCGTCGTCATCAAAATTTTCAGTCGCCGCGTCAAATTCGTCTTCGCTTTGAGTAAAATCGTCGCGATAAATAAAATCGTTGCCGGTGTTGTAAGGCGGGTCGATATAAATCATTTTAACCTTGCCGAGATAACTTTCAGCCAAAATTTTCAGCGCGTCGAGATTATCGCCTTCGACATAAATATTTTTTGTGGTTTCAAAGTCGCGGCTTTCCGAAATAATCGGGCGCAAAGTTTTTTTTATCGGTTTATTCGCCTCAAATTCGGCTTTTTTTTTCCCGACGAAATTAAAAACATAAGCCTCGCGTCCTTCCGAGAGTTCATCGGAAAAAATTTGCTTAAAGCGTTCAAAATCAATAGCGCGAATCAAATTTCCTTCGGAGTCTTCGGCTTCGGTTATAACTTCGGGAAAAATTTCCGCGAGCTTTTCAAGATTAGTCACAACGAATCACCTGCGCGGAGTAACGGCGATAACTCTGGCGGGCAAACCCGTTGCGCCTTTGATATTCGCCCAAGAAACAAAAACAATCGCGCCGGCGGGAGCAACTTTATCAAGATTCGTCATGACTTCGACTTGAAGTTTTCCTTTCGAGAGCAAATATCTTTCACAAACCAAATCGCCCGCCTCCGCCGCGAGTTTTGATGCGTCGGTGTCAAGAGTTTCATGACCGTTTGCGGCGGCGTTGCGGGTTTCGTAAATGTATTTCAGCGCGTCGAGACTCCAGCCGGGGAAATTTTCGCTGCCGTCTTCTGCAATGCCCGAAATTTTATTCATGTCGGGCCAATGACGAGCCCAGCCGCTGTAAAGAGCAACGAACGCGCCGTCTGGAATTTCGCCGAAAATTTTTTCGTAAGCTTTGATGTCCTCCGCCGTCACCGCATAATGAACGTCCGCCGCAACTTTTTCCGAAATGTCGATAATGCACAGCGGGTAAATCATATTTTTCGCGCCGTAAGATTCAGAGAGCGGCGCATTTTTAATGAAGTGACCGGGAAAATCAATGTGCGTGCCGAATTGCCCCGGAAATTTAAAAGTCTGAATAAGGCAGTCGAGCATCGGGTTGCCCCAATCAAAACACGTCTTGCAAAGTTCAACCGAGCCTTCGGGAATGCCCGCCCAATACGGGCTGTCGTTGTCGAGCGGATGCGTCAAGTCGACAAGTTCATAATCCCTTTGCAATTCCTTGAAAAAATCCCACAGCTTATAACCCATTTGAGATCCTCCTTAACAATTAAAATGCAATGCTTGACGGGCTCGGCTTGTGCGGCTTCGGCGAGCGTCGTCGTGAAAATTTTTTCGTCGGGATAAGAAAGTTTTGCGCAAATCGTGATTGAAGATTTTTCATCCCAACCGCACTCCAATAAAATTTTTGAGATCGTCGCAGAATTAAATTCGCCGTCCGTCAAAAGTCCCAAAATTTTTCCTTCCGTCATTTGACAATTAAAATGCAATGATTGACGGGCTCGGCTTGTGCGGCTTCGGCGAGCGTCGTCGTGAAAATTTTTTCATCGGGATAAGAAAGTTTTGCGCAAATCGTGATTGAAGATTTTTCATCCCAACCGCACTCCAATAAAATTTTTGAGATCGTCGCAGAATTAAATTCGCCGTCCGTCAAAAGTCCCAAAATTTTTCCTTCCGTCATTTGACAATTAAAATGCAATGATTGACGGGCTCGGCTTGTGCGGCTTCGGCGAGCGTCGTCGTGAAAATTTTTTCATCGGGATAAGAAAGTTTTGCGCAAATCGTGATTGAAGATTTTTTATCCCAGCCGCACTCAAATAAAATTTTTGAGATCGTTGCGGAATTAAATTCTGCGTCCGTCAAGAGCCCCAAAATTTTTCCTTCCGAAAATTTTAAAGCTTCCCGCGCAGGTTGCCGCCCGTGAAAACTTAAAAGCGTCGCGTCGTGCCAAGGCAAGGCGATTTTGGCGAAGGCGAGTTGCATTGCGCTGATTGACGGAATGACTTCGATTGATTCGGGCGGAAAATTTTTTCGGAGCAGATCAAGTAGCGAATAATAACCCGGGTCGCCGCTTACCATGACGACAACTTCTCCCAAAGAAATTTTTTCGCGGATAAAATTTATCGGCGCGTCAAGGTCGCGAGTTATCGCACAAGTTATTTGATTCGACGCAGAAAATTCTTCCAATGCACGGCGTCCGCCGACCAAAAATTTTGCCTCACGAATTTTTTTCAACGCAGCGGGCGTAATGTAATCTTCGCCGCCCGGTCCGATACCCGCAACGATTATTTTTTTTTGCATGTTTCGCCTCCGCCAAAAATTTTTTGGAAATTTCAACGCTTGAGAAGTTTTTCCTGCAAAAATCTTCGCGCCGCACAGTTCATTCAAGCGATTTTATAAGCAAAAGTTTTTCGCGAACGGAAATTATCTGCGTCTCGTCATCAAACTCCGCTTGATAAAATTCAAATTCGCTTAAATCTTTTCGCAAGCGCAAAAGTTTCTGTATCAACTCCAATTTGTCATCAAGCGTCGTCCTTATTCCGAAAATTATTCCTTTAAGCGTGTTCAAATCGTATTTCAAATTTCGAGAGAACTTATCGTCGTACTGATAAAATTTATCCGCCAAAAAAATCCTGTGCTCCCGCTCGTGATACCAATCCGCCGTTTTCCGATAAAATTTCTCGCAATAAATGTCTTCGTATTCGCCGGGCTTTTCGACTTCGTCAAGCTTGCGACTTCTGACTCCGCCCGCGCCCGTCAACCAATCTTCTGCGCGGAGAAAATTTAAATATCGGAGCGTGTCGAAAAAATTCCGCTCAATTATCTGCGCACCGTAATTTATCGGCTTCACCTCCAAAGATTTCGCGGCAAAATTTATAAATTCGCGCCCGTCAAGACTTTCCGTCTCATAAACAAAACAAATTCCCTTGTGATTGTCCGCGTAATTGCCCCACATTGCCGAATTGGTCGCCGTCTCCGAAAAACATACCACGTAGCCGTTGGGATACATAATTTCTTTTAATTGCTCGCCGTAAATTCGCGGGAAAAAAATTTTAAGCCGCAATATCTGTTGCTTGAGTTCATAAATCGCGTCCGTAACTCTTCGCCGATTCAATTTCAACGCCAACAAGCCCGACTCCATCGCGTCGCAGTTCAAATTTTCCATTTCCTCAATCCGCCGCTTGCGCTCCGCGTCGCCGAGATTTTTCAGATCTTCAAACGATATTTCATAAGCCACATCAAAAAAATTTTCGTCAAAATTATTTGGGATAAGTCCGAGCGATTTACATTTTTCAACGCAGAGATGACAGGCGGCGTCGACCGTCGTCCGCAAAATAAATTCAATTTCCTTGCCGTAACATTTTATATTTTCTTCGCCATAAAAAGAAACAATCTTTTGCGTCTCATTTTCAAGCAAAAAATTTTCTCCAAGCTCCAAAAAAATTTTATTCAGCGGAGAATTGTCGAATTGCCGCAGATTCATTATCACAACCTTATTTTTTAAATCCTGAAGATAATTTTTCTGCCCGACGCCAAAATTTCGCGTCATCAGCAAATAAGTTTGCAAGTTGTAAAACAAACTGCAGACAAAATTTTTCAGCAAACCTTCCCACGCGGCTTTGTCGCCTTGCCAAAAAATTTTTAAGTAACCCTCAAGCGGGTCGTTGAGTTCTTCGGGCTTTGCAAAATAAAACGCGCCGTTCTCCAACTCAAGCAACGCACTTTGAATCGTTCTGTATCGATAAAGTTTCAAAATCTTCTCCTCGCAAAAAAAATCTCGTCAAATTATACGAAATAAAAAAGCGGCAGGCAAATTGCCCGCCGTTATTTTTTTATTCCGCGCTTTTAGCAATTAGGAATTATGAATTAGGAATTAGGAATTGAAAACCTTCCTTCATTATTAATTCCTCATTCCTAATTCCTAATTAAATCAGCTC
>CALFJC010000155.1 GCA_937877655.1 uncultured Selenomonadales bacterium
CAGAGCGTATCCTTGGTAAGGATAAGGTCACCGGTTCAATCCCGGTCATCAGCTCAGGCGGCATAGCTCAGTTGGCTAGAGCAAGCGGTTCATACCCGCTGTGTCCGCGGTTCAAATCCGTGTGCCGCCACCAATTTTGAGATTAATGCCCCTGCACAAGGGGTTTTATTAATTAGGAATTAAGAATTAGGAATGAGGAATTTAAAAGGAGGTTGAAGCATGAGGACAAATATAACTCTTTCCTGTACCGAATGCAAAAATCGCAACTACAGGACAAACAAAAACAAGAAAAATACTCCCGACCGCATCGAGATCAAAAAGTACTGCAAATTCTGCAAAAAGCATACTCCTCACAAAGAGACAAAATAATTCGCGGGGAGTGTGAAAAAATTGTCGGAGCAAAAGGGCGAAAAAAAGGGCGTCATCCAATTTATTAAGGAAGTCCGCGCCGAGCTCAATAAAGTTTCTTGGCCAACCAAAGACGAACTCATTTCCTATACGGGCGTCGTCGGTTTGGCGGTTGTCATTGTCTGCGCCTTGATTTGGGTCTGCGATACCGCGTTTGCAAAGTTGTTTCGTATTATTCTCGGCTGAAAGGAGCTTTTATCATGGATAAAAAAATCTCTGAATCCGAACGAATTACTGAAAGAGCTTGGTACGTTGTTCATACCTTTTCGGGCTTTGAAAAAAAGGTTAAAGCTACTCTTGAAAGCAAAATCGCCGCGCAGGGGCTCGAAGACAAAATTTTTAATGTCATTGTGCCGATGCGAGCCGAATCGGAATTCAAGGACGGCAGACGCCGCATTGTTCAGAAAAAAGTTTTCCCCGGCTATGTGTTGGTCGATATGATTGTCAACAACAATACTTGGTATGTCGTTCGCAATACGCAGGGCGTCACGGGCTTTGTCGGCTCGGAAAAAGATCCCATTCCGCTCAGCGACGAAGAGGCGCAAAGAATTTTAACCGAACTTGCCGACGGACGCACCGATAACACTCTAGGCTTCAAAGTCAATGACAATGTGCGAATTATCGACGGTATTTTTGAAAACCGGCTTGCGGTCATCAGGAAAATTGACGCGGCAAAACAACGCCTTAAAGTTTTGGTTGAAGATATGCCCGTTGATTTGGATGTCAGCCAAGTTGAAAAGATTTAATTTAGGAACTAGTAAATAGGAACTGGGAACCAGCAACGAAAGGAGGTGCACACATGGCAAAGAAAGTTACCAAAGTCGTCAAACTTCAAGTTCCTGCGGGTAAAGCCACACCCGCGCCGCCGGTAGGTCCCGCGCTCGGTCAAGCGGGCGTCAACATTATGGCGTTCGTCAAAGAATTCAACGACCGCACGGCTCAACAGGCGGGCTTGATTATTCCTGTCGAAATTTCGGTTTATGAAGACAGATCGTTTACCTTTATTACCAAAACTCCGCCGGCAGCTGTTCTTTTGAAAAAGGCGGCGGGTATCGAAAAAGCTTCGGGCGAGCCCAATAAAAACAAAGTCGCGAAACTTCCCCGCGCCAAAGCTCAAGAGATCGCCGAATTGAAAATGAAAGATCTCAACGCGGCGTCCGTCGAGGCGGCAACGCGCATGATTGAGGGCACGGCTCGCAGTATGGGAATTGAAATCGTTGCTTAATCGGACAATGCGGGAGATTTTATCGTTTGCACCGCGAGGAGGAAATTTTTAATGGCAAAGAAAAGCAAAAGATTCCGCGAGGCACAAGGGCTTATCGAAGACGGAAAGTTTTATTCCGCCGACGAAGCAGTTGCTCTCGTGAAAAAAACTGCAACGGCAAAATTTGACGAGACGATTGAACTTCATGTTCGTTTGGGCGTCGATCCGAAATATGCCGATCAACAAGTTCGCGGCGCGATTGTTCTGCCGCACGGTATCGGCAAAACCAAAAGAGTTTTGGCATTCGTCACGGGTGAAAAAGTTGCCGAAGCTCAAGCGGCAGGCGCAGATTTCGTCGGCTCGGATGATCTCGTTGCAAAAATTCAAGGCGGTTGGTTTGATTTTGATGTAGCGGTTGCCACACCCGACATGATGAGAATTATCGGGCGGCTCGGTAAATTGCTCGGTCCCAGAGGCTTGATGCCCAACCCGAAACTCGGCACGGTCACAGCCGACATTGCAAAAGCTATCGGCGAACAAAAAGCAGGTAAAGTCGAGTATCGTACCGACAAACAGGGCAACATTCACTGCCCTATTGGCAAAAAATCTTTTGAGGATGATAAACTCAAAGAAAATTATCAAAATCTTATCGATACCTTGATTCGCGTAAAACCGGCGGCGGCGAAGGGACAATACATTAAGTCAATCACGCTGGCGGCGGCTATGGGTCCGGGCGTCCCGATTCAAATTTAGGAACTAGGAACTAGGAATTAGGAACTAGTTTCAGAATATCATGACCGCAGACGGCAAGTTCGGCACGCCGATTAAAGCACTTGCTCAGGTCGAAAGTAACTTTGACATTAAAAAGTTCCTTCGGTCTGCGCGGTCGAAGGACTTTTTCAATTAGGAATTAGGAATTAAGAATTAGGAATGAAGAGAGGTGAAGATTTTATGGCAGTTACAAGCAAAGTGACGCCCAAAAAAGAAGCGATTGTCGCCGAAATTAAAGGCTGGTTGACATCTTCAAAAGGCGTCGTTTTGACAAGCTACAACAAGCTCGACGTCGCAACCGATACACAACTGCGCCGCGAACTCCGTGCGGCTGGCGTTCAATATAAAGTCGTAAAAAATACCATGCTCCGCATTGCGGCAAAACAGGCGGGCATTGAAGGACTCGATTCTCATCTTGAAGGCACAACGGCAATGGCTTTTTCCGCCGAAGACGCTGTTGCTCCGGCGAAAGTTCTTTGCGACTTCATGAAGAAAAACAAACTCGAAGACCCCGGCATTTTGACAATCAAAGTCGGCATGGTTGAAGGAAAAGTTATCGACGTGAACGGCGTTAAAGCTCTGGCGAATTTGCCGAGCCGCGAACAACTCGTTGCAAAACTGCTCGGCACCATGAACGCTCCGATTGCAAATTGCGTCGGCGTCTTGTCGGCTGTTATTCGTAATTTCGTCGGCGTCGTTGATGCCATTCGCGAGAAGAAGGAAAAAGAATCTGCGGCGTAAAGACAATTAGGAATTATGAATTAGGAATTAGGAATGAAAAACCCTAACACCTAACACCTAACACCTAAATTTTGGAGGCTAAAATAAAATGACTAAAGAAGAAATCATTCAAGCGATTGAAAGCATGACGGTTCTTGAACTCAGCGAACTCGTCAAAGCATTGGAAGAAAAATTCGGCGTGTCTGCGGCGGCTCCCGTAGCGGTTGCGGCGGCAGGCCCCGCAGCGGCGGCGGCTGAACCCGAAGAAGAAAAAACCGAGTTCGACGTTATCCTCGCCAATATCGGTCAAGAAAAAATTAAGGTTATCAAAGCTGTCCGCGAAGCAACCGGGCTCGGACTTAAAGAAGCCAAAGCTCTTGTCGACGGCGCACCCGCTCCCGTCAAAGAAAAAATCTCGAAGGCTGACGCCGAAGCTCTCAAAGCCAAACTCGAAGAAGTCGGCGCGACTGTCGAAATTAAGTAAGCAAGCGTATGTAATTTTCTATAAACCCTCGCTCGAATTTCGGGCGGGGGAATTTTTTCATTGACTTTAAGTTTGCTCCGCATGATAAAATTTCGCAGAAAAATTTTTTGGAGAAAGATCATGAATCGGAGAGACTTTTTGAAATTGAGTTTGACGCTTGCGATTGGAGGCTTTGCAATGACGGCAGAGGCGACAGAAAAATTTTCGGCAAAGACAATCGATTTTCATGCGCATGCGATTTTGCCGAGCTACATTGACGCGCTGAAAATTCTCAAAATCGACGCGGCGGAGGCTGAAGGTTTTCCGTTGCCGAAATGGACGGCTGAAGATCATTTGCAATTCATGGAGGCGGCAGGCATTGATTTTACGATTTTATCACTTGCAACGCCGCATATTTCGGACTGCGCGGCGGTAAGGGCGATTAACGAAGAATTTTCCGCGCTGTGCAGACGTTTCCCGAAAAAATTCGGCTTCGTTGCAACGTTGCCGCTCCCGAATGTCGAAGGCTCGATAGAAGAATTTTATTTCGCCACAGAAAAATTGGGAGCACTGGGCGTTAAAGTCGCAAGCAATTCCGACGGAGTTTATCTCGGAGATAAAAATCTCGACCCGATTTTTGAGGAACTCAATAAAAAAAATTCGCTTGTGATAATTCATCCAAGCCCCGCGCAGATTTTGCCGAGAAAAAATGTCGTCACGGGAAAAGTCATGGCACTTTTTGAATATCCAGCCGACACAACGCGGGCGGTTTTAAATCTTTTGGCGAACGACACGCTCGAAAAATTTCCGAACTTAAAATTTGTTGTGCCGCATTGCGGATCATTTTTGCCTTACATGAAACAGCGGGCAGGCGCGATGTTCAAAATGTTGTCGGCAATGAACTTAATGGAGCCTATAAATTTTGAAGCGGGCATTGAAAAATTATTTTTCGACACGGCGGGCGATCCGATGCCCGAACAATTCGACATCCTGCTGAAAATCGCCGATTTGGATAAAATAATTTTCGGAACCGATTATCCTTACGTCCCCGCGCAGGTTTTTCTCGGCAAGAAACAACTTTTCGATGCGGCATTGATAAAACGCGGCTTAATGAGGAAAATTTATGCGGAAAATGCCAAAAACTTATTGGGAGGCTGAGAAATGCGGAAAATTTTAGCGATTTTGGGGGTGATTTTAATGTTGACAGCGACGGCGAACGCAAAATCAATTCGGACGCCGGAAGGAAATATGCCGCGAGTTCAATGGGCGGTCGTCGAATCTGCGGAAGGAAAAATGCCGCAGATTTTGGAGATGGGCACAAGAATTTTGGCACCGACAACCGCAAAAGAATCGGGAACTTATGCACTTTACGGCGCGATTGAAAAAGACAATCCGAATGTACTTCGCCTGCTTGAAATTTATGAGAGCGATGAAGCTTACAGAATTCACAGCACGAGCGAGGCATTTCAAAAATATCGGGCGGAGCGTCTGCCGATTTTAAGCGGCTTGAAAATTTTGCCCGTCAATGCCATTGTTCTTGAGCAAAAAAATCACGGCGTCGGAACAATCGTTCAAACAAATCATTTTGAAATTGCGCCCGCCAATCTCGCAGAATTTCAAGAAATAATTTCGGTTGAAGCAATTCGCGCCGTCGGTGACGAATGGGGCGTTGCGGGAGCCTTCGTGACTGCCGAGCAATCGCGCCCGAACATTTTACACACAATGATAATTTTCGTGGACGCGGCGTCTTATCGGAAATATTTTTCGTCCGCCGCGTATAAAAATTTTCGCCGCCAAGTCGATTCTCTGATTAAAATTGAAGATAAAGTTGAGTATTCGCCGACAAAAATTGTTTTGACGGAAAAAATTTAGGAGGAATGCTTATGAAAAAAATTTTGTGCGTCGTGACAAGCAACAATGTCAAAGGAGCGACGGGAATTCCGACGGGTTTTTGGCTCAGCGAATTGACTCATCCGCTTGAAAAATTCATTGCGGCAGGTTTTGATTACGATTTGGCGTCGATTAAAGGCGGAAAACCTCCGATTGACGGCGACAGTCTCGATTTTTCCGACAAAATCAACAAAAAATTTTGGGATAACGCCGATTTTCAAGCAAAACTCGCCGAAACGATTTGTCTCGACAATGCGAACGCCGAAAACTACGACGCGATATTTTTTGCGGGCGGGCACGGCGTCATGTGGGATTTTGCCGACAGCAAAGCGATTGACAAGGTTACTCGCGAAATTTACGAACGCGGCGGGATTGTCTCGGCGGTTTGTCACGGTCCGGCGGCTCTTGTCAACGTCAAACTCAGTGACGGAAATTATCTTGTATCGGGCAAAAAATTAACGTCTTTCACGAATAACGAGGAAAATGAAGTTCAGGCAACCGAAATTGTGCCGTTTTTGCTCGAAACCGAATTGAAAAATCACGGCGCGATACATTTTGCAGAAAAAAATTGGTCAAATCACGTCGAAGTTGACGGGCGGCTTGTCACGGGACAAAATCCCGCGTCTGCCGCCGCCGTCGGCAATGCCGTTGTTAAACTTTTGAGTTGAGGAGGAATTTTTTATGCCGATAATTTCAATCGATGCGGTTCATCCGACAAAGGAACAAAAGGAAAAGCTTATCGCGGGACTCACGAAAACCGCCAGCGAAATTTTGGGCGTCGAAGAAAAATTTTTCTACGTCCTTGTCAAGGAAAATGATTTGGATAATTGGGGCGTCGGCGGAAAAACTTTGACGCAATTTCTTGCCGAACAGAAAAAGTAATTTGCTTCAGCCTTTCGCAGAAATTTTGCGGAAGGTTTTTTTACGAAAAATTTTCTTGACTTAAGCAAACTCAAGCGGTTATTATAAAAAAAATCCCCTGCGCGGGGATGAAAGGGAGGAAAATTTTCATGGCAATTCAAGCACCCGTCGTCGGTAGCAAGAACGTAACCGGCGAAAATTATCAGGGCTCGGCGGCGAAAGTTTATTTCACAAAGAAAATCGACGCCGCGCACCTTATCAAGCTTTACAAAATGATTGATGAAAACATTTTCGGCAAAGTCGCAATCAAACTTCATACGGGCGAAAAACACGGACCGAATATTCTTCCGCGTGAAATGGTTAAGGAATTTCAAGCGCAAGTTCCCAATTCGTCAATCGTTGAGTGCAACACGCTTTATCACGGCGACCGCTTTGACACCGAAGGGCACCGCGAAACTCTCAAAATTAACGGCTGGACTTTTTGTCCCGTCGACATCATGGACGAAGATGAACAAACCGTTAATTTCCCCGTTCGCAACGGCTTCCATCTTAAAGAAGTTGCAATGGGCGCACACCTTGCCGATTATGATTCGCTGATTGTCTTGACGCATTACAAAGGGCATTACATGGGCGGTTTCGGCGGCTCAATGAAAAATATCGCTATCGGTTGCGCGAGCGGACATCTCGGCAAGGCGCAAGTTCACGGCGTCGACCCGAATAATGTTCCCGCAGATTTTACGACGTGGCCCGTCAAAGAATATTTCATGGAACTTATGGCGGACAGCGCGAAGGCAACTTGCGATCATTTCGGCAAGCACATTGTCTTTTTAAATGTCATGCGCCGCTTGAGTGTTTCCTGTGACTGCGAAGGCGTCGCCGCCGCCGAGCCGACTATGGAGGACATCGGCATTGCGGTTTCGACAGATATTCTTGCCGTCGACCAAGCGTGTTGTGATTTGGTTTACGCCGCTCCCGACAGTCACGATTTGAAGGAGCGCATTGAAACTCGAATCGGTTTGCGTCAACTTTCGGCTATGGCAGAAAAGAAAATAGGCAATCCGCAATACGAACTGATTGAAGTTGAATAAATTTTGTTGAGGAATTTTATATGCCGTCGGAAAAATTTTCGGCGGTTTATTTTTTTGCTTGACGAAATATATCCGAGCAAATTAAATATTGCAATGTTTTTTTTGTTTTGATTTTCAACACCGAATTTGACGATATAATTTATAAATCGGAGCCCGGCAAATGTTGAACGGCTAAACAACTTGCGAAAGTCACGGGCGGAAAATGGATTGTACAACCGCCTGAAGGTTGGTATATACAATCTTTTCCAATAATAAGAGGCAATTCGCTTCAAGTATTTAATTTTTATACGCCTCGCCCTGCCTTACTTGCAACGGAAGATAAATATTGGCAAAAATCGCGAGCAAAAATCCTTGATAATATAGGTAAATTTACAGTGCCATGGTAACACATGATGTTGAAGGAGTTTCTAAAGATTTTCCGTTACTTAAAGTCAGCAATATTCAATGTGCAATTTGGAAAACAGCACTCGCGGCGCGAAAACGTTTTCAAGGAAAAGTTATAGCCGTGACGGGTTTGACAGGTAAAATTACGACTTGCACACTGTTGAATCATTACCGTTTATAATATTTATCCCGATATACCTTGGTTTTTTGCCGCCATTAACCAAGAAAGCGCATATGCAGTCGTGAGATGGCGGCACATTCTCTGATAAAGGGAATTGGCGGCTCCATTACTCGCGATATTACGCCAAATGTAGCGGTTGTTACTTCGATTGCTCCGGCGCATGTCTTGAAATACGGTTCTTTGAAAGATTTGGCGAAAGGCAAAAGTAAAATTTTGGACGGCATGTCGCCCGGCAGTTATGCCGTATTGAATCGCGACATGCCTTATTACGAGATTTTTGAACAAAAAGCAAATGCTCTCAAGCTCAATATATTCACTTTTGGCACGCATCCCGAATCTTTTGTAAGAATGCCCGTTCTTGTAAACGGCGGAGAATTTTCCTTCATTGGAAAAACTTATAAAATGACTATTTTCAAGCAACGTTTTGTTTCCATCGACAACTTTGATAATCTGTCAGCCGATTAAATTCGGGTTCTCTTTGAAGGAAAAATTTGGAGATTGAAACCAAAAGAGATATATGCGGCGATTCCCGGTACAAGTTCTCACGGCTCGATTTGGCAGTTGATATTGAAAACAGCGGGCTAAATTACGTCAAAACTTGGATTACCAAAAACGCCGAGCAATTCGGACTTGTAAGGGAGTATGATTTTGAACTTTGGTATTACACTTACATAAAAAGTCGCGAAGGAATTCCTGCGCGGGTACTTGAAATAGAAAATTTACCTCCCGAATCGACATACTCCGCCGAACAAATAGAAAAATTAAGCGGCGGTAAATGGCTCAAAAAACTCCCGAAGATTGGTCTTGCAACGGAATATTTTATGATCGTCCGTTCCGAGAAGGTTATATGGCGACAGCGAATCAAGGCGACGGAGTTGGTATCGGGGAGAGAAAAATCAACGTTATATTTCGTCAACCGGCGGGTTTGATTTGTGTAAATCCCGCGCCGCTTGTCAAATTCAATTTGCCGATACTTGAAGTCGCGAACATTAAAGTTGCTATAGCAAGACTTTCCGAACTTTGTGCTCCGATTGAAATTGAATAAAATTTTTCCTTGACAACCGGCGGGAAATGATTTAAGATGGCTATGCTTTGGGGGCGTAGCTCAGCTGGGAGAGCGTTTGACTGGCAGTCAAGAGGTCAGGGGTTCGATCCCCCTCGTCTCCACCAAAGTTGAACTTAAAGAGTCGTTATACATAAAAAATTTCCCCTCACAAGAGGGGATTTTTTTATTAAAAAATCTCTTAGTAGCCGAAAATTTTTTCGAAACTATTGGAGTTTCATTGTGCGCCGGTAATAACTGTCGACTTCGACAAAATAAATTTCTATCGGCGTAATAAATCTATTCCATTTGTTTTTACGAACTAAACGTTCCGGAAGCGATAATTGTAAAATGAACGACATTGCTAATCTTGGAAGTAAGGCAATAAATCAAAATCAGATTCAACATAAAGGTCGCCCAAGCAATAATCATTGCAGACGTTGATTCTGCCTTTAGCATGTCGGTAGGTTTGAAACGAACTGCCGTCCACATCCTCAAGGAAAGGTTCCTTTTTGAGCGCAGAAATATTCTTTTCTATCGCCGCACATTGCCGCTGGAATAATTCCGCGTCGGGATTGTCATATATACCATAGAAATACGGGAGTTCCCGCCTCATTTTTTTATCGCCGCCCGCAATATTTTTTAATAAACCAGCCGTCGCCCAAATACGGCTCCAATTCAAAATCGGATTCAACGCGCACTTCGTCATCGAAGTAATAGGATTTGAAAACGATAATTTCTCCGCGAGCATGGTTATAATATTTTAAGAGACTGCCGTCTACGTCTTCCAAATGCGCCTTCTCTTATTCTCGATTCTTTTTCAATCAGCGCACAGGTTTTTTGGAACAAGGTATCATCGGGCTCGAAACAGATTAGGTAGACAAATTTTTTCGTCCCATTCACTCCAAACCAAACTTTTTGTTCACTGCGGCATTTGATTTCATCGCCGTTGCAAATATGTCTGCTATTGCCTCTTCGCGTGTCAAATTTTTCTTCGCCATTTTCTCCGCTATTTTCCCTTCCCGTGTAGGATTGGGATGTTCTCGGTCGAGCTCGCGCCGCCCCTTTTCCCCGACGGCAATGAAGAATCCGTTTACTCCGCAATTCTTTTGTCATGATAAATAATACCACTTACGAGCATGTAGCTCGCGTGCATCCTTTCAGCCCCGTATACTTTTGGTTTCGCGTGATACTTTTTCGACACAAACTCTCTTCCATTCCCAATAATCCATGTCTATCGAAACACGCTCGCGCTTGTCGTTTTTCGACGTTCGTTGCCCGCCGCGCATTCTGTCTTCTCCGAAGCTTGCAATAATGGTACATCTGCATCTCGGATGAAGCGGAGGAGCATTTTCGCCTTGATTCATCTCGAACAAGGGATAAATTTCGCTGTCTTTGTTGCCCCTTTAAATTTTCACCAGCCAACAGATAACAGCAATGAAACCGCCCAAAATCGTGAAAGCCAAAATACCTGTGCCTGTGATTGTCATTGCTCCTTTAAGTGGCTTTGCCATTCCTCTTCACTTATTTCCTTTATCGCCGATATGAAATTGCATTCGAGGATGAAGTAACGCGTCGGGTAATCGGGCGTGAAAAAATTATATGCCCAATCGTCCTCGTCTTCGGCAAAATGTAACGGTTTGCAATAATACGTTTCCCCGCGCACCGTCGTTATCTTCGCCTTCGCTTTGCGCCTGTCCATATCCAGCAATATGTCAAATTTCTCGGATGAAGTCATAAATCATTCCTCCACAGGGCGAATCGGATAAATGTGCGTCCCTTTCTTCGAGTACACAATTTTTATTTGCGTTGTATCGACAAATTGATTTTTATCTGTATCCCAATATTGCCCGATTACTCTGCCCGTGTCAACTATTTCTCGCGGACTGTTATCTTTCGGATTCGGGTCGTAAGTTCCCTTCCCGTGAAATTCTCGTACGACTGATTGACAATTTGTATCCGCAGGCATTTTACTCGGCATGATATTTTTCTCCGAAAGACGGTTTACATAGTCTTCATATTCTTTTGTGCCTTCGAGATGCCGCGCTTCTTATTCTCTCTGATTGTCAGATTGTAGTTGCCTTCGGGCAAGGGCGCAAACAGTTGCAAATCAAAAACCAAATCGTCCGCCGTGTTTTTGCTTTTCGGCTTCTCAATCCCTGCCCGCCATTCCTTATAACCAATTGCCGCAACGGGCACACGTTCGCTATTCGTCTAAATCAATATCTCAATGTTGTCTCGTTTCACAAGAAGCGATAAATATTCACGCATTCGCTCTCTTTGACAAATCAGGGTATATATCGGGCATGTCGGGACAAAATCCCTCTGATGGAGTACCTCTTCTAAGAACTGGTGTTCATAAACGCTTAAGTAAAGTGTGAATATGAGAAATCTTAGGAAGTGTGTTCGTAAAAAGAAAGATATGAGAAATTGCAAATGGGAAAAGCGCGAATTGGTCAATGCGGTGTTGTACTTGGTTAAAGCAGGGTGTCAGTGGCGCAATTTGCCGCATAACCGCCGTTTTTTACCGTGCACAGCTTTTATCGCCGAGCGCGGCTAAGCGGACTTTGGAACTC
>CALFJC010000156.1 GCA_937877655.1 uncultured Selenomonadales bacterium
AAAACAAATGCGGCGGCTGTCGGGCACGGGCGGCTTGCTACAACGGCGGCGACTTCATGAGCAGCGAGTCTTGGTGCAATTTCAATCGACATTAAAAATTTTTGGGCAACAGAAAAAATCTGCCGTCCATTTTTTTTGCAAAAAATTTTGGAGCTTGCGCGGATTCTTTTGAAAAAATTTTGGGCGACAGAAAAAATCTGTCGTCCATTTTTTTTTAAAAATTTTTAGGAGCCTGCGCGGATTTTTTTGAAAAAATTTTGGGCGACAGAAAAAATCTGCCGCCCATTTTTTTTGAAAAAATTTTTAAAAAAGTGATCGACAAACCGATTCCGATCGGCTACAATAAATTTGCGAGTCGAACAGAAAATCGAACGTCAAAGGAGGTTGATAGAAAATCTCTCGAACGTCGCGGCTGTCACAAGGGCAGGGCGCGACTCAGGTTATTTTTATGCCGAGACGGCTACCGAGAAAAAATTTGTCGAAGAAACTTTGCCCCCACAAAGATTCGGAGAAAAATTTTGTCCAAGAACCTGTTTCGGCAGTAGAAAACATGAAAGGGGCATAGAATTTCATGGAAGGAAAAATTTTTTTGCGGGAACAAATTACCCCAACCACAACGACTCGTGCGGACGAGTTCGTTTTCGACCTCCAACGTTTCGACCAAACCATTACTTGGTGGACTACTAATGATGGCAGTAATTGGACAAAAAATGAAAACAAAACTTTTGCCGAATTCAAAGCCGACGCCGAATCGGACAGTTATACTATGATCCAGTTGGACAGTGATCTCACCTTAGAGGGAGACATTACATCGAAAGTTCCTATCAATATCTGGAGCAACCGCACAGTCGATCTGAACGGAAAAACTTTAACCAGTTCCGGCAACTCTTTTCAGGTTTACAATGGTGGTACTTTGAACATCAGCGGCGGCACAATCACCACTCAGAGTTACAACGGCATTTACGTTGCGAGCGGCGGCACCCTCGTTGTTGACAACTGCACAATCACCGGCACGAATAACGGTATCTTGAATCAAGGCACGGTGACTGTCAATAGCGGAACTGTTACCGGCACGAACTACAACGGCGTTTACAGCACAGGCACGCTCAACGTCACGGGCGGCACAATCTCTTCCACTAAATACAACGGCGTTTACAGCACAGGCACGCTCAACGTCACGGGCGGCACAATCTCTTCCACTAAAAATTACGGCATTTCCAGCACAGGCACGGCGACTGTCAGCGGCGGCACGATTGGCGGTTATGGTGTAAACAACAGCAGCACCTTCAATATGAGCGGCGGCACTGTTAATGCTGCAAACTATTACGGTGTTGTTAATTCCGGAACGTTTAATCTCAGCGGCGACGGCAACATTTCATCCGGATATGGTTTTTACAATTCCGGTTCCGGAGCCACCTTTACAATGGACGGCGGTACCGTCTCAACTACTGAAAAAGGGATGGCTACTGTACGAATTTTAAAAGGCAGCACCTTCACAATGAATGGCGGCACTGTTACCGCTTCCGAAGAACCTACTACAGGCAAAAACGATACCACTGCTGTCAATGTTGACGAAAATGGTACTTTCAACATGAATGGCGGAACCATCAGGGCTTCAAATGGCGTGTTCCTATGGAAAGATAGCAAATTCACTATGACCGACGGTTCCATTACGGGCACAAGCTGTTTCGCAGTCTCTTCTAACGGCGGTACGGCTAACAGCGGCGTCAGCATGAATATCAGCGGCGGTACACTCACTTCCACAAATGCGGCGGCGATTTATGCTCCGGCGATTGACGGCACAACAACAATCAGCGGCGGCACAATCACAGGCAAGACAGGTATCGAAGTCCGCGCGGGCGAGCTCAACGTGACGGGCGGCACAATCAGCGGCAGCGGTGAATATACGAGTAATCCCAATGGCAATGGTCAGACGACATACGGCGCGGGTATTGTTATTGCTCAGCACACAACCAAGAAAGATATTACAGCTACAATTTCGGGTGACGATACCAATATATCGGGTACCGTCGCACTCTCTGTTTCCAATCCTCAAAATAATACCGAGTCAACAAATATTGAAGTTACAATAGACGGCGGCACTTTCGAGAGCACGGGCACAGATGAATCCGCCATCGCCGCGCAAAACGCAGACTCTCGTTCCCTCATCACCATCAACAAAGCGACGTTCGTCGGCGAACTTAAAACCACTTTTGAAACGAGCGGAACCTCAGACTCTACCGGTATCAAAATCGCCGGCACAGCCACCATTGCAGAAAGAAATGATGACGGTGCGCTTACCGTTGTACAGACACTTGACAGCAATTCTCTCCTATATAAAAAGGGAGATAAGGATTATGTGCTTGCTGAAATAGGCTGGAACAACATCGACAATTACCTTTATCTGGAAAGAACGTCTTCAGACAGTAACGAGTTAACGGCAAAAGCAACTTTGGCTCCTGCCGAAGACTCAACAGCGATTTTAAATCTTACAACGGCGAACGACGATTCAGAATTGGAAAGTCTTGCTATTGATCTCACAGACGATACCTTTAGCGGGCTCGCCGAAACATTCAAGACGATTGACGCATCTAACGATGGTAACAATGTTGCCTTCCACATCAAGGGCAACGATAACATCACGTCGATTTTGGGCGGCAAAGGCGATGACAGTCTGGTTGCGGGCTCGGCGGGAACAAGTCTCTTTGGCGGCGCGGGTGCCGATTCACTTGTCGGCGGCGAAGGAAAAGATTATTTCTTCTACTCCGAAGGCGCAGATGTTATTTTCAACTACGACATTGAAAACGACGCAGTCAGCATAGGAGTTGCCGCAGTCACAGACACCGACAGCATAAATTACAATGGCAGTGATCTCGTTCTCAATTTTGATGATAGCAATTCTCTTAGGTTCAAGACAACAAACGCCGTTTCGCTTAAAGCCAATGATGAGAAAATTTATTACTACACGCCGACTTCAATAACGGAGGGCACGGGCATTTCGCTGGGCGCGGGTCACGACTCGACCTTCAATGGAACTTTGGAAGCTTATGAAAAGATTAAAACGATTGATGCCTCGAAAGTCGGACGCGCAATAAGAATCACGGGCAACGACGAAGACAACTACATTGTGGCGAGCAGTTTGCACGGCGGCACGCTTTTTGGCGGCTATGGTGACGATATACTTGTTGCGGGCTCGATAGGCGCATATCTCGACGGCGGCGCAGACAACGATTCACTTAAAGGCGGCGACGGAGCCGATACCTTTATCTTCAACGGCGGCTCAGATTCAATCAGCAATTACGGCACGAACGACATTGTCAACATAAGCAAACGCGATTTCAACATTGCGGATGCGACTGTCACGACGGACGGTAGCAATAATCTTGTTTTGAACTTCGGAAGCGGCGACAGTTTGACTTTCGAAACCCCGGAAGGCGGAGATCTTCCGGCAGTTTCGTTGAACAATGGCAACGATTTCTACGTTATCGCGAAAGATTCTGTCGCGCTGGATAAAAGCGTAACTTTGACAAGCGGACGCACGGATTCGATTTACAACGGAGCAAATCAACCTTACACAACGATTGATGCTTCAGCAGTAACTGTGGCAATGTCGATAACGGGCAACGATCAAGGCAACTACATAATCGGCAGCGAGACTAAATCGAATTCACTTTCGGGCGGAGCAGGAGACGATACCCTCGTCGGCGGCTCGATTGGTGGCGAATCGGATGTCTTCTTCTACTCCGACGGCAAAGATGTTTTCGAGAACTTCGACAGCACCGCAGACAAGTTGTCAATCGGCGAGGAACTCGGAAGCATAAAGAGCGCGAAGTCGGGCAACGGCAAGTTTTCTTTCACAATTAACAGCAAGAACACTTTGACTTTACGCAACGACGAAGACGATATTGAAAAAGTTTCGCTGACGAGCGGCGGCTATCTCACGAAGGACGGCATTGCTGAAAGCCTCGAAGGCGGTAAATTTAATTTGAAATTGTTCGACGGCGCGAAGGGCAGAATAGATCTCGCGGCGGAGCCTTACAGCAGCGGTGTTTCATCGATAAATGCGGAGGCGGTTCGTTATCAGAGCGTGACGGTTGTCGGCGGCGCAAGTGACGGTAGCACTCTGAACATTAATTTCCGCGACAAGAACAAGAAGAAAGACGGCTTCGAGTACACGGGCGGCAATGTTTCTATCACGGGCTTTGAATCGGGCTACGACAGACTCAATCTGGGCGATTATGCAATGACCGGCTTCTCGGTTGCTGAAGACAACACAGTTGCAATATCGGTTGACGGCGGAGTAATTTCGTTGGCTGGCGCGAAGAATTCAGAAGTTCTGATTCATGACGCGGACAGTCGCGGCAATTCTTATGCCAAGATGGTATTCGCACAAACAGGCGTACTTCACGACCG
>CALFJC010000157.1 GCA_937877655.1 uncultured Selenomonadales bacterium
CGCCGGCAACAAAAACAGGATGTTTTTATTGCCGGTTGAAGCCCCTTTTCTTTTGGCAACGTGACGTTGCATCCAATGGGTGCGCACTCCAAGTCTTCAATGACTTAAAGTCAGTCGTTACCCCTTGCTGTTCCGCCGCTTTTAAAGCGGCTCTTTTGGGGCTGCAAAAGAAAAGTAGGTTAAAAAAATAAAATTCATGATTGAATCAATCGAAGGATACGCCGAGATGGTTTTGCGCTCCCACTTTAGAAAAAAGGGGGACAGCTCCCGCAAGAAATGAAAAACCCCCGCCAAAATTCGACGGGGATTTTTCAGTATCGAACATCATGCGCCGTAAGCGCACGCCTTTAAGCTTTAACTGTAATCTCAACTGTTTCAGGAAATTACTGGAGCAAGCTGAGTACTGCGCTGGAGTTTTGATTGGCTTGCGCGAGCATGGCTTGAGCAGACTGCAGAAGAACATTATTCTTCGTGTAGTTAGTCATTTCTTTAGCCATATCAGCATCACGAATCGTGGACTCAGACGCTTGGACATTCTCACTCGAAGTCGTGAGGTTGGCACTGGTGTATTCGAGACGAGCCTCGATGGCACCGATTGTGGTCTGCTGGTCAAGAGCCTTGGTAAGAGCGTTTTCAATGGCATTGATTGACGCATTGGCGAATTCTTTGGTTGTGACCAAAATTCTCTCGCCCGTTGTACCTTTAAGACCGAGAGCTTCGGCGCGCATGTCACCTATACCGACCTTAATCGCGACGTTGGCTTCCGAACCGACATGGAAAGTCAAAGCTTTGTCACCGGTTTGATTTTCTGCACGCTGATACTGTTTGAATTGGTCGAGAGCCGCATTCGCCGCTTTCTTGACATTGCCGTCAGTATCCGTAATGCTGATTGTGAATCCGGAAATTTGCGAAGTTACACCTGCTGTCTGCGCTAAAATAGCAACACCCGCTGCCTTATCGGGCGTGTAAACTTGAACATCAAACTTGTCTGTTCCGATGGTAGCAGGCGAGGTGCCTGTTTGTTCTGTCAAGCTGATTATGCCGGAAAGTTCCAGCAGAGATTGCAATGTAGCATCATTTACCGTTCCGCTGGTTGTCGAGGTCACGCCGTTATTAATCCAAGAAACCGTGTATTTATCGGTAGAGAGAATTTCAAGCATATCGCCTGCGCGGTTTGCAAGAGTAGTCAAAACGGATCCTGAACTGGTATCGGTTGCCAAGCTCTGGTTGAGAAGAATGGTCTTGGACGAAGAAACGACGTTGTTTTTCGAGCCGTCGACGAGATATTTGCCGTTGAATTGAACAAGAGCATTGTCGTCGATTTGGTCGATAAACTGATCAACTTCCTTTTGGATCGTTTGACGATCTTCTTCGGTGTTGGAATCGTTGGCTGCGTTGATGGCTTTTTCTTTTAAAGCCTTCAAAATTTCGATTGTGTTGGAAACCGCACCTTCAGCAGTCTTCATCAACGCGGAGTCGTTCTGACTGTTCTGATTGGCTTGGTCGAGTGAACGGATACGGACGCGCATACGCTCGGAAATTGCATAACCCGAAGCATCATCCTGCGCACTGTTAATTTTCATGCCGCTTGCGACTTTCGTCAAGCTCTTCTGGAGCGCGGTGCTGTTTTGATTCAAAGTGTTGAGCGTACGAACTGCGCTCATGTTAGTTTTTACTACCATTGCCATGGTTATTTCCTCCCTGATCTTCCTAGAAAAATTTTTCCTTAGTCGACGGTTTCCCTTCCGCCGCCAAACAAACGAGCCTTTTTGCTTGTCTCCCGACCGTCGCCGAAAGACTTCGCCTCGCACGCGTAACGAGTGTTGCAATTTTGAGCCCGAATTGTTTCTGTTTGATTTGCTCCCTGCAGTTTAAACAGGGTTGTTAAGTTATCCTTAACTTGTTCCTCCAAAATTTTTTAGGTTTTTCAAAGTTCTTGTTCGGAACGTTTTCGCGCCCCGTGTTTCTTTCTGTAAATCTTATCGTTTATCAACGCAGATTCATTAAGCCCTTCAGAAAAAATTTTTTCCCGCGCTGAATTTTATCAAAAAAAATTTTTGGCGTCAATAAATTTTCAGCCAAAAGGCATAAAGATTGTGCTAAAAGTTTTTAAATGTCGAGATGACGTATTTTTTATTTTACGAAGTATCCTGCTGTTTTATCTCCGTCAGTCATTTCTAAAGTTGCCCGCCAATCTTCTTGAGCATCTTTATCGGAGCTAATTGCAACTTTTTTAAAGCCATAAGTTGTTCCCTTAATTTCCTCTTGCGCACCGTTAATTAAAGCCTTGCCTGTCGGCGGTTTAATGTCGGAGGCATCTTTCAGATATGGTGCCAATGTTGTCAAAGTGGGATCTGAAGTAGGTTCTCCTTTTTCCATGCTGTAAATTGCAATCGCAGTGTCGAGAGTCGAGAGGTCGGCTTGGATTTTGGCGGTATTGGCGGCAGCAGTGACGGAACTAAAGCGCGGTACGGCTATCGACGCCAGAATTCCTATAACCATTACCATTAAAATGACTTCCAGAGTTGCGAAGCCTCGCTGATTCATATAAATCGCTCCTTTTATTTTTTTGGGAGCATTTTAAGTCAAAAGCTTTTCGCGATCAAGAAGTTCTTTTCAAAATTTCTTGCCGACATTCAAGAAATTTTTGTAAAGAAAATTTTTCTCGCTGCCGCCGATCTCGATTGAATTCAAAAATAATTTTTGTGTTTAGGATCAACTTTTTCTTTGCTGCGCCCAAAGAAAAAGTTGCAAAAAGAAAGGGCGTTCAGACCGGCAATGAAACATCCTGTTTCAGTTGCCGGCGGGCGCACGTCCATGTGCGCCCGGGTATTGCCTTTCATTACTCATTGCACATTGCTCATTGTAAAAAGCCATCTCGGAGTCCTGTCAACTTTCAATCTCAATTCTAAATTTGTAAATTAAACTTACTTTTCTTTTGCCGTCCCAAAATTAGATGGCAAGTTGTTAGTTGTTAGTGTTTTTACTTTCAATCTTTCCACCTTACAATCTTTCCATCTCAAATCCTGTGCGCCCGTGTCTTACCTTTCATTGCTAATTGCTTTTCCGCAACGTTTGGTTTATTATTGATGAAAATTATTTATCAAGCGGGAGTGATTGCATGGACGATAAAATTTTGGATTGGGTTTTTCCGGCAGAAAAATTTTCTCTCGACGGCGATCCCATGTCCATGCGCACCGTCGCACGAGAAATTTTCGATCTCGATAAAAATTCTCCCGAAGGGCTCGCGATTATGGCGGAGTCTTCACTTTATCTCGGAAATTTGCAGGAAGCAGAATCTTTTGCGCAATATGCTCTCGCCGCCGAGCCGAATCATCTGCGCGGACGACTTGTTTCGGGCGGTATCGCCGTTAAAAATTTCAAGCTCAATGCCCAGATAAAAATTTTGGAAGGCGTGATAAACGACGCGCACAAAGAATTGAAAAATTTGCGGGCAAGTCTTCAGGAACACAATCATAAATTCGCTTTCAATCGCAGAAAAAAAACTTCGGCGGACGAAGATTTTGAACGGCAAATCGACAAAAAAATTTTTATCACGCGCTCGATTTTGTTCAAAGCCCTTACTTGGAGTTCAAACGGATTTTATTTGACGGGCGAACCTGCGCGGGCGGCACAAGCTCTTTTCGAGGCAAGTTCCCTAACCGAAAACAACGAAACGGCGGCGGAGCTTTACTCCAAACATTTATTCTTGAGAAATTATCGCGACACTTCGCAGGCGCAGACGAAAGAACTTGCACAGAAATATAATTCCTTTTTCGCAACGATAACGCCCTTTTCTCACGACAAAAAAAATCTTGACGCCGATAAAAAAATTCACGTCGGATATATTTCGCCCGATTTCCGCGAACATGCCGTTGCAAATTTCTTGCCGCCGCTTTTAAAAAATTTTGATGCCGAAAATTTTTCCGTAACTTGCTACTCGACGGGCAGAAGTGATTTCGTCACGGAGAAATTTAAAAAGTTCAAAGTCGGCTGGCGCGATTTGGAAGGCAAGGAGCCGTTGTTGTCCGCAAATATTATCGCCGAAGACAACGTTGACATTTTGGTTGATTTATCGGGGCATTCGCAGGACAGTTGCCTTCCGATTTTGGCTTACAAACCTGCGCCCGTGCAAATTTGCGGCATCGGTTACACGGCAACGACGGGGCTTAATGCCGTTGATTATTTTTTGTCCGATAAAATTTGTTCGCCGGAAAATCTCCCGTCGAATTTTACGGAAAAAATTCTGCGCGTCGAGCCGTGCAATTTATGTTACGCGCCCGGCTTGATTCGACAAATGCCCGATATTGAATCGATTGCTCCCGTTCAAAAAAATTATTTCGTGACTTTCGGTTCCTTCAACAATTTTGCCAAAATCAGTGACGATCTGCTTTATTTATGGCGGGCGATTTTGGAGCGCGTCCCCAATTCCCGTTTGATTCTCAAAAATAAACTTTGCAGTCTTGAAGAAGGCAGGGAGCTTGTCAGAAAAAAATTATCCAAAATGAGTTTTCCGCTCGACAGAGTCGAATTGCGCCCTTACAGCCCGGATTATCTTGAACAATATCGCGAACTCGACGTTGCACTTGATACTTTTCCCTACACGGGCGGCACAACGACTTGCGAGGCTCTTTATATGGGCGTGCCCGTGATAACTCTGCGCGGAAAAACTCACGGCTCCAGATTCTGCGCGTCGATTTTGAATGCCGCCGATTTATCGGAGTTAATTGCGCACAGCCCGATGGATTATGTGAACAAAGCGATTCAACTTTCTCGGCGAAAAGAATTGTTGGCGGCTTATCACGTCGGGCTTCGCGAACACATAAAAAATTCCGCGCTGATGGATTCAAAAAATTATATTCGCGAGTTGGAAAAAATTTATCGGGAAGTTTGGAGAAAAAGGTTATAGGTTATAGGTTATAGGTTATAGGGAAAATTCTATCAGCTATAAGCTATAACCTATAAGCTAAAAAGGAGGTTTTTGATGGCTTTGAATAAAAACTCGGTTGAACTTTTGGCACCGGCGGGACAATGGGAGTCGCTGGTTGCGGCGATTGAGGCGGGCGCGGATGCCGTTTATTTGGGCGGCAAAGCTTTTAACATGCGCGTCCACCGCACGGATTTTAATTTCGACGACGAACAGTTGAAGGCGGCGATTGAATTTGCGCACAAGCGCGGCGTTAAAATTTATGTCACGCTGAACAATTTAATCAGCGCGGAAGAAATTGCTCCGCTCGAAAAATATTTGCTTTATCTCAACGAAATTCAGCCCGATTCGATTTTGGTACAGGATTTGGCGGTTATAAATCTCGTCCGGAAACTCGGCATAAAAATTCCGATGCACGCTTCGGTTATGATGAACACGCACAATTTCCACACCGTCGAACTGTTAAAAAAATTCGGGATAACTCGCGTTGTAGTCGGGCGCGAATTGACTTTAACGGAAGTTTCTTTGCTGAAGGAACGCACGGGCATTGAAATTGAATATTTCATGCACGGCGACATGTGTTTTGCCGAGTCGGGGCAATGCATTCATTCGGGCGTAGTTTTTGGGCAGAGCGGAAATCGCGGGCGTTGCATGAAACCTTGCCGCTGGATTTATAAACTTATCGACGAAGCGACGGGCGAGATTTTAAACGATTTTTCTTACAAACTCGCGCTGAACGATATGTGCATGTTCCGCAATATTCCCGACTTGATTCAAGCGGGCGTCGTGAGTTTTAAAATTGAAGGGCGCATGAGACCGCCCGAATTTGTTCGCCGCCTTGTTTCGACTTATCGACAGGAAATTGATTCTTATCTTGCCGACCCGACAGGTTACGCCGTCAACGAGGAGCGTTGGAAAAATCTTTATGAAAATCGCGTCCGTGACTTCACAACGACTTTTGCCTTCGGAGCGACGACGATTAAAGACATTGGAACTTCGGGCAAACGCGAGCCGCGAATTTTTTCCCGCGCAGTTGTCGAGCCCGCCTTTGACGATGACGCCGTTAAAGAAATTTTTTCTTCCGAACGGGCGATTAAAAATCCCGGCGACAAGCCAAAATTATCTGCGCGGCTTTCGAGTTTGGAAAGTGCAAAGGCGGCGGTCGAGGCGGGCGCGGATATAATTTATGTCGGCGGAGAAATTTTCAAGCCGCTTAAGCCGTTTACTCTTTCCGAAATAAAAAAAGCCGTCGAGTTTGCTCATGCGGCAGGGAAAAAAATTATTTTGGCGACGCCGCGCACTTCAAAGGATAAAGATTTGTCGGAGCTTGCAGAGATTTTTTCCGAGAAAATAAATTTTGACGGTGTGCTTGTCGGAAATTTGGGCGCGTTGAATTTTATAAAAACTTTGACGGACGCGCCGATTTATGCGGATGTTTCTTTCAGCGTATTCAATCCCGTTGCCGCCGATTTTCTTAAAAATCTCGGAGCAGTTCAGGCGACGGCATCTCTTGAATTGAGTTTCGCGCAAGTTCGGAGCGTTGCGGAAAATTCTCCGTTGCCGATTGAAATTATTGTTCACGGCGCGATTGAGTCAATGATTTGTGACCACGACTTCGCCAAACTTTATCTGCCCGATTATGACGAGTTCGCGACGCCCGAAAAATTGAATAAACATTACGCATTGGAAGACGAGGCAGGCGAAGTTCATTCTTTGCGCGTTGATCAATTCAAGCGTTGGCATATTTTTTTCGGGAAAGATTTATGTTTGTTGCCTTACGTCGAAAAATTTTTTGGCGCGGCGACGCTAAGAATCGAAGCGCAAAATTATTCGTCCGAAGTCACCGCGCAGATTGTCAAACTTTATCGCAACGCCCTCGACAAAATTCCTAATTCCTCATTCCTAATTCCTAATTGCAGTTTCGGCGCGGGCGTTTACAGATTTAAACAAAGCAAGAATTCAATTCAATAAATAAAAAAGCCGCCTGCAGCAAGTTGGGCGGCAGATTTTTTTATCTGTCTTCGTAAGGGCGGACGCGCAAAATTAAATTTCGTTCGTCACAAATTTTTTGGCAAGCGGAAATTTCTTCGGGCGGCGTAACTTTATCGACGACGGTTAAAACTACGTGCGGCACAAAATTTTTCATATGCTCGGCGAAAGTCAACATTACGTCGAAAGATTTTATTCCGTAAGCGGCGCGAGTGATTTTGAAATATTTTTCGGCGGTCGCGGCGTTGAGACTGATTGAAACCGTGTCCAAAATATTTTTGAAGTCCGCCGCAATTTCTCGCCCGTGATAAAGTTCGCCCAAGCCGTTTGTGTTTAATCGCGTCGGCATACTCGGACGAATTTTTTTCACATAAGCCAAAAGCTCCAAAAGCTCGGCAAGTCTTATCGTCGGCTCGCCGAAGCCGCAAAAAACAACTTCCTTGATGACTTGCCAAGGCGCGGCGTCCAATTCCGCTTTGACTTCCGCAACGGTCGGTTCTCTCTCCAGCCATAAACTGAACTCCTTCGCCATAGATTTTTTTTGTCGCAGGCAGAAAACACAATCGCAGTTGCAACGGTTGGTTAAATTTATATAAAGCCCTCGCGGCGTTGTCGGATCAATTTTCAAACTCTCGGCAAGCGGAAGATATTTTCCGCCTTTGTGTGTTGCATAGACAATCATTTAAATCGCTCCTTGACTTGTTTAAGGGTTTGTGATAAATTTTCAATGCTTTGAAGTATGAATGCGAAAGGCAGTTCGATGCGAGTCGACTCCTTCCTCGTTAGTAGCTATAGACTATTGATTCTTGAGCCGCGGCAACGGCTTATTTTTTTCCATTGAAGTACGTGAGAGCCGCGAATACGAGCGTCCCGACTTGGCAAATAATACTTACCCAATCTTGAAACTCCATTACGCGTCACCTCCTTCCTTCGAGGAAGAAAGCCGAGCCATCGAACTGCCTGACGCGAAC
>CALFJC010000158.1 GCA_937877655.1 uncultured Selenomonadales bacterium
GCGATTCGGATTCCGACAGCGATTCGGATTCCGACAGCGATTCGGATTCCGACAGTGATTCTGATTCCGACAGCGATTCTGATTCCGACAGCGATTCCGATTCCGACAGCGATTCTGATTCCGACAGTGATTCCGATTCCGACAGTGATTCTGATTCCGACAGCGATTCCGATTCGGACAGCGATTCGGATTCCGACAGCGATTCGGATTCAGACAGTGATTCGGATTCGGACAGCGATTCGGATTCCGACAGCGATTCGGATTCCGACAGCGATTCGGATTCCGACAGCGATTCCGATTCGGACAGCGATTCCGATTCCGACAGTGATTCCGATTCCGACAGTGATTCAGATTCCGATAGCGATATTTCTGAAGATTTGCCGCAGTACAATTCGCTTGCAAATAAAGAACTCGATGTAACTGAAATTGAAACTGCACTTAAGATTGATTCGCCTGATTCGGTTGTTACCTCCGTTGACGGCGAAATAACTTTGGCGGCTTACGGCTCTGCGAGCGCGGCAACTTTGGATGCTTTCGATTCAAAAGCAACTTATCTTAATGAAGCCGTTGCAATAAGCTTTACCAACACAGTTGCGGGCGAGCAAAAGATCGATCTCAGCAAGAAAGACGGTACAAAAGAAATTCATCTCTACGACAGAAAACAATCCGTCAAGTTCAATGACGAAGGCGGCAATGTGGCTGTTGTCGAAGATGAAGCAACCGGCGCGAAAAATATCAGCTTGGGCGGCGGCGGAGATGTTGTAATTGTCGATGCAGACAGCACCGGCGCGAAGACTTCCATAGTCGGCGGCAAAGGCGACGATACGGTTATTGTCCGCGACGCGGCTCCCGTAACCTTCGACATGAGTAAGGGCGGCGCAGATAAAATTGTTCTCTCCTCTGACGAAGCTGAACAAAATGTTACGCTGAAAGGTTACAAAGCATCTCTCGGCGGCGGCATCCAAACAGGCGCAACCATCTCGGCTGAAGAAAACGGCAACCAAATTGCAAACGCGATCAAAGACGGCGCGGCAATTTCCTTCGGCAACGGCGAAATTACAATCAACGGCGAAGACGGAAAAGCCAAACTCACTTTTGAAGGAAATACAAACTCAACAGGCAGTACGACCTTCAATCTGTTCGACGCGAACGGCGAGAAACAAGCTGTCGGCTTTACTCACAAAGAAGGCGGCGCACTCGATGTAAGAACTTCTTCGGACGATTATGTACTTGTCGGCAACTGGACAGATAAGAAAACGGGCTCCTCGACACTTCTCGGCGGCAAGGGCGATGACACTTTGCTTGGCGGTTCGGGCGACGTTCTCAATGCGGACGGCGGCAACAACAGAATTTTCCTCAACGACGATGCAAAACGCGACGGCTCAACGATTATTCTTACAAACGGTCGCACGACGATTGACGGCTTGAATAATTCTTTCGGCGAACAAGGCGATACAATTCAAGTTGATCTCAATACTGCAAAACTTTCTTACGATACCGAAGCGGGAGCACTCAATATCAGAGGCAATAAACTCCGCGCAGAAGCAACCGTTGACGGCTCGGCAGGTTATGTCACGCAACAGATTCAAAGCGGCAGTCGGCTCGTCAAGGCGGCGATAGCTTGGGAAGCCGAAACGGTAATCGATGCAAGTATCGGCGCAAATTATTTCCAAGGGAACAAGTCGGGCGTTGACTTCACCAACTACGAAGGCACGGTTAATGTCGATCTCAGCGGCGATTGGAAGAGTTCTCTCGACGGCAACGAAGCAAACTTCTCCGGCATTAACAGATTCCAAGCAGGCGAATACGATACCACGCTTAGAGGCTCCGACGCCAATGAAACGCTTATGGCGGGCTTGGGCGACGCAACGCTTTACGGCGGCGGCGGCAAGAACCTCTTGGTCGGCTACAACGAAGACGACAGAGACGGCAGAACTTCCTTCTTTGTTTTGGGCGCGTCGAACGGAGCGCAAAATACAATTCAAGGCTTTAATTTCGTCAACAAGGTTGAAGATAAATCTTTGGCGGACGTGATTGAAGTTGATACCGCAGTAAATTACATTTCCAACGTCTACATAAGAAATGATGAAAATGTTGTTCTCGAAGTCAGCAACCGCGCAGGTACCGCAACGGAAAAAGTTGTTATCGAAGAGGCGGCAACCACTGCCGACGACGTTAAAGACATGTATGTTACCGATTCTGTAATTGCGCAGGTCGGCAAGGACGAATTGATCTTTGACGAATACGGTACATTCTATGTTGCGACAGGCAAAAACGCCTCAATCACGGTCGACAACGAAACTTTGACGGAAGCGGTTATCTGGCTCGGCACGCCCGAAAGAAACGGAAATATTTTTAAGGGCGACATAAGGACGATTGACGCGAGCGACTTCGACGGCAAAGCCGAATTGGCAGGTAACGACACCAACAACACGATTTACGGCGGCGAAGGTAAAAACAGTTTGTGGGGCGGCAACGGCGGAGATGATCTCCTTGTCGGCGGCGAAGGACAAAATCTTTTCTTCTACACCAACGGCAACGGCAACGATACGATTGACGGCGTCAACGAAGGCGACGTAGTGTATTTGTCCGGAGTGACGCTTGAAAATCTGACGGGCACCGAATTTAAGGACGGCGCAATTACGATTAATTTCAACGACGGCGGCAAGCTCACAATCAATGACGAAGGAAAGAACGTCGGAATAGTTCTCGGCGAGCAAACTTATTACGTCAACGGCGAACGCGACGATTACACAACTCAAAAACCCGAATAAAAATTTTCAACCCTAAAAAATTTTTTCAATCTGCTCTTCAACGCGAGGAGCAGATTTTTTTCCCCCTTTTTCCTAAAGTGGAAACGCAAAACCATCTCGGCGATTCGTCACTTCGATTCTTTCAAAAATAATTTTTTAAAATTAAACCTACTTTTCTTTGTTGCGCCAAAGAAAAGTAGGCAAAAGAAACGCGCTCAGACCGGCAAGAAAACATCCTGTTTTCGTTGCCGGCGGGC
>CALFJC010000159.1 GCA_937877655.1 uncultured Selenomonadales bacterium
GGGGGGGCAAAAGTTTATCGATCTCAATCTTCAAATCCGTTTCAAGTGAACAAAAAAATTTTCCCCGTCAAAAATGCGGCGGGGAATTTTTTTATCTTGCCGTTTGTCATTTACGGTGCAATAATGGCGGCGGGAGGAATTGAACATGGCGCAAAAATTATGGACGCGTGACGAAGAAATTATTGTCTTCAACCTGTATTGCAAAATTCCGTTTCGACAATCCTCCAAAAATCATCCCGAAGTTATCCGAATCGCAAATTTAATCGGGCGTTCGCCGAGCGCGGTTAATATGAAAATCGGCAACTTCGGGAGTTTTGACGAGACACTTAAAAGCAAAGGCATTGTCGGTTTGAAAAATGCGAGCAAACTCGACGCGCAAATTTGGGCGGAGTTCAATAATCGTTGGGACGAATTGAGTTTTGAAAGTGAACGATTGATTGCCGAATTGAAAGGCGAAGTTCAAATACCCGGCGGGCAAGAAGAGGTTGTTGCCGCTCGTCGAAGAATCAACCAAGATTTTTTCCGAAAAGCCGTGCTTGTCGCTTACGGGAATGCTTGTTGTATAACGGGGTTGAACAATTCGGAGCTTTTAATTGCGAGCCACATAAAACCTTGGGCAGTCGGCAACGAGAGCGAAAAAACCAATCCCGCCAACGGACTTTGTTTGAATGCATTGCATGACAAAGCTTTTGACAGAGGATTTATTACCGTCACGCCCGATTACAAAATTCATGTGTCGAAAGATATTTCCGATGTTTGCGACGGCGCGACTGTCGAAAAATTTTTCATGAGTTGCGACGGACAAAAAATTTCTCTCCCCGAAAAATTTGCTCCGCAAAAGGAATTTTTGATTTATCATAATGACGAAGTCTTTCAAAATTGGAGATAAAAATTTTTCCCCGACCGAGTCGGGATTTTTTTCTTGCATGGAGTCAACTCAAAAATTTATAATCGAAGAAAAAATTTCGGGAGGCTTTGAACATGAACATGACGCGCAGAAATTTTTTGAAACTCGCGGGCGCGGCGGGGATTTTATTTTCGTTTGGAAAAGTTCGTGCCGCCAATGAAAAAATTCTTGTCGCCTATTACTCGCGGACGGGCGAAGAATACGGCGTCGGGAACATTACGAAAGGCAACACCGCCATTGTCGCCGAGATAATCGCGCAGAAAACCGGCGGCGACATTTTTGAAATTAAACCCGTTACGCCTTATCCCGCCGGCTATGAAGAATGCAAAAAAGTTGCGAGCCGCGAGAAGGCAACCAAAGCGCGTCCGCCTTTTGTCGGCGGCGTCGAAATTTCAAACTACGATTTAATTTTTGTCGGTTATCCGATTTGGTACGGAGACGCGCCGCAGATTGTTTACACTTTCCTTGAAGCTTATGACTTCGGCGGGAAAAAAATTGTTCCTTTCTGCACTTCGGGCGGCAGCGGACTTTCGAGCACGGATCAAAATATTTCTCTGACTTGTCCGACCGCGCAGATTTTGCAGGGCTTTGAAATTCACGGCGCAACCGCGCAGAATAATTTTTCGCGAACAGAATCGCTTGTAGTTGAAAATCTCAAGCGTCTCAATTTAATTTAAGGAGGAATTTTTCATGGACATCAGCAGGAGAGAACTTTTCAAAATGGCGGGCGTAGCGGCAATGGGCGCGGCTGTCGGCAGTTTCAACGTCGCGGAGGCGGCTAAGCCAAAAAAAATTCTCAAACTCAAAGCGGCTCCCGTCGTCGGAAGTAAAAATGTCACGGGACAAAAATTTTCGGGCACGGCGGCTAAAGTTTATTTCACGGACAAAATCGACGCCGATCATCTTATCAAACTTTACAACATGATTAACGGAGAAATTTTCGGCAAGGTTGCCATCAAACTCCACACCGGCGAGCCGAACGGTCCGAATATTCTTCCGCGTGAAATGGTACAAAAATTTCAAGCACAAGTTCCCAACAGCAACATTATCGAGACGAATACTCTTTACGTAGGCAAACGCTACACAACCGAAGATCACCTTGCGACTTTGAAGACGAACGGCTGGAATTTTTGCGACGTTGACATCATGGACGCGGACGAAGGCTACGTTAATTTCCCCGTGCGCAACGGTTTCCACCTGCAAGAAGTTGCAATGGGCGGGCATCTCGTCAATTATGATTCGGTTATCGTCCTGACACATTTTAAGGGGCACGCAATGGGCGGTTTCGGCGGCAGTTTGAAAAATATCGCTATCGGTTGCGCCAGCGGTCACGTGGGCAAAGCGCAAGTTCACGGCTACGATAAAGCTATCGGTATGCCGCCGCCCGGGCCGAGCTGGTTTGACGGCACAATGCCGCTTCAAGAAAAATTTATGGAACTCATGGCGGACAGCGGCAAAGCGACCTGTGACTTTTTCGGCAAGCGAATTGTGTTTTTAAATGTGATGAGGAGAATGAGTGTAGATTGTGACTGCGCGGGCGTAGGAGCCGCCGAACCGACTTGCGCGGACGTCGGGATTTTGGCTTCGACAGATATTTTGGCGATAGATCAAGCGTGTTGCGATTTGGTTTGGACGGCAACTGATACAAAAGATTTGCGCGAGCGAATTGAATCACGGCACGGCTTGCGTCAACTCTCTGCAATGGCGGAAAATAAAATGGGCAATTCGCAATATGAATTGATCAGCGTCGATTAAATTCAATCCCATCGCGCAGGTTGCCCTACGTTGAAATACTCAACGCGGCGTTTCGATTATTCCAAAAATGGTTGAAAAGTTCGCGAATAAATTAAAGCCGATAATTTTTCATGATTCAAGGAGGACTTGATTTGAAGTATCGTACTCTCGGAAAAAATTTGAAAGTCTCGGCGGTGGGCTTGGGTTGCATGGGATTTTCTCACGCTTACGGCGCGCCTGCCGACAAAAAGGAAATGATTGAATTAATCGCGCAGGCAGTCGACATCGGCTACAATTTTTTTGATACGGCGGAGGCTTACGGCACGCCCGACAATCCTCACGACAACGAAGAACTTGTCGGCGAAGCGTTGAAACCTTTTCGCGACAAAGTTGTTATCGGCACGAAATTTGGAATTTATTTCGATGAGACTTCGCCGGAATTGAACAAACCCGTTGTCAGCGACGCCCGACCCGAAGTCATAAAAAAATCCGTCGAAGGCTCGCTTAAACGTTTGCAGACGGATCACATTGATATTTATTGGCAACACCGGCAAGATAAAAATGTTCCCGTCGAAGAAGTCGCGGGCGTCATGCAACAACTTATTGACGAAGGAAAAATTTTGAGTTGGGGCTTGTCGGAGGTCGAAGAAGAAATTATTCGCCGTGCTTGCAAAATTTGTCCGCCCGCCGCAATTCAAAATCGCTACTCGATGATGTTCAGATATTACGAAAAACTTTTTCCCGTGTTGGAAGAATTGAACGTCGGGTTTGTGGCATTTTCGCCGATGGCAAACGGACTTTTGAGCGGAGCTTATGACAAAAATTCAAAATTCGACGCGGGCACGGATTATCGAAGTGTGATGCCGCAATTCAAAGCCGAAGCATTGGAAAAAAATCGGGCATTACTCGATTTACTTGAAGAAACTGCGCGGAACAAAAACGCAACGAAGGCGCAAATTGCTTTGGCTTGGATGATTGACAAAAAAGATTATATCGTCCCGATACCGGGAACTCGGAAACTTTCACGGCTGAAAGAAAATGCGGGCGCGGCAGACGTAAATTTAAGCGCGGCGGAAGTCAAAGCACTCGACTACGCGCTGGACAATACGGAAATGTCTGAAGTCTTCGGCGGAACAAAAGTAAAATCGCGTTGAGGTGAAGTTATGAAAAAAATTTGACCTGTAATACCGTTTGTGATACATTTTAACTGTCGAGTTAATTTGTATACACAGCGGTTGTTACAAGTCAAAAGCACTCTCATTCATTCTAGCAAACGCTGTGTTAATCGTCAAGGAGGCGTTTGCTTATGAAGAGCAGAGAAAAATTTGTCGAGTTGTTGGCGGCATTGAAAGCTCAACTGACTACGACAACCGAGTTTGAGCTGTTTAATGAGTTCGAACGGCAAGTCAGCAAAAGTATCGGTGAAGTTTGGAAAGACATCGCCGGTTACGAAGGTTTGTATCAAATCAGCAACTATGGGCGCGTCAAAAGTTTTAAAGGCAAGGTACCACGAATCCTCAGCACTTGCGATGACACCAAAGGCTATCCAAAAGTTACTTTGGGTAAAGACGGTGAACAGAAAACTTATTTGATTCATGTTCTTGTTGCGCAGACATTCATTCCTAATCCCGATAATCTGCCTGTCGTCCATCACAGAGATCACAATAAGCATAACAACCACGTTGAAAACCTTGAGTGGGTAACTTATAAACAGAATTTAGCGTATGCTTATGCTGCAGGAAGAATGAGACCGCCTTTTAAACGTAAAAAATGCGCAGAATGATCCTGCCGCCGTTCAAAAGGACGTTGACGATTGGCTTAAGACTTTGGGCTATTAAAAAAAATTTTTTATGATATACTTCTTGCAAAGAAATTTTTGCGGGAAGTAATTTTTTTGCCTGTATTCAATTTCTCAAGACAAAAATTTTCGGGAGGTAAAATAAATGCGAGTTGCAATGCTCACTATCAATGTCTACAGCAACTACGGCAATGTGCTCCAAAAATATGCTCTGTATCGCACTTTGAAAAAATTCGCGGATTTTGTGGAAGTCCTTTGGCAACACACCAGCGGAGTTTTCATTCCTTATCAACTTGAATTGGAACGTCAACGGGAAGGAAATTTGCGCGACGCCGTTTTCAAGAGCATTCGTCAAAACAAACTTAAGGAATTTCATGATGCAAATATTCAAACGCGCTTTGACTTGCCTTACATGGAAGATATTGCTGATGAATATGATTTTTTTGTTGTCGGCTCCGATCAAGTCTGGAATCCCGAATTTAACATTCCGGGAAAATTTTTGGATTTCGCTCCTCCCGAAAAGAGAATTGCTTATGCCGCGAGTTTGGCTGTTTCCGAATTGCCCGAAGATATCCAAGAAACTTATCGGCAAAAAATTTCGGAGATGCCGCATGTATCTGTTCGCGAAAAAGACGGTTGCGATCTTGTCGAAAAACTCACGGGCAAAAGACCGATTCAAGTTCCCGATCCCGTCCTTCTTTTGACGGCTGACGAATGGCGAGAATTTTCAAAACGACCGACTTGGTTGAATCAGAAAATTTACGAGAACGGTTATCTGCTGACTTATTTTTTCACCGGAAACCCGCCGCAAGAAGTAAATCTTCTCGCAAAAAAACTCGGTTTGCCGACAGTAATATTTGCTTGACATGAATAATTTCAATCATTATGCAACAGGTATAGAAGAATTTTTATATTTAATCGATCACGCAACTTTGATTTGCACGAATTCATTTCACGGCACGGCATTTTCTTCCTTGCTGAAAAAACCTTTTATCGTTTACAGAGCCGGCAATTTGCGTACGGCGAGATTTTCCCGCGTGAATTCTCTTCTTGAGCTTTTCGGTTTAAGCGAACGGGCAACCGACTTAAAGTTGAAAATTGATTTGGACGATCCGTTTAAAATTGACTTTTCTCGTTGCGAAAAAGTTTTATCTGCCGAGCGCGAAAAGGCTTTTGATTTCTTGAAAAATGCCTTGCGCCGATAAATTTTTGGAGGTGACGGCTTATGAAAATTGAAGAAATGATTTCTGCCGCCCGCGCAGATTGCAGCGGTTGTTCGGCTTGTGCGAATATCTGTCCGAAAAACGCGATTGAAATGATTCGTGACGCCGAAGGTTTTTCCTACCCGAAAATTAATCCCGAACTCTGCATAAAATGCGGGCGTTGTGATTCAACCTGTCCCGCGCTGAACTTTAGGAAAAAAATTGTCGAAAAACTTCCCGCGACTTTTGCGGCAATTCATCCCGATGAAAAAATTCTTCGGCACAGTTCTTCGGGCGGAATTTTCAGTGCGTTGAGCGAAATTATTTTGCAAAACGGCGGAGTAGTTTTCGGCGCGGCTTTCGATAAAAATTGGCGCGTAGTTCATACGTCCGCCGAAACTCTCAATGAACTGGAAAATCTGCGCGGAAGTAAATATGCTCAAAGTCAAATCGGCTTGGTTTATCGTCAAGCAAAAAAATCTCTGGAGGCGGGCAGAAAAGTTTTGTTCAGCGGCACGCCCTGCCAATGCGCCGGCTTGAAACATTTTCTCGGAAAGGATTACGAAAATCTTTTGAAGATCGAAATACTTTGTCACGGAGTGCCTTCGCCCGGACTTTGGGAAAATTATATCGGCGAAATAGGTTATGCGCACCCGATAACTCACATAAATTTTCGGAGCAAGCGCAACGGCTGGGCTTCAAACATGGACATAAATTTTGCAGATCAAGGGCATATCTTGACGGCGAACAGCAAAAATCTTTACGGGAAACTTTTTTTGCGAGGAATTACCGAGCGACCGTCCTGTTCTGTTTGCAAATGCAAATTTCCGAACGGAGAAGCCGATTTGAGTATAGGCGACGCTTGGGGCATTAAAGATTTTGCGCCCGAAATGTATAACGAACTCGGCACTTCGATAATTTTTGTTCACACAGAGAAAGGCAACAACTTTTTCCGGCAAATGAATTTAATCAAGAAACAAATTAAATTCAGGAATGTCGCGAAAAGCAGTTTCATGATACCTTTGGCGGCAGATTCGCGCAGAGAAAAATTTTTCGCCGAGATCGCCAAAAGTGCAACTCCAATAGCCGTAATGCAAAAATATTTCTTGGAAGACACAACCGAAATTCGCAAGGAAGCAAGCAGGAAAAGCAGTCGCATTTACAACGAGATTTATAATGCCGTTGCCGCGCACATTCGCCAAAAGTTTGAGAAAAACATTTTAATCGTCGCCGCGCCTCACGAAGATTTTGAAAAGCAATTTCCGAATTGCGGTTTGTACTTCCTTTATATCAACGACAAAGGACAGCTTATTTGCAAAGAAAATTTTTCGTCTCTCACATTTGAACAAAAAGACTCCGCCGCGCTTACCGACTTAGTCAAGAAATTTAACGTCGCGGAAATTTTTGTCGAAGAACCGCCGAAAATCGAATCGCCCGTTGTGACTGATTGGTTGAAAAATTGCGGCTTGCTCGTGCAAACTCTTAAATCAAAGTAGGTTTTTGCCTATAAAAAAATTTTTCTTTGTGATATACTCCTTTCAACGAAACTTGAGAGGAGTAATTTTTTTTTGAGTACAAACAATCCGCCCAAAAAACGCCGTTCGTTCAGAGTGATTTTCAAAATGATAAAATTTGTCGTCGCAATGGTTTTGACGTTTTTTATTTCGTTTACCGTGACTTTGGCAATGAAGTCCGACGAGCCCGCCGATTATTTCGGAGCATTTGCCGAAAAATTTTTTGACGAAGAAGAAGATTTCAAAGGCGGTACCATGCCCGAAATAAAAACTATCTTTGACGAACAAAACAGCCAACCTTTCAGCCCGGAAAAATATTCCGAGATCATTTCCGATAAAAAATCTGCCATCGAAGAATCTGCGCGGACAGAAAATTTTTCTTCGGCGGACGTAGAAAATAAAATTCGGAGCAAGGCGAAAGAATTGGGCGTTTTGGATTCTCTGGACAGAATGACTTCGATTAAGCCCGCCGTTGACGAAAAGATAAGAGATATTCCTCATTACGTCACGATTGACAAGATGCCCCGTTTTTTGTTGCAGGCGATTGTTTCCGTTGAAGACACGCGCTTTTACACGCACAAGGGCTTTGATATTTTCGGAATTGCCCGCGCAGTTTTGGTGAACGTCGAGGCGGGCGAGATTCAAGAGGGCGCGTCCACCATAACTCAACAAACCGTCAAAAATCTTTTCTTGACAAGCGACCAAACTTTCACGCGCAAGGCGGAAGAACTTATTCTTTCAATGAACATGGAAAAAAATTTTGACAAAGATAAAATTCTGGAGATATATTTGAACTCGATTTATTTCGGCTCGAATTTCTATGGCATTTACGACGCCGCGCAGGGATATTTCGACAAGGAGCCCGCCGATTTGACGATAGCCGAGTGCGCAATGCTCGCCGGGCTTCCGAACGCGCCGAGTGTTTATTCGCCCTATGTGAACTTTCATCTTGCCAAAAAAAGACAGCTTGTCGTTATTGATGCAATGGAAAAATTCGGCGTCATCTCCAAGTTCGAGGCGGAAAGTGCTCGCGTTGAAGAAATTATTTTGGCGCGTTGAAAAAATTTTAATTCGCTCCTCAACAACGGGGGAGCAATTTTTTATGCAAATTTTAATAAAAGTGTATTGCATAACTTTTTTTCTTGCTGTATAAAGATAAGCGGTTTGAAATTAATTTTACAAGGAAGGAAGTTTTAGAATGGAAAAAGAAATTAAATTCCAAATTGAAACGATCGGGCAATTCGTTTTCGATCTGCAACGTTTTGATGAGAACGGCGGCAGCTCTGATATTAACAATGAGAATCCCGACGAAAATTACGGAGATCAAGTTGAAACGACGGACACTTTTGCGGAAGAAGAAATTGAAACGATAACCGATCCCGAAACAGGCGAAGAAACTCAAGCAATTATTTTAAGCAAAGACGAAGACGAAGAGCCGGAAATTTATTTGGAGATTGAAGGCGACTCCGACAGCGATTCCGATTCTGATTCCGACAGCGAAACTTTGACGCTGATAGACAAAAGAGACGAAGAAGAAGCCGAAGGTACAACGCTGGTTATTAACTTCAACAAGCGCAGTGCCGAAGATCGCGGCATGGATGATTATACAAGTCTTAATCTTTCGGACGCCAAAAGTAAATTTAACATTATCGGCAGTGATCATAATTTCGGTTACATTAAGGGCTCGGAACAAGGCGGCGTCCTCACGGCTAAGAAAGCCGACAGCGACGGTCAAGGCTCAATCCTTGAAGGCGGCGCAGGCGAAGATCAATATTACGGCAGCGACGGCGGAGATACTTTCGTAAAAACCGGCGGCGATGACACCGTCACCAATTACGAAAAAGGAAAAGATCGCATCGGACTTTTCGGAAAAATTTTGGTCGACTTCATCAGCGCACTCAAAAACAATATTCGTCACATAGGCAATGATGATGTTGTTACAACAAGTGATGTCGACGACAGCGAAGGTTCCGCAGTCGGGCTCGCCATTGACAAGACAAACAAAAAAGCCATTATCACTTTCGACGACGGAGACACAATGACTTTGGAAGGCTTCGCCGACAATGCGATTAGTTTTGTAGACGAAAACGGCGATGTGCAAGAAGTTGCTTGGACGGACGATTCCGACAGTGATTCCGATTCGGACAGCGATAGCGACAGTGATTCGGATTCAGACAGCGACTCCGATTTGGAAGACGGCTTGACTTACGACGAGACTACGAAAACAATCATTGCCGACGAGAATTTCAAAGGCACCAAGATTGATCTTAAGGATTATAAGAAAGTTAATGCGATTGATGCTTCCGCTCTTACAAGTGACGTGACGCTTAGCGGAAATTATTCTGCAAACACCTTGACGGGCGGCGAAGGTTCGGATGAACTCACGGGCAGCTTCGGTAATGATCTCTTCGTCTACAGCGGCGGCAACGACACAATCACCGATTACGGCACGGGCAAAGATAAAATCAGCTTGGGCAGTGCGAACATTACAGACGTATCGATAGACGGCAAAGATTTGGTCTTTACTTTCGACGACAACGATTCCCTTACGCTTGAAAATGCGGCAAGCAAGAAAATTTACTTCCTTGACGGCAACAGGACAACGAGCAATTACTTCGCCGATCATGCAACTTTAAGCAGTACGAAGACAAGCGCAACGTTGACTTCAACGGCAACAACTTTCTCCGCCGAAAATTATTCCGCACTTGCAACGATTGATGCTTCCGGAGTTTCTTCGGAAGTTCAAATCACGGGCAACGGCAGAAACAATTACATAATCGCAGGCGAACACGGCGCGGTTCTCGACGGCGGTAAGGGCAGAGATACCCTCGTCGGCGGAAGCGGCACAGATACTTTCGTTTACAACAACAGGAGCGGCAACAAAGTTATCAGCGATTATGCGGCGGGCGACGTGATAAGCTTGGTCGGCGCAACGGTTGATAATGCGTCCGTCAAGAGTAACGGCGACGTGATTTTGAAAGTCGGCAGGAATAAATTGACAGTCAAGGGCGCGGGCGAAACCGAGATCACGCTTAGCGAAAACGGCACGACAAAAACCTTCTCCGCAGGCGCGCTTTATGACGAAGATAAAACCGAAGCAATAATCCCGGCAAAATATCGTTCTCGCGGAATTTTGGAAGCGGCTCCTTCTGTCATGAATATAGACGGCTCCGAAGCAAAGAAGAGATTGAATCTCGCGGCGACTTACGAAGAAGGCGCAACCATTCTCGGCGGCAAAAACCGTGATTCGCTGGCAGGCAATATCGGCGACGATTACATCGACGGCGGCAGAGGCAACGATACAATTCGCGGCGGCGCAGGAAATGATTCGCTCTTCGGCGGCATGGGCAAAGATAAAATTTACGGCGACGCGGGCACAAACAGTTTGTGGGGCGGCAAAGGAAACGATACCCTTTACGTTGACGACGGCACGAATACAATTTTCTACACTCGCGGCGACGGTAAAGATGTCATTAACGGCTTCGGCAACGACGATCTGCTCGAAATAACGGGCGTCACCGACATAACAGGCACAGTCAACAGCAGAGGCACGGAAGTTTATATTAAAGTCGGCACGACTAACAAGGCGATAACTTTCAAAGAATTCTCTGCGACGGAATTTAATATTAACGTCAACGGCACTTCCAACACCTACACAATCAACGACGGCAAGTTTGAAAAGAAATAAAAGTTAGCTGATAGGTGTTAGGTTTTAGTTCATTCCTAATTCCTAATTCCTAATTCCTAATTGATAAAAGCGCGGAAAAAATTTTTCATCAAAATGCGCCGAGAAGATATGAAAGGCGCAAAAAATATCGGGAAAACGGTTGTAGCTTCGGCTTAAAGGCACCCGATTTTGTCGAAAGACAATCCATGCCGCAGGGAAACTTGCGGGGCTGTAGTCAACCGGTCAAACGCGGTGGCGCAAGCTAACTGCAAGCCCGCGCCTTCGTGGGGTAGTTGACAAATCAAATTTCCCATAAAGCTCTTGCCTCAGTTTTTCTGAGGCTTTTTTTTAAAAATTTATCCAAAATATATTGCACAAAAATTTTTCTTCAGATATAAAATTACATGCACAGCTTTTAAGGAAGTTTTCTTTTATGAATGAAAATTTATTTGTAAGCCAACAACCCGGCGGTGATGGCGGCGGCGGAGAAAATCCGGGCGGCGGCGGCTCTTCGTCAAGCAGTGTAACTTACAGCGCGGCAAATTCTATTACTTCGGCAAGTGCGCAGTCAA
>CALFJC010000160.1 GCA_937877655.1 uncultured Selenomonadales bacterium
GCCGACCAAACCGATACGAATTTTTTCCATTGTGACAACCTCCAAAAATTTTTTTGTTTATGTTGTTTGAAGTATAAATTTTCGGGCGGCAAAAGTCATTTAAATTGCTGTTCAAATTCTGTACAAAAATTGCCGAGCGGCTTTTTTTATTTTCGGCGCAGAAAATTTTTCTGTCGCCCGTGCAACTTGCCATTTAATCGGCAACGTGTTAATCTAAAAAAAATTTTTTCGTGGAGTGATTAGCTTGGAAAAATATATCGGCGCAAAAAAAATTCTGGAGAAAAAACGCGAATACATTATGCCTTGCCTTGGACATTTTTATTCCGACCCGCCGCAATTCGTGCGCGGCGAAATGCAATATCTTTTCGACAGCACGGGCAAAAAATATCTCGACTGCTACGCGGGAGTTTCTGTTATCAACTGCGGGCATTGCAACCCGTTCATAACCGAAAAAATGATTGAGCAGATTAAAACTCTCCAACACGTCTGCAACATTTATTTAACGGAGAACTTTGTAAATCTTGCCGAAAAACTCGCCGAAGTCACGCCGGGCGATTTGCAAAAATGTTTTTTCTGCTCGACGGGCACCGAAGCCAATGAAGGCTCTTTGCTTTTGGCGTCGATTTATACAAAAAGTTCAGAGTTCCTTGCGTTGCAAAGCGGTCTTCACGGGCGGACGAAACTTACAATGAGTTTGACGGGAATTGGAATGTGGAGAACAGATCCTCAACCTGTCGGCGGAATTAATTTTGTGCCCAATCCCTATTGCTATCGTTGTCCGCTCGGAAAAAAATATCCCGAATGTGATTTGGAATGCGCAAATAAAATTGAAACCGTGATTCAAACGGCGACTTCGGGAAAAATTGCCGCGCTTATTGCCGAGCCGATTCAGGGCAATGCGGGAATTATCGTTCCGCCAAAAAATTATTTCAAGCGCGTCAAGGAAATTTTGGAGAAATACGGCGCACTTTTAATCTCGGACGAAGTTCAAACGGGTTTTGCTCGGACGGGGAAAATGTTTGCGATAGAAAATTTTGACGTAACGCCCGACATTATGAGTGTCGCAAAAGCTCTCGGCAACGGGCAGCCGATAAGCGCGTTTATTTCCACAAAAAAAATCGCCGACACTTATACTCGCCCCGGCGCGTCTACTCTCGGCGGCAATCCTGTTTCTTCGACGGCGGGGCTTGCCGTGCTCGATTATATCAAGGAAAAAAATCTCATGGGCAATGCGAAGGCTCGCGGCGAACAACTTCTGCGCGGTTTGAAAACTTTGCAAAAAAAATTCCCGATAATCGGCGACGTGCGCGGTATCGGCTTAATGGTCGGCGCGGAGTTTGTTCACGCCGATAAATCGCCCGCCTTTAAGGAACTTGATAAACTTTTGGAGGAGCTGAAAAATCGCGGCTTTATCGTCGGCAAAAACGGTGTCGGCAGAAATGTTTTGGCTTTTCAACCGCCGCTCGTCATTACCGAAAAAGATATTGACGACGTGCTAAACGCGATTGAAATGATTTTAAGGGAAATGGGAGAAGGGAGACGGGAAAAGTTTGGACGAGGATAAAAAATCAAAGTCGTTCACGGAGCAACTTTCAAGCAGTTTTTTCAGAGGCTTGTTGGTCGTCGTGCCGCCCGCGATAACAATTTTTGTCATCATATGGCTCTTTGATTTAACCGAAGCAATGATAACAAAAGTTTTTCCGTCGCATGTTCCCGGCACGGGGCTCGTAATTGTCTTGTTGTCGATTTGGATTGTCGGAGTGTTGAGCGGCAATTTTCTTTCCGAAAAAATCATAGAAATTTTTGATTCGCTGATTGATAAAATTCCTGTCGTGAAATTTATTTACGGCTCGGTTAAGCAAGTGACAAAGGCACTGTTTGAATCTGATTCGGCGTTCAAAAATGTTGTGCTCGTACCTTATCAAGGAAATTATGTGCTGGGATTTTTAATGTTGACTGTGCCCGAACCCGTCAAAGAAAAGCTCGGCGAAGAATATATTTGCGTTTATATTCCGTGGAGCATGAACATGACGGCGGGCATGAATCTTTTCGTAAAAAAATCGAACGTGATTTATTTGAACATGGCTCCGCCCGATGCCTTCCAATTCATTTTGACGGCGGGAACAATTTCGCCTGCGGGTTTGATGTCGAAGGGCTTGTCAGATTTAAAAGCCAAAAGGAGATAATTCCCCCCTTTTTTCTAAAGTGGGCACGCAAAACCATCTCGGCTTCTCATTCCGTTTGAGTTTAGAAATAATTTTCGTGTTTAGAATCAACTTTTCTTTGCTTGCCCAAAGAAAAGTTGCAAAAGAAAGGGCACCTCGCA
>CALFJC010000161.1 GCA_937877655.1 uncultured Selenomonadales bacterium
TTCTTTTGCAACTTTTCTTTGGGCAAGCAAAGAAAAGTTGATCCTAATTACAAAAAATATTTTTAAACTCAATCGAAGTTCGCGACAGCGTTTCGGCAAACCCACACTTTTTAAAAGCGGGGGCAACTTCTCATTTTTTGTCGCTCTGCTTGCCAATGTTCACCAGAATTCCAATCGCCGCCATCGTGACAATTAACGAAGTTCCGCCGTAACTTATGAACGGCAACGGCACTCCGACAACCGGCATCATCCCGCCGACCATAAATAAATTTGCTATCGCCTGCCCGACCACCAACAAAATTATCCCCATCGCCAAAACTTGCCCGTATTCGTCTTTCGCTCTGTTGGCAATGCGCGCCGCATAAACCGCAAACGCCGCGAACAACAGGAAAACAAAAATCGCGCCCAAAAATCCATTCTCCTGACAGAAAATTGCAAAGGCAAAATCCGTGTGCGCTTCGGGCAAATAATCATACTTGCTGACGCCCACGCCGAGCCCCATGCCCGTCAATTCGCCCGAACCTATCGCCGATAAAGATTGTACTGTTTGATAGCCGACATCCTGCGCGTCCGACCAAGGGTCATAAGCTATCAGCAAGCGTTTAAGGCGATAAGGCTCGCGATAAATTAAAATCGCCGCGCCTAAGGCTGCTCCACCCAAAAGTTGCAAAATTCTGTTCCTGCTCAAGCCCGAAATCATCAACATTAAAAGCGGTATCCCAAAAATTATCGACGCCGTCCCCATGTCGGGCTCAAGCTCCGTTAAACCCGCAAACCCGCCGATTATCGCCATCTGAATTGTCCAATAATGAAGTTCCTGCTCCGCTTTTATTTTTGAAGAAATGTAAGCCGCCGCAATCATTATCGAGACAAGTTTTGCCAATTCCGCCGGTTGAAATTGTCCTATCGGCAAAGGAAGCCAGCGTTGCGCCCCGTTGACTACCGGACCGAAAATCAACACCGCGCCCAACGCCAGAAATGTTCCAATCACAAAAAATAAAATTACCCTGCGCCAAACATGATAATCAAACCGCAAGCACACGCCGAAAGCTATTAAGCCGATAAAAACATTGAAGATATGCCTTTTCAAAAAAAAGTAAGGCGTATCAAACTCCGCCTCCGCAAATATAAAACTTGAGCTGAATACATTTATCGTGCCTAAAATCAAAAGCACGACCGTTATCGCGATAATCGCTTCCATGTCGCTTGTCCAAAATCTTTTTCCGGCGGCTTGATTCAGCTCCTTTTTCGGAACTTCAGCCATTTAATCACCCCATTAAATATTTTCTCTAAAAATAATCGGGAGAGTTTTTATCTTCAACCGATTTTTTATCAGCCAAACCGTCATCAAATGTTCTGCGACAAAACTTATCGCCCGATATTCTCGCGGGTCGTCGGAGTTTTCAATTTCGGTCGTCGCCAAAATTTCTTCCGTCGCGTCGATTATAAACGAAAACAACCACTCGCAATAAGCCTCAAAAATTTTCTGCCGCGTAATGAAAATTTCGTAGCAGAAAACGCCGAAACTGTTCGTCACTCTGTCATAAGCCGCCAGATATTCGGGTTGACGAGCCGCAATATATTTTCTAATCGTCGCGATAACTTTTTCCGCAAGTTTTTTGCCGCTCAACATGATTTTCCAATCGTAAAGCGCAATGTATCCGAATTTGCAATCCGAAACGATAATGTCGTTTTCGCGAAGAATTTCCTTAGCCTCGCTCTCCGATAAAAAATTTTCGCCGTCCGTCGTGAAAAATCTGCGGTAGTGCACAAAGCCGATAAAATTATGGCGCGTGTGTTTCCAAAGCCAATACAGCGCGGTTATCTCGTTCAGATAGGGATTCAAGCGGCTGATATTTTCTCCGCCGTCGTCGCCGAGATAACCGAAATTTTTTTTGGAAAGCGCGTGCCCCGCATGAATTATTTTGTAACCGTCGGGCAAAGTTTCAAGCCGAGCATCTTTGTGCGTGACGACGTAACAGGCAAAATCTGCGCGGACAATTTTTTTCAAAAGAAACCAATGCCCGTTGACGGCTCCGAAGCGCAAAATTTTTTCAAAGGCATTTTCATTAGCCGCCAAAAATTTTTCAAGCGCGGAATTTTTTCTCGCGAACGTCAAAATATTTTCCGACAAATCGTCCGTCTCAATCAGCGCGTCAATAAATTCTTCGGGCGTCCTTTCATTCGTCAAAAGGAGCGCGTCAAAAAATTTAAAGCGACATTCGGCAAGCGAAGAATAAATTTCGGAATAAAAATTTTCAAGCGCGGGATAATCTTCATTGGCAACGCCCGCAATTTTGCAATTCAAATCGGGGAACATGTAATAATCATTTTTGGCAAAAAAACCGTCCGCGTCCAAAGTTCGCGGGAGTTTCAAGGCGTGAATCAAATTAAAAATCTGTACGGCATTGTTCAACGAAAAAAAATTGTCCGCCGCATAATTCAAAAGCGTCGGCAACGTGACAACCCTGTCAATCAATTTCAGCGCGTACAATTCTCTGAAGCGCAACAAAAATTCATCGTGACTTTCAAAAACGATATAATCAGCCGCGCCGTCCAAAATTTTTCTCAACCCTGCAACGGAAATTTCTTCGCCGTCCAAAAAAATTTTGAAGTCGCCTTCGTTGAGAACAAAATTTTCAGCCGCCTCCGCGCTCGACGGAATTATAAATTCTCCGCGCTCCGCCGCGCCTCTGAAAGAAATTTTCCCGACAATCTCCGCGCTTGAAATTTTCTCCGAACTCCCGCGCAGAAGAATTTTTGGTTTGTACAAAATCTTATCGCCTCGCTTGAAATTTTCTTGATAATAGCAAAAAAAAACTCCCGCCGCAAATTTTTTCGAGCGCGGCAGGAGATAATTTTTACTTCAAATATTTCTTCAGCATGTCAATGAGTTTCGGAATGTCGAGCGGCTTGGCTAAATGATCGTCCATGCCCGCCTTAATCGCATTTTCTTTATCCTCTTCAAAAGCATTCGCCGTCATCGCGACAATCGGAACTTTTTGCGCGTCCTTGCGCCTTAAGGCACGAATATTTCTCGTCGCGTCGTAGCCGTTCATCACGGGCATTTGAACATCCATCAAAATTATGTCGTAATGATTCGGCGGAGAATCTTTAACCATTTGCACGGCGTCGGAGCCGTCGCTCGCGTCTTCAACGTCAAGCCCAATCTCCGTCAAAATCGCCTTTGCAATTTCACGATTGACTTCAATATCTTCAACCAACAAAACGCGCTTGCCGCTAAAGTCAGTCGCCGATAAAACATTGTGTTTATCTTCTTCCTGATCTCGCCCGTTAATCGCTCTCGAAAGAGCATTTTTCAAATCGGAACGGAACAGCGGCTTTGTGCAAAAAGTTGTAACGCCCGCCGCCTTCGCCTCAGCCTCAATGTCCGAATAATCATAAGCCGTCAAAATTATGAACGGCGCAGTCGAGCCGACAACACGGCGAATTTGTCGGACGGTTTCAATTCCGTTTTGGTCGGGCATCAGCCAATCGATTATGTACGCGCTGAAAGGATCGTCGTCAAGGGCACGACCTGCGCGGAAAACCGCCTCGCGAGAAGAAGTCGTCCATTCTGAACGCATCCCCATTTGCTTAAGCATTTCGGTTACGGATTCGCAGGTATTAAAATCATCGTCGACAACCAAAGTCCTTAAGCCCGTCAATTCTTGGACGGAAATTTGTTTGACATTGTGTTGAAGTTTCAAATCGAGCGTCACGGTAAATTCCGAGCCTTTATCCTTTTCGCTCTCAACGGTAATTTCTCCGCCCATAAGCTCAACCATTTTTTTGGTTATCGACATGCCGAGCCCCGTCCCTTGAATGCCGCTCTTCGTTGAAGTCTCTTCGCGTTCAAAGGCGTCGAACACATGCTTTAAAAATTCTTTGCTCATGCCCAAGCCGTTATCTTTAATTCGGAATTCATATTTTGCGTAGCCGGGAATTTCGGATTCGGATTGAGAAATGCGGAAGAAAATCGAGCCGGTCGAAGGCGTGTACTTCACCGCGTTACTCAAAATATTTATCAAAACCTGATTGATTTTCAACTGGTCGGCGTAAATATCTTCGTTCTTGACTTTGAAGGCGTCGATTTGGAATTTCTGTTGCTTGGCGTTTATCTGCGGCTGAATAATATGAATCAGATTGTGAACAAGATCGGAAAGATTGCATTCCTGCTCGGCGACTTCGACGCGCCCGCTTTCAATTCGGCTCATGTCGAGAATATCATTTATCAAGCCGAGCAAATGATTGCTTGACGACAAAACTTTTTCCAGAGAATCTTTTACCTGCGTTCGATTTTCAAAGTGGCGCAGTGCCAAATTCGTAAAGCCTATAATGGCATTCATCGGAGTTCGTATGTCGTGGCTCATGTTTGAAAGAAAAGTTGTCTTTGAAGCGTTGGCATGTTGCGCTTGCGCCAGAGCATCGGCAAGTTCCTGATTTTTTGCAAGAGCCTCGCGAGTTTGTTCGTCAACATTTGCAAAGCCGACACCCACCGCGTGCATATCCTTATCAATCTTGGCAATGCGAATCATCATGAAATGTTCTTCGCCGTAGCGCGTCAAAAGATAACGCAGAGAAATAATTTCTTTGTCGGCAAGTTGCGAACGAATATTTTCCGGCTTGACGAAATCCAAAAGTGCCTCGCGATCATTCGGGTGAACATAATCTTTCGCGTAAGTTACCATTGCCGCTTGGAATTTTACAACGTCACTTTGTTTTCGGTTAAGTTGCTTGCCTACGTCGGGCGCGACGCGATAGCAAACCGCTTCATCCGAATCCAAATTCAAATGATAAACCAGCCGATAATCCACAGTCAAAGCCTGAATCATTTCGCTTTGACGCCGCCGCCGCCGTTCTTCCGAAAGTAATTGTGTTTGCAAGCGCAATTTTTCTTCCATTTCTTCGCGCTTAACTCGGTTTTCGGTCTCGGAAATATTTTTTTGATGGAGGAGCCGCTGATTTTTCCGCGCCTGAAAAACTATCAAGGCAAAGATAACTATCATTGCTACCGCCATTAAAATTGTTCTGAAAGTCGACATGCGCAACATTTCTGCATTCACGGCGGAAAGTTCTTCTTCGATTGTGCTTTCACGAATCAAATAAGTCAGCATCCAACCCGTGCCTTCGACGGGACGATAATAAAGAGACTCTTTCACGCCGCGAAATGTGAACGAGGACATTCCTTGAAGATTGTTTTGAAAGTCCTTCTTGAGTTTTTCCAACGAGCTGTCTTTATCGAAAGTCGCATCTTCGAGCGCAACCAAAAGATTTGTGCCGCTGTCGAGACTGCCGAGCACCGCGTCCGTGAGAGATTCGCCGTTCGTGTCATACAAGTTGGAAAAAGTCATTGCTGTAGTTGTGGTGTGGCGCAAAAGTCCTTCGAGCAAATCTTGGGTCTTGTCCATTATGAAACAACTTTTTAACGGCACGCCTTGAAAATTTATGTTTTCGACGGGCACAACGACGGCAACGATTTTATCTTTCGTGAAAACTTTTGGTATGGAGAGATTTTCGTTTGCAAAAAAATATTCGCCGGGATTGGGCGCGATGCCTTCGGGCGTGAAGACGGAGCCTTTTTCATTCACGAAACCGATTTGCTCAACGTTGTAAAGAATTTTCATTCTGCCGAGAAAAACATTGAGGGCTTCGGGAGTTTGCAAATCATTGGCGTTTAAAATCTTCAGAGCATTTCTGATCTGCGAAACGTTTCGTCTTATTCGGGCGATTATGACTTGTTCTCGGCGGTCAACAAGTTCGCGCAGATAAACTCGGCTGACGGCGTGGACGGCTTCGCTTGTGCCGCTCCGTTCGTTGCGACTTATCCAAGCAGTCGAGATAATCAAAAGCAACGCAACAATCACGCCGCCCACCATCGCCGTTGAGATTGTGCGCTTGTCTTGTTTATTTTCGGTTGAATTTTTCTCTTCCATGATTTGAACCTCACGCAAAATTTTCTGCGCAGATTTTATTAGAATCGGTTAAATATATCAAGCGTTATTTTCGCGCCCGCTTTCGGGAAATTTTTATTGAGATTTTAATTTGCCTCTGATATATTAAAAAAAATTTTCGATAAGGAGGAGGAGTGCCGTGATTTTCATGAAAAAAATTTTTGCGGCAATGTGCGCGATTATGATTTTGAGTTCGCTGAACTGCGCCGCCGCAAAAAAAATCGTCGCCGTCATGCCGCTTGAAAATGTTTCGGGCTATGACGAAGAAAAAGTCGCCGAAATTATGACCGAACAATTAATTGTTGCGATACACTCTGCGGGAACTTATACTGTCGTCGAAAGAACTCAACTCGGCGCGATACTCAAGGAGCAAGGTTTTCAAAATGTCGCCGTCGACCCGGACAAAGCCGTTGAGCTTGGAAAATTGAGCGGCGCAGATTATACACTGCTTGGAAAAGTGACGATGGCTTTCGTCGAACAAAATCCCACTGCAACTGCCATTGCGACAATCGGATCGGCTTTGGGGCTCGGCGGAATTCAAGAGACGGCGGGCGGTTTCCTTCACAAGTTCAAAGGGAAAATCGGCTTGGAATATCGGCTTGTCGACAACACGACGGGCGAAATTATTACCGCAAAAATCGTCGAAGGCAACAAGAGCGGTTCAAGTGTGGCGAGTGCTTTTCATAACGCCTGCAAAAATGCCGCCGATAATTTTTTAAAGGACATTGACAGCGTTAATCCTTTCCGCGCTCGCGTCGCAGAAATTTCCGGTTCGGACATTTACATTGATCACGGCTCGGACAGCGGGCTTCGGCGCGGAGAGATTTTAATTGTTGCCCGCGAAACTTCGCCGATCGTTGTGAACGGAAAAATTGTCGGCATGAAACAAAATGAAGTCGGCAAAATTAAAGTTATCGAAGTCTATTCCGATTATGCGATTTGCAGGGCGGAAGAACATTCTAACGCAATTCATAAGGGCGACATTGTCAAAAGGAGTTGACGACATGAAAAAGTTTGTGATAATAATTTTTTCGTTGCTGATGATAATCTGCGCGGAGGCGGCGGCAAAAAATATTACGGTGACGGGCACGGGCATGACGCCTTCCGAAGCAGAAAATGATGCGTTGCGGGCGGCTGTGGAAAATACTTTGGGCGTGCTCGTCGATTCCGAAACGCTCGTTCAAAATCAAATGTTAATCAGCGATCAAATTTATACGCAGTCTCGCGGCTTCGTCAATGATTATTACGTTGTGAGCCGCGAACAAATCGGAGAAATTTGGCGCGTCACGATTAATGCCGAAATTGATACTCAACCCGATTCAAAACTTATGAGTGAACTTGCTCGGCTTGGAATTATCAATGTTCAACTTCGCAACCCGAAAATCGCGGTTTATGTTCCCGAACAACATTTAAATTACAACGTCGGCGGTTCGGGCGGCGAAACTGCCATTGTCAAAACTTTGCTTAACGCGGGCTTTTCAAATGTCGTCGAAGTCGGCACGGGCTTAAATTATCAAAGCCCGATGGCAATGAACGTTGCGCAGATGAAACAGGCGGCGCAAAATTTCAGCGCAGATATTATGATTGTCGGAGAAAGTTTCAGCGAAGGCGTCGGAGATCTCGGAAATTATTTGCCGGGCAATCAGCGAACGAATATGGAAGCTTGCCGCGCCCGCGTTGAAGCAAAAATGTTTGTCGTGAGGACGGGACAAGTTATCGCGGCGGACGGAAAATACGGCTCGGCTTACGATAATTCTCAAGCCATTGCCGCGAAAAAAGCTCTGGCGTCGGCGGGCGAACAGATGGGAAATTATTTCGTCGAGCAGATAACGGGCATGTACACCAGCCGTCAAGCCGTCGAAGTCATTGTTTACGGCGCGGATTTTTCCAAAATAAATCTTGTGCAAAATGCGTTGGGAAAAATCAGCCGCGTCAAGACCGTAAATCTTTCGAGCTACGAAAACGGGCGGGCAATTTTCAATGTCGGTTACGGCGGCTCTCCGCAAACTCTTTTCAACGAATTGCAAGCCGTCACGAACGCCGATTTAGTTTTGCAGTCTTTGACTTACAGCACGCTTACAATTTACGTAAAATAGGTTATAGCTGATAGGTTATAGCTGATAGGAGGGAAAAGCTATAAGCTATAAGCTATAAGCTAACAGGAGGAATGAAAATGATTGAAATCAGTATCGGATTGGTTGCGGGCATTTTGATAATTCTCGCGCTGAAATTTTTTATCGAGTTGCCGTTCAAAATTATTTGGAACAGTTTAATCGGCGCGGCGATTCTTTACCTTGTGAACTTGACGGGCTTTATCGTCATAAAAATTACTTTTGTACACGCGCTGATTGTCGGTTTATTCGGAGTGCCGGGCTTGATTTTGCTTGCGTTTTATCTGAACTTCATCAAGTAAAGGACAAATGGCATGAAAAAATTTTTAATAACAATTATCTTTTCCCTTTTCCTTTTTCCCATTTCCCTTATCACAGGTTGCGGAAATGATAATACAGCCGATACGGGGACGCGAATCGGCGCAATTTCTCAACTGAACACGACGCCCGAACAAGCCGCCAAAGTTGCCGGCGGCGAAATTAATTTCTTTGAAAATTTCAACTCAATGCAGATGGCTCTTGCCGCGAAGAATATCGATGAGATTCAAACCTATGGCAGTGTGGCGAAGTACATGACTGCAAACAATTCCGATTTTGCGATAAAAGAAACTCAGACCGTCAAGCTTGTCGATGATTTTTGTTGTGCTCTGCGCGAGGAAGACTCCGCCTTGAAAAATTCTTTCGACATGGCGATTGACTCGATGAAAGCCGACGGCACGCTTGATTCTTTAGTTGAAAAATATATAACGAACCTTGAAACGCCGTTGCCCGTCGATATTCGGAAGATTGACGGCGCGGAGACAATCAGAGTCGGAGTGACGGGCGATTTGCCGCCGCTTGATTTGGTGCTTGCCGACGGACAACCTGCGGGATTCAACACGGCGGTTCTCGCGGAAATTTCAAAGCGCATAGAAAAAAATATTGAGCTTGTGCAGATTGACAGCGGAGCCCGTGCCGCCGCCTTGACTTCGGGACAAGTCGACGTAATTTTTTGGGTAGTAGTGCCCGCCGACGATTCGGAGCGTCCGAAAAATTTCGATACGCCCGAAGGAGTTTCCGTGACGACGCCTTATTATCAAGATATGGTTGTCAATGTTAATCTTGCGACTCTTGCAAGCGGCATGAATTAAACAAACAAAAAATTTGTCGGGAGTCTTCGGGCTCCTTTTTTATTGCGCGGCGTTAATAAATGTTGTAGAATTTTTTTCAAGAAAAATTTTTGGAGGGCAACGTGACGTTGCATCCAGCTGACGCGCTCTGATTTTTCGATAGTTGCAACTCTGCGCCGCGTTTGAACGAAAAAATTTTTTGGAGGCTGATTAATTGAGCAAGGTAAAACTCTTAGATACAATAAACGATAAACAAAATTGCGGCGGGGCAACGTGACGAGGCATCCTGCGTTCGCGCTTAATTTTTCTGCAAGCGAAATTTCTCGCCTCGTTTGAACGAAAAAATTTTTTGGAGGCTGATTAATTGAGCAAGGTAAAACTTCTCGACACAAAAACGATAAACAAAATTGCGGCGGGGCAACGTGACGAGGCATCCAATGGGCGCACTCTGATTTTTCGACAAGCGAAATTTCTCGCCTCGTTTGAACGAAAAAATTTTTTGGAGGTTGATTAATTGAGCAAGGTAAAACTTTTGGATACAAACACGATAAACAAAATTGCGGCAGGCGAAGTCGTCGAGCGTCCTGCTTCGGTCGTCAAGGAGCTTGTTGAAAATTCCATTGACGCCGAATCAAAACGAATCGAAATTGAAATTCAAAACGGCGGCAAAGCTTTAATCCGTGTGACGGACGACGGCGCGGGCATGACTCGCGAAGATGCCGTTCTTTCCGTCCGTCGCCACGCCACAAGCAAACTTTCAAGCGTCAATGATTTGATTAAAATTTCTACGTTGGGTTTTCGCGGCGAAGCTCTGCCGACCATTGCCGCCGTCTCGAAATTTATTTTGCAGACGCGCCGCCCTGAAGATGAACTCGGTACAAAACTTTCAATCGACGGCGGAAAACTTTCTGACGTTCACGAAGTCGGTTGCAAAGTCGGCACGACAATTTTGGTTGAAGATTTATTTTTCAACACGCCTGCGCGGCTGAAATTTTTAAAGGCGACGCCGACCGAAGCAAATAAAATTAATGATTTCATTGTTAAGCTTGCGATAAGCCGCCCCGAAATTTCTTTCCGATTTATCAACGGCAACCGCACGGCTCTTGCGACGCCCGGCAACGGAAATATTCTCGACACACTCGGCGCGATTTACGGCACGGAATTAACCGACTCGCTCCTTACTTTGCAAGCCGACGCCGAAAATTTATCTCTGCGCGGTTTCGTCACCAAGCCCAACATTTTAAAAAGTTATCGCAGTTGGCAGACTTTCATTGTCAACGGGCGCATTATCGAAAACAAAACCATTTCAAAGGCATTGGACGAAGCTTACAAGGCTCTTATCCCCAAAACGGGCTTTCCTTTCGCTTGCATAAAAATTGACGTGCCGCAAAACTCAATCGACGTGAATGTTCATCCGCAAAAGATTGAAATAAAATTCGAGGACGAAGGACGAATTTTCAAGGCGATTTATCATGCGGTTCGCGAGGCTGTCGAAGGCAAGCAGGAAGTCAATGATTTAACCGAAGTCGCCGCGCCAATTCAATTAGGAATTAGGAATGAGGAATTAGGAATTGAGGAAGAATTTTCTGCGCCGAAAAAATCTTCTCCCGAAAAAAATCCCAAACCCGCGCCAATGCAATTAGGAATTAGGAATTATGAATTAGGAATGGAGGAGGAATTTTCTGCGCCGAAAATTTCTCTGTCTGAAGAAATTTTTTTGCCGGAAAAAAATTCTTCTCTCGAAAAAACTTCCGCTCCCGCGCAGATTGAAAAAAAAATTCCCGCCGAAAAAATTTCTCCGCCAGAAAAAACTTTTGAACTTGAACCAATCGGGCAAGTTGCACTTTGCTACATTGTGGCGCAGAGCGGCAACGATTTATACATTGTCGACCAACACGCCGCGCACGAAAGAATTTTGTTCGACAAATTGAGCGGCTACGCAGAAAAAATCCCCGCGCAAGGTTTGCTGATTCATCGCGTTATGAAATTTGATTCGCGAGAAGCCGAACTTATCGAAAAAAATCTCGGCGTCTTCGCGGATTTGGGTTTCACAATGGAGCCGAGCGGCGAAAATGAATTTCGTCTTATCGAAGTTCCGTCCGACGCCGCCGAGTCCGACGCCGAAAATCTTTTGCGAGAAATTATTGCGGAAATTTTCAAGGGCGTAAATGAGGCGGGCGACATTGCAAAAAAAATTCGTCAAGCGGTTTTGGCAACGACGGCTTGCAAGGCGGCGATAAAGGCGGGACAAGAACTCAACCTTCGGCAAATGGAAATTCTTTTGAAAGAACTTTCCGAAACTCCGCACCCGCACACCTGCCCGCACGGACGCCCGACGATTATAAAATTTTCTTCCGCAGATCTCGCCAAAATGTTTAAACGCACATAAAAATTTTTCAGCCGATAAACGTCGGCTTTTTTTAATTAGAAATTAGGAATGAGGAATTAATAATTGGTTTTGTCCATTCCTAATTCCTAATTCATAATTCCTAATTGCATTTGAAAGGATTTTTGCCCGCCGCGTCAAAATATTTCTCCGGCATATGAAAGGAGTGTTTTACATGAAAGTTTTATTGATTAACGGCTCGCCGCGAGCAGAAGGCAATACGAGCGTCGCGCTCAACGAGATGATTAAAATTTTTGAGGCGGAAAATGTTGAGACCGAACTTGTTCACATCGGGAACAAAACAATTCGCGGTTGCGTCGCTTGTTTGAAATGTTTTGAGCTTGGTCATTGCGTTTTCAAGGACATTGTCAACGAGGTTGCGCCAAAATTTATGGAGGCGGACGGTTTTGTTGTCGGCACGCCCGTTTATTACGGCTCGCCAAATGCCACGACGCTTGCTTTTCTCGACAGACTTTTTTACAGCACTTTCACAAAGGATAAAACAATGAAAGTCGGCGCGGGCGTTGTCATTTGCAGACGCGGCGGAGCAAGTTCTTCGTTCGACGTGCTCAACAAATATTTCGCGATAACCGGCATGGCGATTGCGGGCAGCCAATATTGGAATATGGTTTACGGGCTTGAAAAGGGCGAGGCGACTCAAGACGCCGAAGGACTTCAAACAATGCGGACGCTGGCAAGGAATATGACTTTTCTCATGAAGAGTATCGCGCTCGGCAAAGAACAATTCGGCTTGCCGCAAAAAGAAGAAATTACTTTTACGCATTTTATCAGATGAAAATTTTTCGACCGACTTACGTTAAAAATTTCAAGTGCGACGGAAAAATTTGCGGCTCGCGTTGTTGCAGGGATTGGAAAATTTTTTTGGACGAAGAAACTCGACAAAAATATTTGTCGCTCCCCGACCGAGAAGAATTTTTTCAACACGTTGACGACTCCGCGCAGGTTTTCAAATTGCAAGAATCGGGCGCGTGTCCTTTTCTGAACGAAAATTTTTTGTGCAAATTGCAACTCAAGCACGGCGAAGATTTTTTGCCCGCGATTTGTCAAAGTTTCCCGCGAGTGACTTACAAACTCGGCGAAGAAATTTTTTTGCAGGCAATGACGCTGACTTGTCCCGTCGCCGCAATTTCAATTCTCCTGCGCGAAGAACCGATTGCAATTAGGAATGAGGAATTAGGAATTAGGAATTATTTTTTCGACTTCACGAAAAGAATTTCGGATGCGGAAAAATTTTTGGCTCGACAACAGGCGGCGATAAAAATTTTGCAACGGCGCGACTTGTCGATAAATGCGCGGCTTAAAAATCTCTGCGAATTCTTCGGAGAAAAAATTTCTGTCGACTTTGACGAAGAAAATCATGCGGCAACGTTGATTGAAATTTTCGGAGAAACTTACGGCGCAAATTTAGACGGCGACAAAAAAAATCGGCTCATCGAAACTTATCGCGCCAATCGGAAAAAAATTTTGGAGCAACTGCGCGGAAATTTTTCCGTCGTCCTTGAAAATTATCTTGTCAACGAATTTTTCATGCGCTGTTATCCCTGCGCGTTCACGGGCGGCGAGAAATTTAATTGCCGCGTGTTCGTCACGGTTTATCGGCTGATTGAGTTTGCGGCAGTTTTGGCGGCTCTTTCGCGGGCACGTTTGACTTTGGAAGATTTTTTGGAAATGATTTGCGCTTTGAATGACAAATTGGATCACGGGCGCGGCGGCATGGAAGCGATTAAAAATTTTGCCGCGCAGGAAGAAAAATTTTATTTGATGATTGAAGGAGGATAATTTATGAAAGAAATTTTGGAGTTGCTGGAGCACAACGCAAGACTTTCGACGGGCGAGCTGGCGTCCATGTTGCAAAAATCGGAGTACGAAATTGAAAAGGAAATCGCCGTTCTTGAAAAGGAAAAAATTATTTTGTCTTACGGCGCACTGATTAACTGGGAAAAATTCGGCGATGACGTTGTCACGGCGATAATCGAAATTAATTTGACGCCTCAACGCGAAGTCGGTTTTGATGCCATTGCGGAAAGAATTTATCGCTTTGACGAAGTGCGGACGGTTTATCTGATGAGCGGCAATTTTGATTTGCTCGTGATAATCGAAGGAAAATCTTTAAAGGACGTTGCAAATTTCGTTGCGACGCGGCTTGCGCCGATTGAAGGCGTGACACAGACGCGAAGTCATTTCATGTTGAAGGCGTACAAAAAAGACGGCGTGATAATAGAAGACGACGACCGCGACCGCAGGTTGGTGGTTGCGCCATGACTTGGCAAGATAAATTGTCGAACTCGGTTAAGTCGGTTGCGCCGAGCGGCATCAGAAAATTTTTCGACATAGCCGCGAAAATGCAGGACGTAATTTCATTGGGCGTAGGAGAGCCGGACTTTGTGACGCCGTGGCCGATTCGCGAAAGTTGCGTTTACGGTTTGGAGCGCGGCTATACGAGTTACACTGCCAATCGCGGCATGTTGAAACTTCGCGAGGAAATTTCCCGTCACTACAAAGAAAAATTCAATGTGGCTTACGACGTTGACACGGAAATTTTGGTGACTGTCGGAGTCAGCGAGGCGTTGGATTTGGCGTTGCGTGCGATTTTAAATCCCGGCGATGAAGTTTTAATTCCCGAACCTTGCTACGTCTCTTATCAAGCTTGTACTTTTATGGCGAACGGAATTCCTGTCAGCGTGCCCGCGAAAATCGAAAACGAATTCCGAATCACGCCCGAAGAGTTGGAACCTTTCCTTACAAAAAAAACCAAAGCAATTCTTATCGGCTATCCGAACAATCCGACGGGCGCGATTATGGAGCGCGAAGATTTATTAAAAATCGCGGACTTCGCCGAAGCGCACGATTTGATTGTTATCAGCGATGAAATTTACGGCGACCTGACTTACGGCGGAGTTCATGAATGTTTTTCTGCGCTTCCGAAAATGCGCGACAGAACGATTTTGCTTAACGGTTTCAGCAAAGCTTATGCGATGACGGGATGGCGAATCGGTTACGCGCTGAGCAATGAAGATTTTATCGGGGCGATGACGAAAATTCATCAATACACAATTCTTTGTGCGCCGATAACCGCGCAGATGGCGGCTGTCGAGGCTCTCAAGCGCGGAGAAAAGTACATGAAAAAAATGGTTGCCGACTACGACAGGCGACGCCATTTAATTTTTGACGGCTTTAATACTTTGGGCTTGGAAAGTTTCGAGCCGCGAGGAGCTTTTTACATTTTCCCGAACATAACGGCGAGCGGTTTCACTTCGACGGAATTTGCCGAGAAATTGATTCAAGCGGAGCATGTTGCGCTTGTTCCCGGCACGGCGTTTGGAAAATGCGGCGCGGGACACGTCCGCTGTTCCTACGCCACGAGCATTGATAAAATTTCCGAAGCGTTGAATCGCATTGAACATTTTTTGAAAACGCACAAACAATGAACGGAACAAAAAAATCCTTCGGCAAAAGCTGAGGGATTTTTTGTTTGCAAAAATTCTGCGCGGTTGTTATCATTACGAAAAAAATTTATACGGAGAAAATCATGGACGTCATAGAAACATACAAGGCGGCTCTAGCTGAATACAAAGAAAGAAATTTCGACGCGGCATTAAAAATTTTGGGCGAAGTTGAACTTGCCGCGCCGCATTGGAAAAAGCCGCTTTTACTCAAACTTTATATCCTGCGCGAACAAGGCAAAACGGTTGAGACATTTCTTTTCGCCCAAAAAATTTTGCCGCTCTTCGACATCTCGTCACCTAAAGAAAGAGATTTTTTGTCGGGCGTTTTGAACATTTTGGGAATAGCTTCTCAAAAATTGGGGATAGCGGAATCGGCGGCGGAACTTTTGCGTTTGGCGGGCGAAACTTCAAAAAACAACGCCGAAGCTTGCTCCGAGATCAGCAACGCGATTTTGGCAGCCAATGCCTCCGAAAAATTTTCCGTGAACGATTTTAAAAATCTTTATGCCGAGTACAAAAAATATTTATCGGACATTACGCCTTACCCGAAAAAATTTTACAAGCACAAAAAAATTCGCGTGGGCTTTATGTCCGGTGACTTCGGAAATCATGCCGCGATAAAATGGGCGTGGACTTTGATTTACAAGCTCGACAAAAATTTTTTCGCAACTTACTGCTACAATGCCAGAAAAAATTTCGACAACATAACGAAACATATTGCGGCGACCGTCGAAAATTGGCGCGACATTTCATGCTTGAATGACGCGAAGGCGGCGGAACTTATTCGCAACGACGAGATTGATATTTTGTTCGACATGTCGGGGCACACGTCGGGCAATCGGCTCCGAGTCGCGGCTTATCGTCCCGCAACCGTTCAAATTTCGGGCGTCGGCTACATGAACAGCACGGGGCTTGATTGTTTCGATTATTTTTTGTCGGATGAAATATGCGCGGAAGGTTCCGAAAAATATTTCACGGAAAAAATTATTCGCTTGCCGCACAGCCACATTTGCTTTGAATCTTCAACAAGCTTGGAAATTTCTCCGCCGCCTTGTCTTGAAAAAAATTTTGTGACATTCGGCAGTTTCAATCAGTTCAGCAAGGTTACGGATTCAATGTTGACGGTTTGGAAAAAAATTTTGGACGCCGTGCCGAACAGCCGACTGATTTTGAAAAATAAAATTTTGGAGACGGAGAGCGGACGAGATTTTGCCCGCAACCGATTAAAAATTTCGGGCATTGAAATTGAACGGGTTGAAATGCGCGGCTTGACGAAAGATTATCTTCGCGAATATGACGACGTTGATATTGCGCTTGATACTTTTCCTTACACGGGCGGCGTCACGACTTGCGAGGCGTTGTATATGGGCGTGCCCGTCGTGAGTCTTTACGGCGACAGACACGGCTCGCGCTTCGGGCTGAGCATTTTAAAAAATGTCGGGCTTGATGAATTGGCGGTTGATTCGGTTGACGATTATATAAATCGCGCCGTTGCTCTGGCGAACGATTGGGAGTTGCTTACGATTTTGCGGAAAAATCTGCGCGGAATGATGAAAAAATCTCCGCTGATGAATTCCGAAAATTATATTCGCGAAGTGGAGGCGGCGTTCAGAAAAATTCTTCGCGAACAATAAAATTATCCCTTAATGAAAGTTAAGGGATTTTTAATTTGCAAAAAGCCCGCGTGATTGTTATCATTGCGGCGAGGTGATTTTTATGAAAGAAGCGATAAAAACTGTTTGTGAAAATCGGAAGGCGCGTCACGATTATTTTATTCATGAAACTTTTGAGGCGGGCATTGAGCTTAAAGGGACGGAGGTAAAAAGTTTGCGCGTCGGGAAGGCGAATCTTCGCGACAGCTACGCCGAAGTCAAGGACGGAGAAATTTTTATCGAACACATGCACATAAGCCCTTACGAACAGGGAAATATTTTTAATCACGAGCCGTTGAGACGCCGCCGCCTGCTCCTGCACAAAAAAGAAATTTTAAAGCTCTTCGGCAAAACTCGCGAAAAAGGTTTTACACTCATTCCTTTGAAAATTTATTTTAAAAAAGGGCGTGCGAAATTGGAATTGGCATTGGCGAGCGGCAAACACAATTACGACAAACGCGCCGCACTTCATGAAAAATCTGCCAAGCGCGATGTCGAACGGGCATTAAAGGAGCGATCAAAATGATTAGGAAAATTTTTGCGGCGGTTTTCTTGACGGCGATAATTTTTTTCGCGCAAAGTGTATCAGCCGCGCCGCACATAACTTATCAAGCAAGCGTCCAAGATTACGGCTGGATGCGTCCCGTCGAGGACGGCGATGTCGCCGGCACAACGGATCAAGGCAAGCGGCTTGAGGCGATTGTCATAAATTTTTCTGACGGCATAGAATACAACGCGCATGTTCAGGATATTGGCTGGCAAGGTTGGACGTATTCGGGCGGCGTTGCGGGCACGGTCGGCGAAAGTCGCCGCATGGAAGGAATCAGAATCAGACTTACGGGCAGTTACGCCGACAGTTACGACGTAATTTATCGGGCACATGTTCAAAAAATCGGCTGGCAAAGATGGGTTAAAAACGGAGATCTCGCGGGCACTGCGGGCGAAGGTTTGAGACTTGAGGCTTTGCAAATTAAAATCGTCAAAAAGGGCAGCAACAATTACGACCGCGACGATTATAATCGCGACAGGTACAATCGCGACAAATATGACCGCGACAGATACGACCGCGACGATTACAATCGCGACAGATACGGACGTTACGGCGAACGCAGGTGGTGATTAAATGTTCAAAAAAACTTTCTCGACAATTTTTTTGGCGGCGATAATTTTCTTCGCGCAAAATGTTTCGGCGCAACCGCAAATCAGTTATCAGGCGAATGTCGAAGGCAACGGCTGGATGCAAGCTGTCGGCAACGGCGAAATTGCGGGAACTGTCATGCAAGCCAAACGCCTTGAGGCTCTGATTATAAATTTTGGCGGCATAAAATACAGCGCGCATGTTCAAAATATCGGCTGGCAGAATTGGACTGAATCGGGCGGCGTCGCCGGCACGGTCGGACAAAATTTGCGCATGGAAGCAATCCGAATTCAACTTTCCGGGAGCACGGAAAAATATTTCGACGTATATTATCGGGCGCATGTCGAAAATATCGGTTGGCTCGGTTGGGCGAAGAACGGAGAACCTTCGGGCTCGGCGGGCGCGAGTTTGCGCATGGAAGCAATTCAAATTAAAATTGTCAACAGAGGAACTCCCTTTGATCGCGGCGACAAACCTTCTTTTTATCAAGTGATACCGAAGGCTCCGACGGTTTGAATAAAAAAGCAACGTGACGTTGCATCCAGATGTCGCGCTTTGCTACTCAAAATTTTAAAGTACTCGCCGCGCCGGTACGCAACGCTAGCGCATTGCTAGCTTTGTAAATGTCGGATAAAAAAATTCCCCGTATTGTCGCGGGGATTTTTTTGCCGCTTTAAAAGCGGCGGAACAGATGTCGCGATTTACTCATAGAAAATTTTAAGTAAATCGCCGCGCTTTAATAAAAAAAATTTCTCCCGACCTGCGCGGGAGTTTTTTTGTGCTATAATGATAAAAACTTTTGGAGGCGGGAGCGATGAAAAAATTTTTTCTAATGTGCTTGGCAATTTTGTTGAGCTTGCAAAGCACGGCACTTGCAAAAAGCGCGGGCTTGTCGGAAGAAGAACGGATAAAAGTTGCAATCGAAGTTTCGGACACTTCGCGGCATCAGGAATTTGGCACGGCTGATTTGCTTAAAGATTTTTTGACGGAAAAACTCGTTGAAAAAAATCTCGTGAAAGTTATCGACACAAAACTTTTTTCTGAAGACGAATTGGTTCTTGACGAAGAAGTCACCGCCGAAAAAAATTTTCCCGCAGAAAATCTCGGCGAAATTCTAATTTTTGACGCGGTAGAATTGCCCGTTCCTTCGGAGACGCCCGAAAACTTTGATCAAAACTTTTATAAAAATCTCGGCGCGGATTATGTGATTCGTTGCGAAGTTTTGGCGTTGGGCTTGACGAAGGTTGAGGATAAAACTCTTTCAACGATTTTCGGCGCGACGGGCGGACTTACTTCGCTGGTTGGCGCGTGGACTTCGGGCTCGGCAGGTAAAACATTGCGGCGCGTCGGCACGGGCATCGGGGTCGGCGGCTTTATCGTAACGGAGCGCACGGCTTTAACTACCGTCGTCAACCTGCAATTCATAAACGTTGAGACAGAACAAATTCTTTGGCAAAAAAATTTCGCGGGACAAGGGATAAAGCATCACAAACCGAGTCGCGGCTTTGACGACGCTTGGACGCAAGCTTACAGCGAATCGGTCGAGAAGACGGCGAAGATTATTTCGCAACGCGTGAACAAATACGTTGACAAAGTTATAATCAAAGGCAAGAGCGACAAAGATTTTCAGCCAAAAAAATTTTCGAGCGGCGCGATTGGCGGAGCGCGTTTTTAAATGAAAAAAATTTTGGCGGCGACAATTTTTATTTTGCTGACGAATACGGCGGCGGCGGAAAATTCTCCCGAAGTTGATGAGGGAATTGCAAGCATCAAGAAAAAAACTTCCGACTTCAACCTTGAGACGAAATTTTTCATTGACAAGGCGGCACCCGAAATTTTATTGAAGTACAAAAATGTTTCGTTGGACTGGATAAATAACGACAAAAATTTTTTCAAGCTCAAAGTCAACAAGGAAATTTTTTCGCTTATGGGCACGGGGCTTGAATGGAATGTTTCATTGAATGCCGTTGACGAAAATTTTTCTGTCCTGCCGAGCGTCGGAGTAAATATTTATGCGAGAATTCGTCCGCGCCTTGATGTCTATGTGCAATTTTCGGGCTTGACGTTGGGAAGTCGCGGGCATTTTTCGGATTTTGAATCGGGCTTGAGATATTTTCCGCAAAAAAATTTTTCGATAAGTGCGGGCTGGCGGCGAACGGATTTTAAACTTCGACGCAACGATTTTGATTTAAACGGAGTGTTTGCGGGCGTCCGATATGATTTTTAAAAATTTTAAGCGGCTCCGATTAGGAACCGCTGAATTTTTTTGGTTGGTGTGCTCGGCGGGAGTCGAACCCGCGTTCTTCAGCTCCGGAGGCTGACGCTTTATCCTCTAAACTACGAGCACTTTTATCAATTATGAATTAGGAATTAGGAATTAGGAATGAAAACCTAAAACCTAATCGTTATGAATTGCACTCAAAAGTTCTATTGTATGTCTGGCGACATCTTCGGGTTTGATATTTTTTTTGCGCGCCACGCCCGATTCAATCGCCGCTTTGGCGACAGCCGCCGCGACAGTCGGCGCAACGCGCTTATCAAAAGGTGTCGTGATAACATGTTCTTCGTTAAGTTCGTCTTCGCTGACAAGGGAGGCAATCGCATAAGCCGCCGCAATTTTCATTTCCTCGTTTACGTCGGTTGCCCGAACGTCGAGAGCTCCTCTGAAAATGCCGGGGAATGCCAAAAGATTGTTGACTTGGTTTGGAAAATCACTGCGTCCCGTTGCCACAACGCGAGCTCCTGCCGCCTTCGCCTTGTCGGGCATAATTTCGGGCACGGGATTTGCCATCGCCAAAATTATCGCGTCGTTGTTCATCATCTTAACCATTTCTTCCGTCAAGAGATTTGCTTTCGACACGCCGATAAAAACGTCCGCGCCATGAATTACGTCAACGAGTTGTCCCGCTTCTTTATCAAAATTCGTGACGGCGGCAATTTGATCTTTGTAAGGATTCATGCCTTTGCCGCGTCCCTCATAAATCGCACCGGTTGAGTCGCAGAGCATGACATTTTTCGCGCCCATTTTTTGAATCAGATAAGTTATCGCCATGCCTGCCGCACCCGCGCCGTTGACGACAACTTTTATATCCGAAAATTTTTTCCCGACGAGACGGAGCGCATTAATCAGAGCGGCGGCAACGACAATCGCCGTGCCGTGTTGGTCGTCGTGAAAAACGGGAATATCAACGGAATCTTTCAAAGCGTGCTCAATGTCGAAACATTGAGGGGCTTTAATGTCCTCAAGATTAATTCCGCCGAAGCTCGGAGCCATCAGTTGAATTGTCTTGATAATTTCGGGGACGCTTTTTGTATCAAGGCAAATGGGAATTGCATCGACGCCCGCAAAACCTTTGAACAAAATCGCTTTGCCTTCCATGACGGGGAGCCCTGCGCCCGCGCCAATATCGCCCAAGCCGAGAACAGCCGTGCCGTTCGTGACGACCGCAACCAAATTTCCGCGATTGGTGTAGTCGTAAATTTTATCGAAGTCGTCTTTAATCTCAAGGCAGGGAGCCGCGACGCCGGGCGTGTAAGCAAGCGTCAAATCTTTATTGGTTTTAAGCGGAACTTTGCTCCTGACTTCCAACTTGCCGTGATTATTTTTGTGCAGGGCGAGTGCTTCCTTGTCGACGTTTGCCACTTCAAATTCATCCTTTCAAATGGTCTTGCCTGAAAAACTTTTGCAATTATATTCGGCGCGCAAAATAATTTCAAGCCCGCCTTTCATTGAATACAATATTTTTTTGCTCCGAAAAATTTTTCAACATTGGCTTGCAAACCAAAAAATTTTCTGATACAGTAGACGCGTTTTGAATAAAAAATTTTTTTGATCGCGGAAATTAATTTTGCCTTAAGGATTTTCTAATCGTTTTCAAATATAATCTGCGTTAAACCTATTAAAACAACATAAACGCCACAAAGCCGAAAAGATGTCCCCGCATCTTGGTCGGCGGCAAAATTTTCTGCAGTGCCCACCAAGCATCTGCAACAGGGAGGTGAGATATGAAGAAATTGATTGCGTTTCAAATAAAGACAGAGACGGAGGCGTAAGCCTTCGCCTTTTTTGTTACGATAAAAATTTTTATGAATTATAATTCGACGAGATAAAATTTTTTGACAGGCGACGAGGAGGAATATTTTTTGAAGTTTGGAAAGAAAATCGCGTTGCTGATGATCTTGGCGGCGATAGAAATTCCCTGCGCAGTCAACGCGGCGGAAGAATATAAAGAATAGACGGAGGCGTAAGCCTTCGCCTTTTTTGTTGCGATAAAAATTTTTATGAATTATAATCGGCAGGAAATGAAATTTTTTTGAGGCGACGAGGAGGAATATTTTTTGAAGTTTGGAAAGAAAATCGCGTTGCTGATGATCTTGGCGGCGATA
>CALFJC010000162.1 GCA_937877655.1 uncultured Selenomonadales bacterium
GCCGCCGCCCGCGCTCCGCTGTCGATTTGAACAATTTCGATATTTTTTCCAAAACGCTCGGCAAAATTATTTCTTAAGTTTGAGATGCGCAATGTCGTCTTTGAAATACGGCGCGGAAAGTTCGACTCCTTCAGGCTTGTCAATGTCGGAAGGAAAATTATTTCCGTCGGGAACAATCGCCCAAAACACAACGTCGATTTGATCCGAATTCAAAGCCGCCGCCCGCGCTCCGCTGTCGATTTGAACAATTTCGATATTTTTTCCAAAACACTCGGCAAAATTATTTTTTAAGCTTGAGATGCGCGATGTCGTCTTTGAAATAAGGAACGCTGAATTCCAAACCGTCGGGCTTGTCTATGTCTGAAGGGAAATTATTTCCGTCGGGAACAATCGCCCAAAAGACAACGTCAATTTGATCCGAATTCAAAGCCGCCGCCCGTGCTCCGCTGTCGATTTGAACAATTTCGATATTTTTTCCCAAGCGTTTGGCAATTTCTGCGAGCAAAGCCGTATTGAAACCTGCGGGCGAATTGTCGGCTAAAATCAAATCGAGCGGCGGCAAGTCGCCCGTCACACCGATTTTAATTGTCTCCGCGCCGTCAAATTTCGGCAGTTCAACTTTCGGCGGCGTTTTATTTTTATTTGCGTCGGTAATGTATTCGCCGATTAATCTTTCCAGCGAGCCGTCCGATTTCATTTCGCCAAGAATTTTATCCAAGTCTGCCTTAAGCGCGGCGTCTTCTTTTTTCACTGCGAAACAAAAATTATCGGCAAGCCCCTTAATCCATTCGTCCTGAACAAATTCAAATTTATCGTCGTTGGCAATGAGATAATCCGCGACATTTTTATAAGTGCTGATCTCATCGACTCTGCCCGACTCAATTCCCATTTGCATCAAGCTCAAGCTGTCGAAGAAAATCGGGACGTGATTTACAACTTTTGCCCGCCGCTTCTCTTGAATTTTGAAAAGATATTCTTCCATTTGTTTTTCGCCGGCGTTGAGATGACTTATCATGCCGATTTTGATAATTGTTGCTTGAGAATTTCTGTCTGGCTCGGAGCCGCTTTGTTCGCCGCCGCAACCTGTCAGCAAAAAGCCCGCCGCGCAGATTGCCGCAAATAATTTTTTAAAGTTCAATTAATCATTCCTCATTCCTAATTTTTCATTGATTCAAGGGCTTTGCCCGTGCCGAGCGCAACGCAACTTAAAGGATCGTCGGCAAGCATGGCGGGAATATTTGTTTCCTTGCGAACCAAATCAGCCAAGCCGTAAAGCATTGCGCCGCCGCCCGTCAAAAATATTCCGTGATCCATTATGTCCGCCGCCAATTCGGGCGGAGTTCTTTCCAAAACACTTTTGACGCACAGCACGATACTTTCAACCGAATCATGAAGTGCGCCCGCAATTTCGTCCGAGCCGACCGTTATATTTTTCGGCAAGCCCGTTAAAATATCTCGTCCGCGAACGCTGATTGTATCCTTCCTTGCGCCGGGATAAGCCGCGCCGACTTGAACTTTGATATTTTCAGCCGTGCGCTCGCCAATCATCAAATTGTATTCCTTCTTGACGTAAAATTCTATGTCGCTGTCGAATTTGTCGCCCGCCACTCGAAGACTTTCGCCCACAACAATTCCGCCCAAAGAAATAACCGCAACGTCGCAAGTGCCGCCGCCTATGTCGATAACCATTGAGCCCATCGGTTCGGAAATATCAATTCCCGCGCCCAACGCCGCCGCTATCGGCTCTTCGATAAGCTCGGTTTTTTTGGCTCCCGCCTGCTCCGCCGCTTCCTGAACTGCGCGTTTTTCAACGTCGTTGACGCCCGTCGGAACGCAGATCATTACTCGCGGTCTGAATAAAAATGATCGCCCGATAACTTTTTCCAAGAAATGCCGAATCATTGCTTCCGTCATTTCGTAATTCGCAATGACTCCATCTCGGAGCGGACGAATTGCAACGATATTTCCGGGCGTGCGTCCGATCATGTCTCGTGCCTCTTGCCCTATCGCCAAAATTTTATCGTTATCCTTATCGAAGGCGACGACTGACGGTTCGCGCAAAACTATTCCCTTGCCTTTGACGTAAACCAAAATATTTGCCGTGCCCAAATCTATCCCGACGCTCATTGACATCCCAAAAAACAAATTGAAAAACTCCTTTCCGCCAATTCGCAAAAAAATTTCCGATAAACCGCTGAAATTTTATCATGCTTTAATTTCATTGGCAATTTCCCGAATAAAAATTTTTCCTTGCCATTGCCATAAAAAAATTTCGGTGATATAATTCGCGGCTGTTAAAACTTTTTTAAAAAACTCTCTGCTCGCCAAAACGAGCCGAAGACCAAAGGGAGGTGTATCCTGTTGAGGAAGTACGAAGTTATCTTTATTATCCGTTCGATGGAAGAAGAGGCAACCAATGCCGTCATCGAAAAATTTTCAAATCTCATCGCGGCTAACGGCGGCAAAATCACGAAGGAAGATCGCTGGGGCAAACGTCGCCTTGCTTACGAGATCAAAAAAGAGGCTGAAGGTTACTACGTTCTGTTCTACGTGACTTGCGATCCGAAATGCGTTGCCGAGTGCGACCGCGTCATGAAAATTACGGACGAAGTTCTCAAGCACATGATTGTTCGTTCCGACGAGAAAGAGGCTCAAGAATGAATAAAGTTTTTCTTTCGGGCAATTTGACTCGTGATCCCGAAGTCCGCTATTCGCAAAGCGGAAAGGCTTTCGCCAAAATGGGAATTGCCGTTCGCCGTCAATTCAGCAGAGACAAAGACGCCGTTGATTTTTTCAACCTTACGGCGTGGGAAAAAACTGCCGAATTTTGCGGGAAATATTTTGCCAAAGGCTCCCGCGTTCTTGTCGAAGGGCGTTTGACAACGTCCAGCTACGAAAATAAGGATGGCGTCAAAGTCAATTCTGTCGACATATGGATTGACAATATCGAATTCGCCGACTCCAAACGTCAAAACAGCGGCGGCGGCGAAGAAAATTATTCGGGCGGACGTTCTTCGGGCAATGATTATTCAAATCGTCGCGAACAAGCTCCGCCGAAGAAAAATGAGGATTATTTCGGCGGCGAGACAATCGATCCTGAAGACACGCCGTTTTAAGGAGGTTTGAAAATGCGCAGAGAAAGAGGTCGACGCCCGCGCAGAAAAGTTTGTGCGTTTTGCGTCGATAAAATTGAGAGAATAGATTACAAGGACGCGGCAAAACTTCGCCGCTTCACAACCGAGCGCGGCAAAATTCTTCCGCGCCGCATTTCGGGCAACTGCGCCAAGCATCAGCGTCAAGTGACAATCGCCATCAAACGCGCCCGCAACATTGCGCTTTTGCCGTTCACTGCAGACTAAAAATTTTTTGCGAATAAAAAAATCCCCTGCCGAGTTTCGACGGGGGATTTAAATTTTTTTTGCCGAGTTCATTTCAAATTTTCCTTGAAAA
>CALFJC010000163.1 GCA_937877655.1 uncultured Selenomonadales bacterium
AAACGCCCTTTCTTTTTGCTACTTTTTCTTTGGGCGCAGCAAAGAAAAAGTAGTTTAAAAAGCTTTTTCTTTGAATACTTTCTTTAGTGCGCGAAAAGAAAGTTAAAAAATTCCGAGCTTGCGAAAGATTTTTATCCCGAATCTGCCAATCATCGGAATGCGCGCCATGTCTTCTTCGAGCATTCCACCGATTATCGCCAACGTCGCAAGGTAAACAATCGCGCCCGCAAAAATCGCGCCGAACGTCGAAAAAATTTCCATGTGCCATTCCGCTATCGTCAAGTCGTAGAAAAATTTCACGACCAATGCCATCGCTCCCGACGCGCAAATCGTCTTGAAAAGTTGTCCGAGCTCAATTTTATAGCCAATGTATTTGTGAATGAAATAAAGATTTATGAACGCCGCAACGCCCATGTCAGCCGCCGTCGCCCAAGCCGCGCCCATAATTCCCAAAGCAGGTATCGCCGTCAAAGTCCAGTTCAAAACAACTTTCGCCGCCGCCGCCAAAACCATGTTCACCATCGGGATTGTAGTATGTCCGAGCCCTTGCAAAACGCCCGTCGAAACTTGATGAAGCCCGAGCAAAATTATCGAGACCGCCGAGATCATGACCGCATCTCCCGCGCCCGGCGCATTGTAAATCAAACTCGCTATCGGCGTCGCCAAAAAAAACATTATCACGAACGCGGGAAAGCAGACGAAGTTTGAAATTCTTACTGCCGCCGCCGTCTGTCGAAAAATTCTTTCCGTATCTTTTAAAGTTCGCGCCTCCGAAATTGCCGGCACGATTGAAACTGCAAGTGACGCCGTCAAAATCGTTGCCAAATTTATCAGCGGAACCGCCATGCCCGTTAAATATCCGAAAAGCTCCGTCGCCTGCCGAACCGAATAGCCCGCGACTTCCAATCTCTGCGGCACAATCATTAAATCCAAATTCGAGACAACCGGCAACATTATCGACGCCGCACTGACGGGCAGCGCCAATTTGAAAATCCTTTTGATTATCGCCGTCGTCGATTCATGTTCATTTTGCGGCGAAGGTTTCAAATCCAAGCCGTAAGTTTTTTCTATGTCGCGATTTAATTTTATGTGGAAATAAACCAAGACGATTAAACCTGTCACCGCGCCCGCCAATGCTCCGAGACTCGCGCCCGCCGCCGCATATTCCAAACCCATCGGCAAAAATAAATCGGCAAGAGCTATCATGACTATCACGCGGAAAATTTGTTCGATTATCTGGCTGACTGCCGTCGGCGTCATGCGTTGCCAACCTTGCAAATATCCTCGCGACGCCGCCAAAAATGTTACAAAAAAAATTGTCGGAGACAATGCCACTATCGACAAATGCGCTCGCGGGTCTCGTATGAATTGCCAATCGATTAACCAATCCGCAGAAAAATATGTGAGCACGGAAAAAAATATTCCCGTGAACAACATTAAAAACATTGAGATTCGGAAAACGCGCTTTGCTCCGAAAATATCTTTTAAGGCGACGCGCTCCGCCGTGATTATCGAAATTGCAACGGGCACGCCCGCTTGAGAAATTGTCATTGCGAAAAAATAAATCGGGAATGCCATTTGATAAAGCCCGATGCCTTCGCCGCCCAATATTCTTGAAACGAAAATCCAATTCAAAGAGCCGATAACTTTAACGACGAAACTTGCTATCGTCAAAATGAATGTGCCCTTTAAAAATTTTTCGTTCGATTTTGCTTCTGTCATTATGTCAACTGCACCGCCTTGGTCAGTGGAAAATATTTCTGTTTGCTTTTTCGCCGCGTTGTGGCATAATCCTTTTTGAAATGCAGATTGACAAGGAAGTTGCCGACAATGAAATATTTTTCTCGGCGAGGGAGGTTGATTGAATGCCGAAACTTTTCAGCCCGGAATATCCCGACGGCTTTATCGAAGTCGATCATATTAACGGCTACCTTTTGCCCGCGCCCGATATTTACGTCGAGCCTCGTCCGTCGCCGTTTTTCAAAGTGCCGCCGATGATTAAAGGTTCTCAGCCGACAGATAACGGAAATTTTTTGTTGACGCCCGAAGAAAAAGACGATCTCATTTCCAAAAATCCCCGCGCAGAAAAATGGATTCATCCGTTTGTCGGATCTCTCGAATTTATTCGCGGCAAGAAAAGATTTTGCCTGTGGCTTGTCGATTGTCCGCCCGATGAACTTCGTAAAATGCCTTTGGTTTATGAACGCGTGAAAAATGTCCGCGAGTTCAGATTGAAGAGCAAAAAAATTCAGACTCAAAAATTTGCGGATAAGCCGATGATATTTACCGAGATTCGGCAACCGACAAAAAATTATTTGCTGGTGCCGCGAGTCAGCGGAGAAAGTCGGCGATATATTCCCGTTGGTTGGATGGATGCAAATGTCATTGCAAGCGACGCCGTTTTTGTTGTTCCCGACGCGGATTTATTTTTGTTCGGAATGTTGAATTCTTCGGTTCACATGGCTTGGGTGCGAATGGTTGCGGGGCGATTGGGAATCAGTTATCGCTATTCAAACACGATTTGCTACAACTGTTTTCCGTTCCCGCTGTTTTATCCCGACAGTTACAAGTCGCGAGTGGAAAATTCGGCGCAAAAAATTCTTGAGGCACGAAAAAATTATCCGAACGCTTCTTTTGCAGACCTTTATGATGAAATTTCGATGCCGTATGATTTGCGCAAAGCGCACGCGGCAAACGACGAGGCAGTTTTGAGTTTATACGGCAGATTGAGCCCTGAAATGGACGAAATGACGTTGCAAGTTGCGTTGTTGTGCATGTATGATGCTCTGCGCGAACATTTCGGCGAAAACGACGAGGAATAAAATTTTGGGAGGCGTTGGGCGTGAATATAAATCTGATAAAATTCAATACGGACGTGGGCAGGACGAAGCCCGCGACTTTGACTCACGCCGAGACTGCCTGCCCTTTTTGCGACGTGGAAAATTTGACGGGCATAATCGACGTTGACGGCGACATAATTTTTCTGAAGAACAAATACAACGTGATAGAGACCGCCGACCAATTTGTTTTAATTGAAGGGTGCGAGTGCAAAAGTGACATGCCCGATTATCCGAAAGAAAAAATGCGGCGCGTTATTGGAATGGGAATCAAGCACTGGAAAAATCTTTTGGCGTCGGGCAAATATGAGGAAGTTTTATTCTTTAAAAATTACGGGATAATGTCGGGCGGGACGATTCGTCATCCGCACATGCAACTTGTCGGCTTTCCGAAATTAAAATCAGAATTGCTTTTTGACGAAGAAGAACTGCGCGGAATAATAATTGCGGAGCGCGAAGGCGTTGAATTTAACGTTTCAAATTGTCCGCGAGTTGGTTTCGGCGAACTGAATATAGTTGTCGAGGCGGGCGGCAGTTTGGACGCGCTGGCAGATTTTATTCAAGTCGGAGTTCATTACGTGATGAATTTTTTCAACAAGAATTGCACGAGCTACAACATTTTTTTCTATCGCCGCGCAGAGAAAATTTTTGCAAAAGTTATGCCGCGCTATGCAACTTCGCCGTATTTTGTCGGCTACAACATACATTTTTTGCCGAACAACATTGAGCGCATTGCGAACGAGATAAAAGAATTTTACGCTGAAAAGTTGAAGGGCAATTAGCAATACGTAATGAAAAAATTTTATAGCGGTTGGTGAAAGAACGGGCGCACAGGACGTGCGCCCGCCGGCAACGAAAACAGGATGTTTTCTTTGCCGGAAACGCCCCTGCGAGGTGCCTTTTCTTTTGCAACTTTTCTTTGGGCAAGCAAAGAAAAGTTGATCCTAATTACAAAATATTTTTAAACGCAACGGAGTTGACGAGACGCCGAGATGGTTTTGCGCTCCCACTTTAGAAAAAAGGGGGACGAAAGGCAATTAGTAATGAGCAATGAGTAATTTATAATGAAAAAAGTTTACAGCGGGTGGCTTAAACCCGGCGCACATGGACGTGCGCCGCCCGCGTTCGCCGCAGGAAGCGGCGTAGCGGGACAAAGCCCCTTTTCTTTTGCAAACTTTTCTTTTGGGGCTGCAAAAGAAAAGTTTGTTCCAGCTTCCACTTTAGGAAAAAGGGGACAACTACTCCCTTCTGAGAGAACTTTAATGTTTAGTGATTGACAAAATATTTATCCTGCAATATTATTCGCATTGACAGCTGAAAGCGTTTGGTGGACGCGAGCTCGTCAAAGGGGGATTTTAGCTGACGTTGGGGGACAGAAGTTAAAGTCAAATTTTTTGTGGCGTTTGAAGCGGTGAATATTTTTCATTTGCCGATTCGACGCTGTTTTGATTTTAACGCAAAAAAGCTGATTATCGGTTGGCAGTAAAATCGTTCTGCCGTAAAACAAAACGTGGCGGTTAATGCTTCCGCCAATCAAAAAGGTACGTGTATTTACAAAAAAATTTTTCAAAGCTCCGAGCGGGGAGCACTTGCCGAATGATCCGATCGTGTTCGGCTCGCAAAGAAAAGGCACAAGGATTTTTCGCTCAATAATTCGTGCCTCTACGAATTCTGTCGGATCATTGTCAATTTTTTCTACTAAATCTCGGCTCCAAAAATACAAACGAGATTTAAGAAGGGAGTTTTATTTAAATGAGCGATTTGTTTAAGTTTGATCTGCAACGCTTTGACGGAGAAATTTCTGCCGTCATTGACGATGCAACAGTAACAGTTGAAGGCGTTGTACCCGAATCACCCGAAGCAGGCAAATATTATTTTGCAAGCAACTACAACGTCGGCTCGACTTTTGAAGGTGTCGTAACCGTTACTGCGGCTCTCGACGAAGATAACACATACACCGTTGAAGGCGGAGATTATTACGTCATCAATTCTATTCTGGAAATTGCCTTGCCGGGCACAGGCGCAGGCGAAATTACTACAGGCGCAAACGTAGGCGGCTCTTCGGCTGATGATGCAATTTCCATTGTCAATCTCGGAAGTTCGACACTCACTTTCGGCGGTACCACCATTGCTTTTACGGGCGTAAGTTCCGACGCCGCAGTTAATATCTACGGCGGAAACACAATCTCCGAAGTTGATTTGGACAGCGGCTCTTTTGCAATCGCGGCAGAAACGGGCGCACAAATTTATGTCAACGGCACAGATTCGGAAAATTTGATTAACATTGATAAGCCGTTCAGCTACGACGCAAGTACAACAGCTATAACCGTCGAAGAAAGCGGCGCAAACGTTGCTGGCTATGACAGCGCACTTCAAATCAATGCCCCTTCGGGCGCGGGCGAAATTACAATCGGCAGCTCGGTATTGCAATACACCACGACAAATCTTGCGACAATCGGCGTCGCGACAGACAGTGTTGCGGCTGCGAGTTTCCAACTCAATGATGTCGGAGATTCAATAATTGTTCCTTCCGCTCTTGTGTCTGCAGGTTTTGCGGTAAACGGCGGCACGAGCGATGATGTTTTAGCCATCAGCGATGCTCTTCCGAGCATGAGCGGCTATACCGTTATCAAAACCGAAGACTCTTACATTGCAAGCGACTTCAATGCTGTTGTAACGGTTGATGCTTACAAAGTTGCAAACACGAGCGGCAGTGCGGCTTTCATAGTTGCAGGCACGGGCGACAGTGCAGGAGATCTTACGGGCATTCTTCTCGGCACGGGCGATTCAATCGCAGTTGCAACTTCAGATGATGATCTCACAAGCATTGGCGACGATCTTAAGCTTTACAGCGGTTCTTCGGCAAGTGCCGTCGTTATCAACGTCGATCTCGGCGGTGTCACTTCTTCGGTTGCAAGCGTTTTGAAGACAGAAACCGGTTTGACGATTAACGGCATTCAAGCAGACGATTCAGTTATTTTGGACGGCGCAACTTTTGCTTATGCAAATCAGGGCGGCTCGGCGGCGTTGAGCGATGATGGAACAATTGCGGTAAGTATCGGTAGCGGCAGATCCGAGACCAATCGCGGCGAACTCACTGTTTCCAACGGCGAAGAAAAGGAAATTGTTATAAACGGTACCGCTACGCTTAAATTCGCTGAACAAGGCAACTTGGGAGAAGATTTTCTTATTACCAATCAAGCAAACGTTCTTTCACTTACCGACATTCAAGAGGATGCACTTATTGATGAAGCGAAAAATATTGCCATAACGACAGACGTAACTTTGCTCACGGTCAACGGCAAAGAAATTACAATTACCGAAACCGCCGAAACATTCACGGGCTCTGCGGTTATCGCGTTGGATGAAAACGGCGATATTACAAGCGTCACCGACAGCGAAGGCGGCGAAGATATTGCTTACAACGTAGATGATTCCGATTCCGACAGCGACTCGGATTCCGATAGTGATTCCGATTCCGACAGCGATTCCGATTCCGACAGCGATTCTGATTCGGATAGCGATTCCGATTCCGACAGCGATTCTGACTCCGACAGCGATTCTGATTCCGACAGCGACTCCGATTCGGATAGCGACTCCGATTCCGACAGCGATTCTGATTCTGATTCGGACAGCGATTCCGATTCCGACAGTGATTCCGATTCGGACAGTGATTCGGATTCTGACAGCGATTCGGATTCCGACAGCGATTCCGATTCAGACAGTGATTCCGATTCCGACAGTGATTCCGATTCCGACAGTGATTCCGATTCCG
>CALFJC010000164.1 GCA_937877655.1 uncultured Selenomonadales bacterium
CCGCGATTGAATTATTTTGAGCGTTGCCCGTGATTTTTATCGCGCCCGTGCGTTTTGAACTGTCCGCGTTTTTGTAACTGCCCAAAGAAAATTCTTTTCCGAAAGTCAGCGGCAACGTTGCCGTCGTTTTTGTCGAATCGGTAAAGACGCCGCCGCTGTAAATTGTATCGCCGCCGCCCGAAGTCAACGTTATCTCCGAATTATTTTTCACAAGAATTGACTGCGAACCAACTTTGAAAGTCGAATTGTTATTTTTATCTGTTGAGGCGTCTGTCAAAGTTGCGTCGGATGCCAGAGAAATTTTGTCGCCCGCGCCGTAACTTTCAACTGTGTCATTGCCGCTCTTATTCTCATAAACGAAAACATCTGCGCCCGCGCCGCCAATCAGCGTGTCATTTCCTGCGCCGCCGTTTAGCGTCGTGCCGCCCGTCCCCGCCAAAATCTTGTTGCCCTTCGTATTGCCGACAATTTTTATCGCGCCCGTCAAAGAGCCGTCTATCGTCTGCAACGCCGAATAAACCGAACTTGACGCATCAAAATTCCCAGAAGAACTCGGAAGCGTTATCGCAGACTTTTTATTGTCAGAAATTCCTGCCGCCGTATAAACGTTGACCGCAACAGGTTTTCCGTCGAAAGTAATCGCCTTGCCCGCGCCGTCTTTTATCGTCAGAGAATTTCCTGTCCCGTAGCCGATTATCACGTCGTTATTTGAAACAGAATAGTTGCCGTAAGTCAGCGAACTCGCCACGCTGATTTTGTCGCTCGTCGAATAATCGGTTATGACATCCGAGCCGCCGTTGTATATGAAAATGTCGTTGCCGTTTCCGCCCGTCAACGTGTCATTTCCTGCGCCGCCGTCGAGAGTATCGTTGCCCGTACTGCCCGCGAGCGAATTATTTTGCGCGTTGCCCGTGATTTTTATCGCGCCCGTACGTTTCGAGCTGTCCGCGTTTTTGTAACTGCCCAAAGAAAATTCTTTCCCGAAAGTCAGCGGCAACGTTGCGGAAGTTTTTGTCGAATCGGTAAAAACTCCGCCCGAATAAATCGTATCGCCGCCGCTTGAAGTCAACGTTACCTCCGAATTATTTTTCACAAGGATTGACTGCGAACCGACTTTGAAAGTCGAATTATTATTTTTGTCGGTCGAAGCGTCGGTTAAAGTCGCGTCGGTCGCCAGAGAAATTTTGTCGCCCGCGCCGTAATTTTCAACTGTGTCGTTGCCGCTCTTATTCTCGTAAACGAAAACATCTGCGCCTGCGCCGCCAATCAGCGTGTCATTTCCTGCGCCGCCGTTTAGCGTCGTGCCGCCCGTGCCCGCAATAATCTTGTTGCCCTTCGTATTGCCGACAATTTTTATCGCGCCCGTCAATGAGCCGTCTATCGTCTGCAACGCAGAATAAACCGAACTTGACGCATCAAAATTCCCAGAAGAACTCGGAAGCGTTATCGCAGATTTTTTGCTGTCAAAAACTCCTTCTTCCGTATAAATTCTGATGGTATCCGCCTTACCTGCAAAAGTAATTGCTTTGCCCGCGCCATTTTCTATCGTCAGGAAATTTCCGCCGCCGTAATTCAAAATCAAGTCTTCGCCCGAAATGTTGTAGCCGATATAGGCAAGGTCGCCGGTCACACTGATTTTGTCTTTCTCGTCGTAATCGGTGATGACATCCGAGCCGCCGTTGTAAATGAAAATGTCATTGCCCTTGCCGCCCGTCAATGTGTCGTCGCCATCTCCGCCGTCGAGAGTATCATTGCCCGTGCCGCCGAGAATAGAATTGTTAAGCGCATTGCCCGTGATTTGAACGGTTTTTGTGCGTCTTGAGGCGTCAACAACTCCTATCAATGATCCGATAGTCACGGGCGATTTTGTATTGTTGTCGACTACCAAAGTTTCTCCTGAAGGAGCATAAGTCAAAACACCTTCAATATTTATCGTCGATAAAGTCGCCGCGTCGCTCAATGTTATCCTGCCGCTGCCTGCAATCAGAATTAAATCATTGTCACTCATTATTGAAGAGTAAGTTCCTGTGCCGTCTCCGATTCTAAGCGTCGAAGTCGCATTGAAGCCGCTGATTGTATCTTTGCCGTCACCGGAGTTGTATTGGATTAAATTATTTTTTGCAGAGGAGCCAAGACTGATAAAATCGTTGCCTGTGCCGCCCGCGATTGAAACATTTGCGCCGCTGTTTTCAATCGAATCTGCTCCTGCGCCGCCGTTTATCGTGACATTTTCACTGTCACTTAAGATGGAATCGTTGCCCGCGTCGCCGTCGATTGTAACATTTTTGTTAAAGTTGGAGATGAAATCGTCACCTGCGCCGCCGTTTATCGTGACATAATCACCATAATTTTCAATGGTATCATTTCCTGCCTCGCCGTTAATCCTGCCATAATTGAGACCGTTTTTATCGTAGTTGACAATGGAGTCATTTCCGTCGCCGCCGTAGACCGAAACGCTTGCACTCTCAAAATTATTAATGGTGTCGTCGCCGCTTCCGCCGTCGATTGTGACATTTGCGTTATTGTTGAAAATAGAGTCCTTGCCCTCGCCTGCGTTGATTGAAACATTCACTTGATAATTTTCAATGGTGTCATCGCCATCTCCACCATCAATTATTGAACCTTCACCTCTGTTGTAAATTGAATCGTTATCTGCGCCGCCCGCGATTGAAACGCTGTCGCCGCGATTGTCAACAGTGTCGGAGCCGTTGCCTGCATCGATTGAAACACTTGCGCCGCTGTTGTAAATGAAATCGTTGCCGCCGAGTGCATTTATCGTTGCGCCTTCGAGAGTGTTTTCGATTGAATCTGCGCCTGCAGTGCCTGTGATTAGCAGAGGATTGGCAGGAACGGTATCCACGCCGTCAAAAAGAGTTTGCAAGGCGGCTTGGCGAGCAAAATATCTCAAAAACATGTAGCCGCCCGAATAACCGTCGCCGACCGATTGAGAGCCTGTGCCTGTGTTTGTTAAATCGAGACTGCCGTTAAGTTCGTCCGCGTCGTAAGCGATTTTGAAAATCCCGTTGCCGCGTTCATCATCAATGCCGTGTGTAAGTTCCGCCATTCCTTCTTTGATAAATTTCGGCAGGTTGTTGAAGTAATTGACGTTCGTCGCCATAACCGCGTGAGTAAATTCATGGGAAAGTGTTCTGTCCAAAAAGCCCGCGCCGTCCACAGTCGAAGTGCCGTCCATGTCATTGGCAGAAATGCCGCTGTAATATCTCATGTTGACGTTCAGCAACAATTTCGTTGTATTTTGCCCTGTGCCCGAAGCCCAATTCCAAACCGTCGCGAGAGTATTGCTTGAACTGCTTTCATAGAAAAACAATCCGATTTCTTTAACCATTGCGGTTGAAGAATTAAAACCGATGCCGTAACTTTCTTCGTTGAGTTTAAGAGCATCTTTAGCCCACCATTTGAAAAGCCCCGCGACAATCGTTTTTTGATCGTTGGTGAGTTGGTCGAAAGTTTTCGCCGTGACATTGGATAAGGAATCGTTTTGTGAATTGTAGCTTCCGGGATTGCCGGAGGCATTGGTTGTTGTGCCGAGCAAATTAATCGTCAAGCCGTTCTTCGTGAAACTTGAAATGTTCGGGAATTCGCTGGAAATTGTTCCGACCTTACTTCCGCCGACTTTTAAATCGCCGCTTTCCAAAGTGACTTCGTCCAGATCGATAACGTTTTGCCCTGTTGTATTCGCGCTTCCGTGCGGCAGATTTTGATTTTCTTCGGCGGGAGCAACCGTCGCGGGCGAAGGTTTATAATCGGAATCTATTTCCGTGCGTCCGCCGTCTTCTCCAACGGGTGTTCCAAAATTTTCTTCTTCAATCGTCTCCGAAATATTTTTTGTCGAAGAAGTTGCGCTGAGATTGTTAAGATTGATGCCCGCGCTTGTGAGCCAATTTGCGATTGTCGTTGAATTAATTTTTGCAGATTGGGCGTTGGTAAAGTTGCCGAGCCGAATTTTTCTTGTGCCCGTCTTGTCGGTTACGGTCAGAATTGTATCTTCAATTTTCGCCGAGCCGACATTAAAAGTTCCGCTGATTTTCAAAACGTCGTTGGAATTCAAATCGCCGAGCATGACATCCTTAACTTCGGAAGAAATTTCAACGGTATCATTGCCCGCGCCCGTCAAAATCGAAGCGTAATCTGCTCCGACAGAAATTGAATCGTTGCCTGTGCCTGCGTTGACAGAATCCGCGCCGCCCGTCAAAATTGTATCGTTGCCACTTGTCGCAACAACAATCCAATCATTCGAGCCCGTTTGAATGTTTTGCCCCGTCGAAGTCGTGGCGGTGTATTTGTTTCCAATTTCGGGAACGATTGAACGATCTGTTTTCTCTGTGCCCGTGCCGACAATCAAAGTATCTCCGGAAAGAGAATTGCCGTCCTTTTTTGCAATGGCTTGCAAATCTTCGGCGGTTAAAGTTTTGCCATTGACAACGTCGCCCGCCGTCAATGTGATATTCGCATCCGAGCCCGTGATGGCTCCCGTGTCGACATTGCCCGTCGTGGCTCCACCCCAATGTGTTACTGCGTTGTTACTGTCTATCCAATATTTGTCTGATAATTGAATGCCGCAATATTTTTCAAGGAAAATAATTGCTTTGCGTTCTTTGATTAAACGTTCGACTGTGGTGCGATTGTCATTTCCACTGTTGTAATAAGCATTTCCCTTGTTCTCGGTGTCATAATTTTTTGCAGAGGCATTTAAAATGGTCGAGCCAACTTGAGAAATAGTTTTGCCCGCATAACTGCTGCCGAGAACTTCTTCGACGGCTTCTTTTTCGGCGGAAATTTGGTCGGCTTTCATTGCGTCGATAACTTCTTGAATGCTGTCGTAATTCGACGAAGCCTTAATCGCCGAGTTCAACTTGTTTGTTCCGCTCAAAGTTGAGTCGGAGACAAGTTGCGCCATAAAACTTTTGATAACTTCCTGCGGCGTCATAAATATCACTCCTTTGATTAAGTCACGAAAAATCTCCTTCTGTTGTGTATTTTATAATCTTATAATCAAAATTTGTCAAACAGTGCAAAGGAAAAATCTGCTCCTCTTTTTGAGAAGCAGATTAGAGGTTGTTGATAAATTCAAAATTATGATGTGACGAGGAATTTTTTCTACTGACGAGGCGAAAACAACTTTCGTCAGGCGGAAAAATAACCGTCACCTGCTAAATTTAAAAACAGACTCTAATAATTTTTCCGGGACGTTAATAGTTGCTCTGCGGCTTGAAATTATTTTCAGAGTGTGTTAGATTATTTGCGGATTGAAAAATTTCTTGGGAGGTTTTATTCTCATGGCAATCAGTTTGAAAAAAGGACAGAAAGTTGATCTCACGAAAACAAATCCCGGCTTGAAAGAAGTTTTAATTGGTCTCGGCTGGGATACCAACAAGTATGACGGCGGAAAAGATTTCGATTTGGATTCTTCGGTTTTTCTGCTCGGCGCAAACGGAAAAGTTGCAAGCGATGATGATTTTGTTTTTTACGGCAACCTTAAACATAAGAGCGGCTCCGTTGAACATATGGGCGACAACTTGACGGGCGCGGGCGAAGGCGACGACGAACAAATTAAAATCGATCTCAGCAAAGTTCCTGCCGAAGTCGAGAAAATTGATTTCACGGTTACGATTTACGAGGCGGAAGAACGCAAACAAAATTTCGGACAAGTGGAAAATGCTTTTATCCGCGTCGTGAATTCGGCAACCAACGAAGAACTTATCCGCTACGATCTCGGCGAAGATTTTTCTATCGAAACGGCTGTTGTTATCGGCGAACTTTATCGCAACAAGGGCGAATGGAAATTTAATGCCATCGGCTCCGGCTTCAGCGGCGGCTTGGCGGCTCTCGGCAGAAATTACGACGTCAATGTTTAATTAGGAATTAGGAATTAGGAATTAGGAATTAGGAATTAGGAATTGGAAATTTGGGAGTAGGGATTAGATTTTTCTGTTCCCTACTCCTTTTGACTGAAAGGAGAATTTTAAATGGCTGTCAGTCTTCAAAAGGGACAAAAAATTTCTCTCAAAAAATCTAACGGCAAAAAACTTTCGCGCCTTATGGTCGGGCTCGGCTGGGATGCCGCCGAACAAAAGAGCGGCTTTTTCGGCAGAATTTTCGGCGGCGCGGACAATATCGACTGCGACGCGTCAGTTTTTATTTGTCAAGGCGGCAGATTCGTTGATAAAGATGATCTCGTTTATTTCGGCAACCTTGAACACAGAAGCCACGCGGTTAAACATATGGGCGACAATTTGACGGGCGAAGGCGAAGGCGATGACGAAGAAATTTTTGTCAACCTTGACGAATTGCCTAGCCGTTACGATAAATTGATTTTTGTCGTCAACATTTACAAAGCCGTTGAGCGCAAACAACATTTCGGCATGATTAAAAATGCTTTTATCAGAATCATTGACGATGAAACTCGCGAAGAGCTTTGCCGTTTCAATCTCAGCGAAGATTATACCGACATGCTTTCAATGATAGCGGGCGAAGTTTATCGCTACAAAGACGAATGGAAATTTAACGCCGTCGGCTCCGGCACAACCGACACGGGATTAAGCACTTTGGCGCAGAGGTTTGCTTAAGTTATGAACTTGAAAAAATTTTTTGCGACAATCTGCGCGGCGACATTGTTTTTCACGACGGCTTCCGCGCAGGCTGAAACTTCGCCGCAAAACATTACGAACGCCGATGACTTGGCAGACGCGGCGGGAGATTCTGCCGAAAAATTTTATCTCTCATTGCCGAAAGCCAAAGGAGATTATAAAAGTCGACAGCGTCCGATTTTGATTGAAGGCGCAATGAACGTCGAGACGGAAATTTTGGTTCGCGCTCTGAAAAATCCCGTGACATATCGGGAATTAAATTATCTGTTCGTCGCGGGCACTTACAAAAATTATCCCGTCGTGATTGTTCGCACGGAACAAGGCATGGCAAACGCGGCGGCGTCCACTGCTCTTGCAATAAAAAAATTTAATCCCGTTGCCGTTATCAATCAAGGAACTTCGGGCGGACATGATCCCGCGCTGAATATCGGCGACATTGTCATTGGCGCAAGCAGTTTCGACTACACGGCGATTAAAGCTCCTTATTCGCCGGCGGGCGCGGGCACTGATTTAACTTTTCAGCAGGAAATGCGCGGCACTTACGCCTTCGACGCGGCAAGCGGCAAATTTCAACCTTACAAAAAATATCTCGCCGACCCGACGCTCCTTAAAGTTGCCGAAGGAGTCGCCGCCGCCAATAAAAATTTCAACGTCGTTAAAGGCACGATAGGTACGGGAAATGCTTGGCTCTGCAACATTGATTATATAAATTTCCTGCATGAAACTTACGGCTCAAGTTGCGAGGAGATGGAGACAAGTTGCGTCGCGCAGATTTGTCAGACGGCGGGCGTCCCGTTTATCGGAATTCGCATTCTCTCCGACAACATAACCGTCACCGATGAATACAACCCCGATACGGCGAAAACCGCGCAGGATTTTGTTCTGCTGGTTGTGGAAGATTATATTCGCAATGTGTTAAAGAAGTGAGGAGTCTCACGAAAAATATTTTTAAGTTTTATCCGAAATGACAAGCGGCGAGTTTTGACAGGTTGAGATGTCAAATCGCCGCTTTGTAAAATTATTTGGGAGGTATCAATTTTGAAAATCACAGGTTTAACCGATGCTCAAGTTCAGGAAGCCAAAGCGAAATTCGGCGACAACAGCATTACCGAACAGGCTCGCGAAGGTTTCTGGGAAAAACTCAAGGGCAATTTCGACGACCCGATTATAAAAATTTTGATCTTCGCGCTGTGCTTGAATGTTTTTTTTGCGTTCATGGGAAAAGCGGAGTGGTATGAATCGGTCGGCATAGCAATGGCGGTTTTGCTTGCAACGTTGGTATCAACTTTTTCCGAGTACAAAAATGAAAGTGCGTTTCAAAAATTGCAGGGCGAGGCGTCGCTGATAAAGTGCAAAGTCTATCGCAACGGCGTTGTTACGGAAATTCCGATTAACGATATAACGATGGGCGACTGCGTCCTTTTGCAGACGGGCGATAAAATTCCTGCCGACGGCGTGATTATCGATGGCTCGATACAAGTTGATCAATCGATTTTGAACGGCGAGGCTAAAGAAGAATCCAAAACGCCCGCGCCCGATTCTGCCGCCGACTCCGAAGCCGCGCAGAGTTCAGATTTTTTAAATCCGCACAAAGTTTTCCGTGCGGCGGTTGTGGCGGGCGGAAGTGCCGTCATGCGAACAGTCACGCTCGGCGACAATACCGTTTACGGAAAAATTGCGGGCGAACTTCAGATTGACGAAGACCGCGATACTCCGTTGAAATTAAAGCTCGGCGACTTGGCGGGGCAAATTTCAAAATTCGGTTATATCGGCGGCGTCGCGATTGCCGTTGCTTTCATGTTTGAACGCATTGTCATTCAAAATAATTTCGACGGCGCATTGATGGCGGCTTATTGCTCCGATTGGATGAACGTTTTAAACAGTTTGGTTGAGGCGGTTATGCTCGCCGTGATAATTATCGTTATGGCGGTGCCCGAAGGTTTGCCGCTGATGATTGCGATTGTCTCCGCGCAGAATATGGGCAAAATGCTTAAGGATAATGTTCTTGTCAGAAAAATCTCCGGCATTGAGACGGCGGGCAGTTTGAATATTTTATTCAGCGACAAGACGGGAACAATCACGAAAGGTTTGCTTGAGGTTGTCACTTTCCTTGACGGCACGGCGACTTTTACGGACAATTTCGACAAACTCAGCAAAAAAATTCAATCGCTTGTTTCGTTGTCAATCCGATTTAATAACGGCGCGGTTATCACGGGCGATAAAATTGTCGGCGGCAACATGACCGACAGAGCTTTATTGGGCTTTATAATCGGAAAAGACGCTCCACCCGAAGTCAAGATTGAAGATACCGTTCCTTTCGACAGCGCGAAAAAATATTCTATGGCAAAAGTCAGCGGCGATTATAATTTGTGGCTGATAAAAGGCGCACCCGAAAGACTTTTGGACAAATGTTCCTACTACTACGATTCAAACGGGCAACGTCAAAAACTTTCTTCAACCGCGCAGATTAACGCGAAGATTGACGAGCTTGCCAATCGCGCCATAAGAACCCTTGCGCTTGTCACTTACGAAGGCGAAGTTACGAACGGAAATATTCCCGACAGCGGCTTGACTTTCGTTGGAGTCACGGGCATTCGCGATGACGTTCGTCCCGACGCGATTAAAGCTATCGAGCAAGTTCACAGCGCGGGCGTCCAAGTCGTCATGATTACCGGCGACAGAAAAGAAACCGCGCAGGCTATTGCAAAAGAAGCGGGCTTGATCGAAATTGAAGATGCCATTGTCATTACGAGCACCGAACTCAACGCAATGAGTGACGAAGAAGTTAAGCAGAAACTCCCGAAAATCAGAGTCATTGCCCGCGCCTTGCCGACAGATAAAAGTCGTTTGGTAAGACTTGCACAGGAATTAAATTTGGTTGTCGGCATGACGGGCGACGGCGTCAACGATTCGCCCGCGCTGAAAAAAGCTGATGTCGGTTTTGCTATGGGCGGCGGCACCGAAGTCGCGAAAGAAGCCAGCGAAATTGTTATCCTCGACGACAACTTTAAATCTATCGGAAAAGCAATTCTTTATGGGCGCACAATTTTCAACAATATAAGAAAATTTATAACTTTTCAGTTGACAATAAACGTCAGCGCAGTTTTAATTTCCTTTGTCTGTCCTCTTTTAGGTCTGGAAAATCCGCTTTCTATAACGCAAATTTTATGGATAAATTTGATCATAGATTGCCTGGCCGCACTTTCGTTTGGCGGAGAGCCTGCATTAGCGCGATTCATGGAAGAAAAGCCCAAGCGTCGCGATGAGAAGATAATAAGCCCCTATATGTTTTCTGCTATAGGAACAGGTGCGCTTTGGACTTTCGCCATGAGCTTGGTGTTCTTACTTACTGATTTTTCACGTGATCATTTCCGCGATGTCAATCCCGAAGGTGTAACTCTCACGTTTGGCGGAGATTCAGTTTTTGTTCTCACGGGATTTTTCGGATTTTTTGTTTTGATAGCTGTAGCAAACGCATTTAACACCCGAACAGATCGAATTAATCTCTTCGATCATATTGGAGAAAACCCCGACTTTTTAAAAGTCATGGCTATGATAGTAGCGGTTCAAGTAATCATGACATATCTTGGTGGCGCGATTCTCCGTTGCTACGGGCTTTTACCTGAAGAGTGGCTATTCGTCATTTTAATGGCACTAACAATAATTCCTGTTGACATAATCCGCAAGCTGATTGTCGGCTCGAAGTAAAAATTATTCTTCACGTGCCAAAAGATATTCTATGGGCTTGTCGAGAATTTCGACGAGCTTTATTTTTTCTCTGTCCATAAAATTGCGTTGACCGCGAATCTTGCGAGCAACAGACGTTTTAGACGAACCCATTAACTCCGCAAGCTTGGTATATGAAAGTTGGCGGGCGTCAAGTTCTTTAATCAAATTTGGATAAGGGCTTTTCTTGCGATGTGATTCAAATGGTTTTGCGCAAAATTCTTCGTCGCGAGCCATCAGATATTCTGCGGGTTTACCGAGAATTTCGACGAGTTTTGCTATATCATTGTCCATGAATTTACGTCTGCCACTCATTTTGTCGGAAACGGTTGCCGCCGCAAGTCCCAAAAGTTTTGCGAGCGCGGCATAAGAGAGATTATTCGCATCCAATTTAGCTGTCAAATTTTTAAACGGACTCTCTTTGCGTTGATTTGCTCCGATTTTAACGCATGTTTCAGGCGAACGCGGCTTGCCATAATTATGATTTTTCTCGCCGCTTTGCGCATCAGACATTTTGTCTCGTGTTTCGTCTTTGGGAGATTTTCCTTTTTTGGATTTGGAAAGATTCGCGCAGTGTTTAGGCGAACGAACTTTTCCCGTGAGTGCATTAGAAATGTTGGCGCAGTGTTGCGGCGTGTGATGTTTCCCGAAAAAAGGATGTTTCTCGCCCGTTTTAGATGCAGAAATTTTTGCACGCTCAGCGGGGTCTTTTAATCTTTCGATTTGAGCCGCTGATAAATTTGCACGGTGTTGCGGCGAGAACGTTTTACCTTTGTTTGCCGCAGAAACTCTTGCGCGCATTTCGTCTGTCCAACCAACTACTCCGTCGCCGCCGTCAGTGCGATTGTAACCAGTCGGAGATTTGCTTCTGAGCGCGGCAATGAAATATTTTTCCTTCTCGTCCAGTTCTTCTTTTGAGTAACAGGTTACGATGACGCCGTAACAGAATTTTTTCTTGCCGTACTTGCGAATTGCATTGCCGATGGCTGAATCTGTTTTGGCGTGTTTGTTAAATCTCTCTTCAACGGTTTTTGTCGTTTGCCCGACATATTTTTTACCGTTGATCAAGTTCCAAATCAGATAAACCACTCCGAATACTGCTGACATAATGAATCAATCCTTTCCGTTGACTTCACAGCGCGGGCGTGTTAGAATCAAAATGTAGTTTTGCCCCTGTTGTGTGATATTAAGTTTTCAACGATTTAATTCTAGCATTGCAGGGCTCTTTAGTCAATCAAAGGCGGGCAGTTTGCAAACAAATTGTCGGCGCGAACAAATAAATTTTATACAAAAAGGATATTTCGACGTTGCGAAGAAAAATGCCGTCGAAGTATCCTTTATCTTTTGCCCGGGAGGCTTTGAGATGAAAAAAACCTGCGCGGTCTCTGTGATTATTCCCGTTTACAACGCGGAAAAATATTTGGGCGTGTGTCTCGAATCGATTTTGATTCAAACTTTCCAAGATTATGAAGTTATCGTTGTCGATGATTGCTCGACAGACGCAAGCCCTGCGATTGCCGAAAGTTTTTTGGAGAAATTCGGCGGGCGTTTGAAAATTATTTCTACAGAAAAAAATACGGGCAGCGGAGCCGTGCCGAGAAATATCGGGCTGGAATTTTCTCAAGTCAAGTATATTTTTTTCATGGACAATGACGATTTGCTGATTGATATCGCGCTTGAGGAACTTTACAATTTTGCAGAAAAATATTCGGCGGAAGTCGTTTACATGGAGAAATATTTTGATTGTGACGAAGAAATTATCCCAAAAAATCTTGTGCCGGCGAAATGGCTTTATGCCGATTCTTTGATTGAAGAACCGACTTTTGAAAGTGAAAATATTTTCGAGCGGATGGAAAAATTTTTGTCTTCAAAATTTTGCTGGGCACCTTGGGCGAAATTTTTTCGCAGAGATTTTTTGGCGGACAACAAAATTTTTTTGCCGCAAATGACGATAGCCGACGATGTCATTCATATGTTTGAAATTTATTTGCTCGGCGAAAAAAATTCTGCGAATACCGACGCTGCTTTACATTCACCGAGAAAATACACGCTCGATAATGTTGAGAGAACGATCACCCGAACAAATGATAAGATTCCGAACAAGCCCGCTGATAACAGGTTTGGAGTGTCTTAACGAGTTCATGAACAAGAAAGACTTTTTTAAGAAAAATCCCGGCGTCCGACTGCAGGTATTAAATTTCTTCACGTTGATGCAATTCGACAACATGTCCGAAGCTATGAAGGAATTGGAGCCGCAAAAAATTTACGAAATTTTTTTGGAAGAATTTTCAAAGGCGAGCAGTTCGCAACCTGCGCTGATTTCTTATCTGCTTGTCATGAACAATCTTTATCGAAACGAGTTGAGAAAATGAAAGTCTCCGTGATTATTCCCGTCTTTAACGCCGAAAAATATTTGGGCGTGTGCCTTGAAAGTATTTTAATTCAGACGCTGAAAGATTATGAAGTTATAGTTGTTGATGACTGCTCAACCGACGCGAGCCCCGTGATTGCCGAGAATTATCTTAAAAAATTCGGCGGTCGCTTGAAAATTTTTTCTACGGAAAAAAATACGGGGAGCGGAGCCGTGCCGAGAAATATCGGGTTGGAATTTTCGCGAGGCAAATATGTTTGTTTTGTGGACAATGACGATTTGTTGATTGATACCGCGTTGGAAGAGCTTTACGATTTTGCGGAAGAATATCGAGCCGACGTTGTTTATGCGGAGGCTCTTTTAATGTGCAACGAGGAAATAATTCCCAAAACATTTGAAAATGCTTTTTGGGATTCTGCGTTGACAGTTGAGGAGCCGACTTTCGAGAGTGAAAATTTTGCCAGCCGCGTTCAAAAATTTATAGAAATTAAAGTTCGCTGGTCGCCGTGGGGAAAATTTTTGCGCCGACAATTTCTTCTTGATAACAAAATAAAATTTTTGCCGCTGACGATTGTTGAAGACGGCATTTGGACTTTTGAACTGCTCTGCTTGGCAAAAAATTTTTTGCGGGTGCCGACACCGTTTTATGTCTATCGTTCAAATGAAATTTCGGTTACGCGGCGCAAGCGTTCGCCCAAAAAACTTTTGAAATTTTGGACGAATCCTCTGATAACGGGCTTGGATTATCTGGATAATTTTATGAATCGCTTTGAATTTTTTAATCAACATCCGAGTTACAAAGTTCAAGTTCTCAACGTTTTGGCTAACGAATGTTTTCAATTTATGCGCGAGGCTTTCAAGAAATTGGAGCCGCGTGAGATATATGAAATTTTTCGCGGTGAATTCAAAGACGACAAAGAACACTCCGCCTTAATTGCATATTTGCTTTTCATTGCGAACACCTATCGAAATGAGTTGATCAAATGATTAAAGTTTCCGTGATTATTCCCGTCTTTAACGCCGAAAAATATTTGGGCGTGTGCCTTGAATCGATTTTGATTCAGACGCTGAAAGATTTTGAAGTTATAGTTGTGGACGATTGCTCGACAGATAATTCCGTTGCCGTTGCCGAAAGTTTTTTGGAGAAATTCGGCGGGCGACTGAAAATTTTTTCTCTGTCCGAAAACACGGGGACGCCCGGCTTGCCGAGAAATGTCGCGCTGAATTATGCCGGCGGCAAATATATTTTCTTCGCAGACAGTGACGATTTCATTATCAACAGCACGCTTGAAGGGCTTTTCAATTATGCGGAAAATTTTTCGGCAGACGTGGTTTATACCGATACCTGTTTCAAATGCGGCGAAGAAATTGTTCCGAAAAGTCTTGAGTTCGTGAGTTATGCCAAAGAAAAAATTTTTGACGGCAAGCCGTATTTTGAAACCGAAATTCTTAACGAGCGCATTGAAAAATTTTTAAGATTTGAATTTGAATGGACGCCTTGGCTGAAATTTTCGCGCCGAGATTTTTTAATCGGCAACGACATAACTTTTTCCGAAGCAAAAACTTCCGAAGACGGCGTTTGGACTTTTGAACTTCTTTGCACGGCAAAAAAATTTCTGCACATTCACGAGCCGTTTTATGTTTTGCGAACAAACAAAAATTCAATCACGCGGCGCAAACGTTTGCCGGAAGATTGGGCGGCTCTTCACACAAGTTCGCTGATAAAAAATATTGACTCGCTCGCCAAGTTCATGAATCGCTTTGACTTCTTCCAAAAAAATTCTTCAGTGCGGATGACAATCCTTGACTACTTCATAAGCAAGCATCTCGCCCAAATTTCGCTTGTCGGAAACACATTGAACACAAGGGAATTGTACGAAGTTTTTCTGCGCGAATTTTCCAATTCAAATTCTCCCGCGCTTAATGCGTATCTTTTTTTGTTGACGAAACTTTATCAAAATGAGATGAGAAAATGAAAGTCTCCGTGATTATTCCCGTTTACAATGCGGAAAAATATTTAAGCGGTTGCCTCGAAAGTATTTTGATTCAGACGCTGAAAGATTATGAAGTTATCGCAGTTGATGACTGCTCGACGGATAATTCCATTGTCGTCGCCGAAAGCTTTTTGGAGAAATTCGACGGGCGGCTGAAGATTATTTCTCTGCCGAAAAATACGGGCAATGGCTCCGCGCCGCGCAACGAAGGTTTGAAATTTTCTCGCGGCGAATATATTTTTTTCATGGACAATGACGATTTGATTTTGGATAACGCCTTTGAAACTTTTTATAAATTCGCCGAAAAATTCCGCGCAGATGTAGTTTACACGGAGCGCGGTTTTCTTTTGGACGGAGAAAATTTCACGGAAGCAAATTGGGATAAAATTTCTCCGCCGACAGATAAACCTACTCTCGAAACTCAAAATATTTCGGAGCGCACGGAAATATTTTTGCAAAATCATTACGGCTGGGCTCCTTGGACAAAATTTTTGCGCCGCGATTTTCTTATTGCCAATAAAATTCTTTTCCCGCAGGTTAAAATTTCCGAAGATGTGCTTTGGACATTCAAAATCATTTGCCTTGCGAAAAATTTTTTGCGAATCCCGAATCAACTTTATGTTTATCGTTCGGTAAAAAATTCTTGGTCGCGAATTAAGCGGACGCCCGCCGAAGAAATTAAATTTTGGCTCGACCCGCTGGCTAAAGGGCTTGATTATCTTGATGAATTCATGAACGGCTTGGAATTTTTCAAAAAAAATGTTTCTCGTCGCTTTGAAGTGACGAATTTTTTTGTTAAAATGCAGGTTGCAGGAATGCTAGGCGCGTTGAAGAATTTAAAGCCTTGCGAGCTGTATGAAATTGTTCGCGGAGAATTTTCGGAAAGCAAACACGCCGCCTTGATTGCGAATCTGTTCGTGGTAATGAATTTTTATCGGGATAAATTTTTGGAGGTGAGATGATGGAGCTTGCGAAGGGACAAAAAATTCCGCTCAACGAAAATTTCTTGACGATAAAATTTGAACGTCCGACTTCCTCGCTTGAGATTGACACGGCGGCTTTTCTTACGCAGGCGAACGGAAAAGTTGCGGGCGACGAAGATTTTATTTTCTACGGGAACACGCGCCACAATTCGGGAGCCGTCACTCTCGAAAACGACAAATTGGAAATAGATCTTTCAAAAATTCCTCGTCACGTCGAAAAAATTTCTTTGACTGCGACGATTTACGACGCCGATAAACGCGGACAAAATTTCAGCATGATTCGCGGCGCGTCTTTGAAAATTTTCAGCTTGTATGACGAAATTGCGACGTTCACGCCGGAAAATTTCACGGTTGAGACGGCGATTGTGCTCGGCGAAGTTTATCGCTACAAAGGAAATTGGAAATTCAACGCGACGGGCGCGGGTTTCAGCGGAGGGCTCGCCGCGCTTTGCAAAAATTTCGGTATCGAAGTCAATGACATCGCGCCGCCCGCTCCGCCTCCGACTCCGAAAATCAACACCAATCGCGAAAGAACTCGCCGCGAAAAAATTAAAATCCCGCCGCCGCCTGTTCGCCAAGAAACTTCTCCGCCAAAAAAAGTTGAACTTCGCAAGGGACAAAAAGTCAACTTGGTTAAAAAAGGTTCCGCGCTCGGCGAGATCGTCATAAATCTGAATTGGAGTCAGCCGCAAAAAAAATCAGGCTTCTTCGGAATGTTTTCAAGCAAAGGAATTGATTTGGATCTCGCCTGTCTTTTTGAATTGAAGGACGGAAATATCGGCGCGGTTCAAGCACTCGGAAATTTTTTCGGCAACTTGAATTATCCGCCTTACATTGCCCTTGACGGCGACGACAGGACGGGCGCGGTTGCGGCGGGCGAAACCATTCGCGTCAACGGGAAATTTGCCGACAGAATTCGCAGGATTTTAATTTTCACGTTCATTTACGAAGGCGCGGCGAATTGGGAAGAAGCTAAGGGCGTCGTCACGGTGAATTGTCCCGGCAGCCCCGAACTTATCGTTAGAATGGACGAATACGGCTCGAAAAAACGAACTTGCGCAATCGCCCTTTTGGAAAATGTCGGCGGAACTTTCAGCGTTGAAAAGATTGTTGAGTTCTTCGACAACTCGGAGCAGATGGATCATGCGTTCGATTGGGGTTTGCGTTGGACTGTCGGCAGAAAGGATTAAACTATGGGCGATGCTTATTCGAATCATGAACTTGTCGGCAGGACGATGAATATAACTTTGCGAGAAATACTGGCACCTCACGTTGCGCAGGAACTTTCCGCCAATTACGGCACAAATAATTGGTGGCGTGAAGGCGTTTTGAATGTTCTCTACGACAATAAAAAAATAAACTTGCCGTTGACCGGGGATTACGCGGAGCTTGAAGATTCGCTTGACATACAACTTTGTTTGCTCTTGATTGAAATTCATTGGCGAAAAATTTTCAGCAAGAAACATTCAATGAACTATCTGAATTGGGTCAGGGAATTGAAGACCGTCCGCAACGAGTGGGCGCACACTCATTGGAAAAAATTTGACGATCTTTATACAACGCGGGCACTCGATACAATGTTGCGGCTTTGCGAACAACTTGAAGATGAAAACATTAACAAGCTGAGAGACATATTGCAAAAAAGCTTTTCCGGCAATATCGACGGCTCAAATCCCGGAAATATAAATTTTATTAACGCTAAGCGAAACGGAGATTTTTCCGCAGACAGTTCGCGAAAAAAACTTCCGAAAAATATTACCAACAAGAAAAGGAGAGGTTCATCAATGGCTATCAGTTTGCAAAAGGGGCAGAAAGTCGATTTGACGAAGGGCAACCCCTCTTTGAAAAAAATTTTAATCGGGCTCGGCTGGGACACCAACAAGTACGATGGCGGTTACGATTTCGATCTTGACGCGGCGGCGTTCCTGCTCGGAGCGAACGGCAAAGTCAATTCCGACGACGATTTTGTTTTCTACAACAACCTTAAGCACAAAAGCGGCGCGGTTGAGCATCTCGGCGACAACTTGACGGGCGCGGGCGAAGGCGATGACGAAGAAATTAAAGTTGATCTCTCCAAAGTTCCCGCCAACGTCGACAAGATTGATTTCACCGTTACGATTTACGACGCCGACGCTCGCAGACAAAAATTCGGGCAGGTCGAAAACGCTTACATTCGCGTTGTGGACGACGAAACCGGCAGAGAACTTATCCGCTACGATCTCGGCGAAGATTTTTCCGTCGAAACCGCTGTTGTTGTCGGCGAAATTTATCGCAACAAGGGCGAGTGGAAATTTAATGCCATCGGTTCGGGCTGGAGCGGCGGCTTGGCGGCTCTCGGCAGAAATTACGGCGTCAATGTTTAATTAGGAATTAGGAATTAAGAATTAGGAATGGAGAAAAGTTTTCTCAATCCTAAGGCTCTCGATTTCGGTCGGGAGTCTTTTTTGTTGAAAAATTTTCGGCGGCAAAATATAATTGACGCGCTTAAGGAGATGAAATTTTTGAAGATAATGATGTCGGCGGGCGAGGCTTCGGGCGACGTTCACGGAGCAAATTTGGCTCGCGAAATAAAAAAAATTTCTCCTTCGACAGAACTTTTCGGGCTCGGAGGAAATTTGATGGCGGCGGCGGGCGTCAAACTCGTCCGCAATTACAAAGATTATAACGTTATGGGCGTCGTCGAAGTCATTTTGAACTTGAAAAAAATTTTAAAGCTCCTCGACGATTTGACGGAAATAATTCGCGCCGAAAAGCCCGACCTGCTCGTTTTAATCGATTATCCAGATTTTAATTGGCGACTTGCAAAGCGCGCAAAAAAATTCGGAGTAAAAATTTTGTCGTATATCCCGCCGTCGGCTTGGGCGTGGCGAAAGGGCAGAGCAAAATCCTGCGCGGAAATTGCAGACGTTTTTATAGCGATTTTTCCTTTTGAATTGCCCGTTTACGAGGCGGCGGGCGCGAAAATTTTCTTTTTTGGCAACCCGTTAGTCGATTCTGTAAAATCTTCAATGACAAAGGCTGAAGCACGAAAATTTTTCGGCATCAAAGAATCGGAGAAAATAATTTTGTTAATGCCGGGCTCGCGAAGGCAGGAAATTAAACTTTTATTGCCCGAAATGCTCGGCGCGGCTAAAATTTTATCGGAAAAAATCTCGGCGAAATTTTTTTTGCCCATTGCGGACGGCGTGGACGAAAATTCTTTGCAAAAAAAAATCGACACGGCGGGCGTCGAAATAAAATTGATAAAATCTGCGCGGAGATACGAATTGATGAGCATTTCGGACGCGGCAACGGCAACTTCGGGAACCGTCGTTTTGGAGGCGGCACTTTTGGGCTTGCCGAGCGTAGTTCTTTACAAAATGGCACCGATAAATTATGCAATCGGAAAACTTTTGGTCGATATAAAATTCTTCAGCTTGCCGAATATTTTGGCGGGCGAAGAAATTTTAACGGAACTCCTTCAAAACGAAGTCACTCCCGAAAAAATTTCCGAAGAAGTGATTAAAATCCTCGATAACCGCGCAGATTTTGTAAAAAAATTGCAAGCGGCTTGCCGAAAACTCGGAGAATCGGGCGCGGCGGAGCGCGTTGCTAAAAAAATTTTGGAGACTGCAAATGAGAAATTATAAAAGACTTTTGGTTTATATCAAACCGTACTTGGGAACTTTCGGGCTTGCGATAATCTGCATAATCTGCGCGTCAGGCGCGAATTTATACTTGCCGTGGATAATAAAAGACATGATCGACAAAGTTTTGGCGGAAAAAGATATGGCAATGCTGAATTTTATTTCGATAAGTATCGTGATTGTCTTCGCATTTCGCGGATTTTTTTACTATTGGCAGTCTTATTTGGTCTCTTATATCGGACAAAGGGTCGTTGTGGACGTTCGCGAAGTCATGTTCAAGAAATTTCAGCGAATGCCAATGGAATATTTCGATAAACACCAAACGGGCGAGACAATGAGCTATTTAACAAACGATGTCGGCGCAATTCAGTCGGCTTTGGTGGATAATTTGATAGAAATGTTCACGGAAGGCGCAATTTTAATCGGATCAATCGCCATGATGTTTTATCTAGATTGGAAATTGACGCTTTTAACGCTGATAACGGTACCATTGGTCGGAGTTTCGATGAGAATTTTTGGTAAAAAAATAAAATCGACGAGCCGCATAATTCAAGAGAAATTGGCAGATATAACGTCACTTTTGCAGGAAAGTATTTCATCAATTCGCGTTGTGAAGTCATTTGTAAGAGAAAAATACGAAATCGACCGCTTTAGGGTAGAAAATGAGCTAAATTTCAAGGCGACGATAGATAATGTAAAAATAACGAGCCTTTTAACGCCGACAGTAGAGTTTTTGGCGGCAGTTGCTGTAACTTTTATCGTATGGTTCGGCGGATATGAAGTAGTAAACGGAATAATTTCGGCAGGAGCGTTGGTCGCATTCCTGACTTATGCAGTAAATTTGGCAAATCCTGTAAAAAGACTGTCTAGAATCTATGGAAAGTTGCAAAAAGCGATGGCGGCGATAGACAGGATATTCGGAGTGCTGGATTTGCCGGAAAAAGTGAACGATAAGCCCGATGCGACAGAACTTCCGCAGGTAAAAGGCAATGTCAGCGTGGAAAATGTAACTTTCAGCTATGACGGCGTGCATAATGCGCTGGAAAACGTCAGCTTTGAAGTTTTGCCTGGACAAATGATAGCATTTGTGGGACCGAGCGGCGCGGGCAAGTCGACAATCGCGAATTTAATTCCGAGATTTTACGACGTGACGGCTGGCGCGATAAAAATCGACGGCTTTGACATTCGCGACGTAAAAATAAATTCTCTGCGCGAACAAATAGGAATTGTGCCGCAAGAAACTTTGCTTTTTTCTACAACGGTAATGGAAAATATTCGTTACGGAAGACTTGACGCGACGGACGAAGAAGTAATTTCGGCGGCGAAGGCGGCAAATGCCGACAAATTTATTCGCGAATTGCCGGAAGGTTATCAAACAAAAATCGGGGAGCGCGGCTTGAATTTAAGCGGCGGACAACGTCAACGCATGGCGATAGCACGGGCAATGTTAAAAAATCCGCAGATTTTAATTCTGGACGAAGCAACTTCCGCACTCGATACAGAGAGTGAAAAAATTGTTCAGGCGGCACTCGATGATTTGATGATCGGGCGGACGAGTTTTGTAATAGCGCACCGATTGAGCACGATTTTTGCGGCGGATAAAATTTTCGTCATTGACAAAGGACAAATTTGCGAGCAGGGAACGCACAAAGAACTTTTGGAGCTCGGCGGCGTCTACAGCAATCTTTATAATATACAATTCAGCAATCTTTAATCGAATTCCAATGACAAAACTATTTTGCGTGATATAATTGCAAAAAATTTTGGAGGGTTTTTTATGAAGAAAAAAATTTTAAGCAGTCTTTTAATCGGAGCGTTCGTTTTCGGAGTGGGCGCGGCAAATGTTCAGCCTGTAAGCGCGGCTTCTTTCGACAAAGTCAAAGAGACTAAGGAAAAATACGACAAAGCTAAGAAGACCAAAGAAAAAATCGACAAGGCGCAAGATATTTTCGGGAAAAATAAAAATGACGGCGACGACTCCAATCGCCCCGAACCGCCGAAAGATGAAAACGGAAATCCCATTGCTCCGCCCGACAGGAACGGCGACAATTCCAATCGTCCCGAACCGCCCAAAGA
>CALFJC010000165.1 GCA_937877655.1 uncultured Selenomonadales bacterium
AATCCTTCACGGCGACTAAGCAAGGATTACGAGCTAACCGTTACTTCTGCAGAGATCATGTTAAGATTTCTCATATTCACACTTTACTTAAGCGTTTATGAACACCGGTTCTTAGAATTTCGGCTCGACTTCAACCTTTAATGTCAACGGCACGAATTACAAAATCAGCGAAACTAAACTCGTTAAGAAATAATTTCCGAGAAAAATTTTTCTCCCGACTTCGGTCGGGTTTTTTTATGGTAAAATCTGCGCGGGAGGCGAATCAACTTGCTCAATATAAAAATTTTCGGGATTGTTCAAGGCGTCGGCTTTCGTCCGTTCGTGAAAAATCTTGCCGATGCTCATAAAATCTTCGGCAACGTTGCAAATCGCGGCTCTTACGTAGAAATTTTTGCGCAAGGCTCCGAGCTTGACTTGGAAAATTTTTTACGGGCTCTTCAAAATGAAAATCCCCCGCGTTCAGCGATTTTAAAAATCGACGTTGAAAATCTGCCCGATGAAAATTTTTCCGACTTCAAAATTGTCGAGAGCGTTCACGAGGCGGGAGATATTTTTGTTTCGCCCGACATTGCCATTTGCGAAAAATGCTCCGAAGAACTTTTTAATCCCGACAATCGCCGCTATCTTCACCCGTTCATAAATTGTACCGCTTGCGGTCCGCGTTTGACGATTTTAAGAAATATGCCTTACGACCGCGAAAGAACTTCAATGAGCGATTTTCCAATGTGCGACGCCTGCAAGGAAGAATATTTCGATAAAAATTCGCGCAGATTCGACGCCCAGCCCATTTGTTGCAACGATTGCGGTTGTGAAGTTTATCTTCTCGGAAAAAATCTGCGCGGGCATGACGCGATTAAATTTGCCAGAAAAATTTTGGCGGGCGGCGGAATTGTCGCCGTTAAAGGTATCGGCGGCTTTCACTTGGCTTGCGACGCAAGAAATTTCTCCGCCGTTCAAAAGCTCCGCAATTCCAAAACTCGTCCGACAAAACCTTTTGCCGTCATGTTCAGAAATATTTCCGCCGTCGAACAGGAATGTTTTTTGTCGGCTGAAGAAAAAATTTTTCTCGACTCGCCGCAAAAACCGATTGTGCTTTTAAATAAAAAAAGCGGTACAATCGCCGAAAACGTCGCGCCCGATATTAACAAACTCGGCGCAATGTTGCCTTATACGCCGCTCCATTTGTTGTTTTTCGATTTTCCCGATGAAATTATTTTTCCCGATGCTCTTGTTATGACGAGCGGCAACCCGTCGGGCGTGCCGATTACAATCGACGACGAAGACGCCTTGAAAAATTTCGATTTCTGCGACGCGATTTTATCTCACAACAGAAAAATTCTTCTCCGCGCAGATGATTCCGTTATGGATTTTATCGACAATCGCCCGTCAATGATTCGGCGAAGTCGCGGTTATGCGCCGCTCCCCGTTTTTTACGATTCAAATAAAAAATCCGTCCTCGCGATTGGCGGCGAACTCAAAAACACTTTTTGCCTTGCGAAAAATAATTTGCTTTACGCCTCGCCTTATATCGGCGATGTCGGCGACTTGCGAACCGTTGAAGTTTTGGAAAGTTCAATCGCCCGCATGAAAGATTTGCTTGAAATTTCTCCCGAAATTATCGCTTGCGATTTGCACCCGCGCTATCAAACGACTTTGCTCGCCGAAAAAATTTCCGCAGAATTTAATTTGCCGCCGGTAAAAGTTCAGCATCATTACGCGCACATTTTAAGTTGTATGGCGGAAAATAATTTTCACGGAGAAATTATCGGCGTTGCCTTCGACGGGACGGGCTTTGGCGACGACGGCACGATTTGGGGCGGCGAATTTTTTATCTGCAACGAAAAAACTTACAGGCGAGCCGCGCACATTGAAAAATTTTTGCAGGCGGGCGGCGATAAATCTGCGCGGGAAGGTTGGCGCATTGCGCTTGCTTTCATAAAAAATCTTGACATTGCCCGCGAATTGAAACTTGCCGATGAAAAAAATTTGCGCGGACAAAAATTTTTGCTGGATAAAAATATTAACTGCGTGACTTCGACGAGCGTCGGCAGAATTTTTGACGCGGTCGCCGCCGTTTTGGGAATTTGCAAAGTTTCAACTTACGAAGGCGAAGCGGCAATGAAACTCCAAGCCTGCGCGGAGCGTTCCGATAAAAATTTCCGCGCAGAATGCAAAAACTCGGAAGAAATTTTCAACGAAATTTTAACGCGGCGGCTTTTGGGAGAAAATATTTGCGATTTGGCGAGATTGTTTCACGAAAGATTATCGGAAATGACCGCGCAGATTTGCGAGGAATTGAGTTTGCAGACAAAAATAAAAACCGTCGCATTGAGCGGCGGCGTGTTTCAAAATTCATTGTTGAGTTCGTTGACAACGGAGAAATTGCGGCGGCGCGGGCTGAAGGTTCTTCGTCACGAACTCATTCCGCCAAATGACGGCGGCATTTGCATAGGGCAAGCCGTTCATGCCTTACAGGAAAAAATTTTTTGAAAGGAGAGGATTACTTTGTCGGAGGGAATAGAAATTTTTTTCAACGCACTGAAAGAAAAATGTTCAAACGCGAGAGGATATGCGGCAGAACTTTTGAAAGCCAGAGGGTTTTTGTTGGAAGACAAGGGACTGATTTTAAGCGACAATTCACACCGAGATGACGTTACATATTTGCGGGAACTTTTGAAGGAAGAAAATCTCGGCAAAATCAGAGTCAACAAAATCTCTATCCATCGCGGAGCAAATCTCGAAAAAATTTTTTACAAGGACAATTGGATAGGCTTTGAAGTTAATGATGGCGTTTTTTTAAGATGGAAAAGATTTGTTCATGACAGCTATGTCCCAAAATTTCCCGTCAGATATTTGGAGCCGTTTGTGGCAAGATATGTCAAGGCAATAAATGCCTGCGCTGTAGCAACATGCCTTTCTTGCGACGGAAATCATCACGGTCTTCAATATCTTTCTGTTTACTGCATATATCCCTGTAATATTTGGCACGAAATAATTTGCAAAAGGTTATTGGTTGGAAGATTTGATTTAAATTGGAGACGCGGATATTCCGAGATTATTTTTGATGAAACGAACAAATGGGAGACCTATGCAGAAGTTAATCGCGCCGCAGAATTTTTGTACAACAATCGGATAAAAATCAGGCAAATCAGGCGTGAAGCCTCAAACGGAATCAGCGTCAGTATGGCAAGGCATTTATCTGATGAAGAGTTGGAAAAAATTTTTTCCGAAAGAGCAAACCGGCTTTTCGACGAGTTTTTAAAAGAGCTTTAGGGCTCAAAAATAATTTCGCATTCAAACATACGGTGCCAAGTATTTTTAACCGAAAAATTTTTTATCTGCGGAAGATTTTTCGCGGCGAAGTTTTTCATAAGAAAATTTTCGCGTTCAATAATTTCCGATTCGTATTCGCCGAGATTAAGATAAATTTGCAAGCCGTCGGGACGTTTTGAAAGTTCAGCGGCAATGGCGGCGCGGACATTTGCTTGAAAAGCCCAATCGTCAAGATAACGAACCGCAAGGAGCCGATTGACGGAGTTGCGGCTCATTTTTTTTGCCAAAATTCCCATGCCGAGCGCAAAACCTGTTGTGTTGGTTGCGGTATTCCAGCCGCCGTAACTTTTCAACTTGAACAAAAGATTTTTATCGCGGAGTTGATTCATCAAAAAATTATCGGAGCCGTTGGCAAAAGTAATGTCGGCAACTCCGACGGGCAAATTTTTTTTGACGGCGTCATTAATTTGCGCGGAAAATTTTTTGGCATTGCGTTTGAAATATTTTTGTTCGCTTTTGGAAAGAATTTGCGGCGGGAAGGAATTGTGAAAATGATAAGTCTCGCCATTGGGGTCGGTGTTGACGAAAAGAACAAAATCTGCGCGGTCGGGCTTGGGAACGGGAATTGCGCCCGCGATTAAAATTTCTTCGCGAATCGAATTGCCAATTTCTTCGTCGGAATAAGCGGGCACGGTTTTTGCGCCCATGCCGTGATTGAATTGCACATTGACGGTCGGAACAGAGCCGCGCAGATCGTTGACGGCACGAGTTAAAAGCAACATTGCGTATTCGTCAATGCCCGCGAGCGATTGAACGTTTGGAATATTTTTTATGAAGTCGAGCAAAATTCGATTTTCGCGGTGAGTTTGGCTGAGCTCCGAATTATCGTCGCGCCCGATGACGAAATAATTTATAACGGCGGCGTCCGCCAAGTCCAAAATTTTTTTCGTGACGGCAAGATTTTTAAAGCGGCGCGAAAAATAATCGTCTAAAATTTCATCGGGGATATTTTTTTCAAGCGAGTCGAGATAAAATTTTTCTTCGGAATTGAGATCGGAAGTCTCCTGTTTATCCATAAGGCAGGTAAGTTGAAAAATATCCGCGCCGTATTGTCCGTAATAATCGGGCTCTTCGCGGTCGCCGGGCGTGCCGGATTGCGGCGTTCTCATAAGCGAGCCGAAGGCATAAATTTTCAAGTCGGGATTATTTTTTCGGAGGGCTTTGAAATTATCGACGCGATCACTTAAAATGTCGAAGGAAATTTGGTGACTGCGCGAAGGAATTAAGCCGCCGTAAAGCAGACAATCGGAAGAAACGACGGCGGCATCAGCGAAAGGAGCATTTTCAAAAAACCAAGTCCAAAGTTGGTTGGGCTGAGTCAAAAATTCAGTCGGCGGCGAAATAATTTCGTAGCCGAGTTGCGAGACGACTTCGGCGGGCTGTTGTGAAGAAACAGGACGATCGTCGTGCGGGATGAATAAAATTTTCTCGGCGGAAGCCTGCGCGGAAGTTGCAATGATAAAAATCACTGCGATAAAAATATTTTTCAGCATAAAATACCTCCAAAAAATTTTGATTGATCTTAGCAGAGGCAAAAATTTTTATCAAGGAATAAAAGGGCGCAGGAAATGCAATTAGTAATTAGTAATGAGTAATTAGCAATGAAGAAAATTTACAGCGGGTAGCAGAGACACGGGCGCACATGGACGTGCGCCCGCCGGCAACGAAAACAGGATGTTTTCTTTGCCGGTTCAAACGCCCTTTCTTTTTGCAACTTTTTCTTTGGGCGTAGCAAAGAAAAAGTTGGTAAAAAAAATATAATTCATGATTGAAACAATCGAAGCGACGAATTGCCGAGATGGTTTTGCGTTCCCACTTTTGAAAAAAGGGGGACGAGTCCTCAAAAATAATTTTGACGGCGCGGCAGGTAAAATCCGACGTTGCATAGAAATTTAGCAGGAACTTTTAGAATCAAAATTTGCGGCATGAAAAAAAATCGCCGCGCAAAAATCAGAAATGCGGAAGGAGATAGATACGGTGGATGCAAAATTGGTCAACCCGATAATAGATGCATTCATGGATGTCATGCCGCAAATGGGCTTCCCCATTCCCAAACGGCAAAGAATTTATTTGCAAGAAAGAAATGTTATAAGCAACGGCGTCACAATTAAAGTCGGCTTAACAAAACAACTTTGCGGCAATGTAATTTACAACATGACGGCTGACACGGCAAAATATATCGCGTCAACGATGATGATGGGCGTACCCGTCACGAAATTTGGCGATTTGGTTCAAAGTGCCATTCGCGAAATTGCAAACATGCTCACCGCCCGCGCCGCAACGAATTTTTTTCAGATGGGCTTTGAAGTCGACATAACGACGCCCGAACTTACGATTGACGAAGACTATACGATAAAAATCAGCGACTCGCATTATCTGACAGTCGAGATGGATTTGGGCGGGCACAGGATAGACGTTGCACTTTTCGTCGACCGAGAATATTAAATCAGTTTGGAACTCTCGACCGGTGAGGTTTTTGCCATGAAAAAAATTTTAATAGTTGATGATGTGGATGTCCTGCGTGAAATGACTGCTTTCATGCTTGAAGGACAATACGAAACTTTCTGCGCGGGCTCTGCGAAAGAGGCAATGGAAGTTTATCGCAAGGAAAGACCCGACATGGTACTTTCCGATTTCAGAATGCCGGGCATGACGGGTTACGAAATGCAAATCGAATTGCAAAACGAATTTCATACCAAAATCCCGTTCATGTTCATGACGGCGGACAAAAGCGAAGAGGTCGAGAGCAAAGGTTTTGACAACGGCGCAATGGATTTTATTCACAAGCCGTTCACGCCCGAAGTGCTCCAACGCCGCGTTGCAAACATTCTCCGAACTGTCGGCGAGATTCAAGATTTAACAAAGACTTCGACAACCGACGCGCTTACAGGTTTATTCAACAAGGGCTCTTCGGAAGAAGAACTTACCAAAATCTGTAAAAAATCGGTCGGCTCGCTGATGATGATTGACTTGGACAGTTTTAAACTCGTCAACGACATTCACGGGCACGCAATGGGCGACAAGATTTTAATTTCCTTCGCAGATATTTTGCGGGCAACAATGCACTCGACAGATTTAATCGGGCGCATGGGCGGCGATGAATTCGTTGCCTTTTGCTACGGCGTTTTGGACGAAAAAGCCATTGCCGCCAAAACTCAATTCATTAACGAAAAAATTACCGAGTCTGCCAAAAAATTAATGGGCGAAGATATGAATATTCCGCTCGGCGCGTCAATCGGTTGCGTTTTGGTTCCGAAAGCCGGCACGGATTTTAAGGAACTTTACAAAAAAGCCGACAAAGCCCTTTACATTGTCAAACAAAACGGCAAGCACGGCTACAACATTTTCAACGAAGACGCGCCCGAAGAGACAGTTGAAACCGTCGTGACGCTCGCGCAGATTGAAATGATTCTTAACGAACGCAACAAAGAACCCGGCGCATATATTTTGCCGTTTGAAAGTTTCCGCAACATTTATCGTTTTCTCAAGCGCACCCGCGCAGGTTACGGCAAAACGATTTGCATTGTGCTCCTCGCGCTGAAAAGAATCGGCGAAGATAAAAGTATTCCGCTCAAGGTTGCGGGCGAAAAATTTATTGAATGTCTGCATAACACTTTGCGGCGCGGCGATGTCATTTCTCAAAACGGCTCCAATCAATTCCTTGTGCTTTTGACGAACACAGACGGACATCACGACGTCACTCGCGCCATAAGCCGCGTTGTGGAAAATTGGGGCAAATTGCCTGAGAGCAAAAATTTCTATTTCAATCACGAATGGGCTGTCCTCGACGCCTGAAAAGCAATTAGGAATTAGGAATTAGGAATTAGGAATGTAGAACGATTTAAATAAAAAAAAGCGATGAGCTTTGAAACTCACCGCTGATTTTTTTTGTTCAAAGATAATTTTTTATGACTTCGTCAATCGTTATCGCTTCGGTGCCTGAAATGCAATTATGAATTATGAATTAGGAATGGAGAACGATTTAAATAAAAAAAAGCGATGAGCTTTGAAACTCACCGCTGATTTTTTTTGTTCAAAGATAATTTTTTATGACTTCGTCAATCGTTATCGCTTCGG
>CALFJC010000166.1 GCA_937877655.1 uncultured Selenomonadales bacterium
GTTGTGATAAGGAAAATCTTCGGTCGGCAAATTGCCCGAATTTTTAACTCCGCTGTCGCCGAACTCTCCCGACTCTTTTTTTGGGAAAAATTTTCGTCAGATTAGTCCGCCTTGCCAAGATAATCCTGCGGCACGTCGTGTTTAAGAAAAATTGTTGCGAGCGGCGGAACCGTTAATTTAATCGATTGATTTCTGTTGTGATAAGGAAAATCTTCGGTCGGCAAATTGCCCGAATTTTTAACTCCGCTGCCGCCGAACTCTTCCGCATCCGAGTTGAAAACTTCGACATAAGTTCCCTTGTCGGGAACTCCGATTCGATAATCCTTGTGAACTTCGGGCGTGAAATTGCAAACAGCTATAAGATAATCCTCGCTGTCTTCAGCTTTGCGAATAAAAGAAATTATGCTGTTTTCGTTGTCGTTGCAGTCAATCCATTGAAAACCGTTCCAGTCAAAATCAACCTGCCAGAGCGATTTGTTTTTCAGATAAAATTTGTTCAAAGCCCGCGAATAAACTTGCATTTGCGTATGCTTTTCGTATTGCTCGACCAAGTGCCAATCAAGACTGTCATTTTCATTCCACTCGATAAACTGCCCGAACTCACCGCCCATGAATAAAAGTTTTTTGCCGGGATGCGACATCCAATAGCCGAAGAAACATCTCAAGCCTGCAAATTTCTGCCAATAATCGCCGGGCATTTTTTCAATCAGCGACCGCTTGCCGTGAACAACTTCATCATGACTGAGCGGCAGAATGAAATTCTCCGCGAAAGCATACATGAACGAGAAGGTAACTTTATCGTGATTCCACTTTCGATAAACAGGTTCCAAGCCGACATAAAACAACATGTCGTTCATCCAACCCATGTTCCATTTGTAATTAAAGCCCATGCCGCCCATGTAAACAGGTTTTGAGATCAGCGGCCACGAAGTCGATTCTTCCGCCATCATCAACGCTTGAGGATTGTATTTGAAGACAGCCTCGTTGAGTTTTTTCAGAAAATCGACTGCTTCAAGGTTGCCCGTGTCGCCGTAACGATTCGGAGTCCATTCTCCTTCCTCACGACCGAAGTTAAGATACAACATATTTGCCACGCCGTCAATCCTTAATCCGTCAATGTGAAATTCCTCGAACCAGAAAAGCGCGTTGGAAATGAGAAAGCTGTGAACTTCCGTTCGCCCGTAGTCGAAATTGATTGTGCCCCAGCCGCGATTTTCGGAGCGTTGAGTATTATCCGATTCATAAAGATTTACGCCGTCAAATTCGCGCAAGCCTTGAGTATCTTTGCAGAAATGCCCGGGTACCCAATCCATAATCACGCCGATATTATTTTTGTGCGCCGTCTCGACAAGGTAACGAAAATCATTCGGCTCGCCGTAACGACTCGTGACGGCATAAAATCCCGTCGTCTGATAGCCCCAAGAATTGTCAAGCGGATGTTCGGTAAGCGGCATGAACTCAATATGCGTGTAATTCATTTCCTTGACGTATTTTATCAAGCGGTCGGCAAGTTCGCGATAACTCAAATATTTTTTGCCGTTGCGTTGCCAAGAGCCCGCGTGAACTTCATAAATCAACATCGGGTGCGAATAAGAAGATTGACGCTTTTTTAATTCCTGCCACTCGCCGTCCTGCCATTCGTAGCCTTCAAGGTTGTAAAGTCTCGACGCGGTATTGGGACGTTTTTCCGCATAAAAACCATACGGATCGTCCTTCATGATATGCGCTCTGCCGTGTTGCGGAAGAATTGCATATTTGTAATTGTCGCCCTGTCGAAGTCCTTCGATAAAAATTTCCCAAGTCTCGCCGTCCTCAAGCCGAATCATGCGATTGACGCGATTATCCCAGTTGTTGAAGTCGCCGACGACGCTGACGGATTTTGCGTGCGGAGCCCACACTGCAAAGCGGACGCCCTTTTTGCCGTCGCGCTCGATAAAATGTGCTCCGAGCATTTCATAGGTATGATAATTTGTGCCTTGATGGAACAGATAAAGATCGTATTCGTTGAGGTTGGATGTCTTCATGATTAAGCCTCCCCCTCGTTTTTGATAGATGGAAAGATGGTTAGATGGCAAGATGAAAAGTACTTTCAATCTTTCCACCTTTTAACTAATCACTGAATTTTACAAGGTTTGATATTCCAAATTTCGGCGGCGTATTCGTCAATGGTTCTGTCGGAAGAAAATCTGCCCGAATTGGCAATATTCATAGCCGCCGAGCGGAGCCAGCCCATTCTGTCGGCATAACGGGCATAAATTTCGTTGTGCGCGTCGATATAGGCGTTGAAGTCTTTCAAGATAAAGAATTCGTCGTTGCCTTGAATCAGATAATCGCGGATTGAATGGAAATTGCCGTAGGAACCGTCGGTGAGTTTGTCGACAACAAGCCGCGCATTGGGGTTGCCGGTGTATTCGTTCCAAGCGGAATAAGTTCCGTTTTCGTAGTAAGCCAAAACTTCGCCTGCCTTGAGTCCGAAGATAACAATATTTTCGTCGCCGACAGCCTCTTTAATTTCAACATTTGCGCCGTCAAGAGTGCCGAGAGTTATCGCGCCGTTCATCATGAATTTCATGTTGCCCGTGCCCGACGCTTCTTTTGACGCGGTAGAAATTTGTTCGCTGACATCAGCCGCAGGATAAACAATCTCGCCGATTGATACGCCGAAATTTTCAATGAAGACGACTTTCAAGCGATTGTCAATCGAACGGTCGTTGTTGACTTTGTCGGCAATGGCGTTGATAAGTCTGATTGTCTCTTTCGCAATGTAATATCCTGCCGCCGCCTTGCCGCCGAAAAGATAAGTTGTCGGGAGCGGCTTGTAACTCGGATCGTTTTTCAACTTTTCATATTGCCAAATAATGTGGAGCGCGTTCATAAGCTGGCGTTTGTAGGAATGAATTCTCTTAACCTGAATATCGAAAATTGTATTCGGATCAAGTTCCACGCCTTGATGTTTCAAAATGAAATCGGCAAGCGCGGTTTTGCGAATCAATTTAATTTCGTCAAGTTCCTTGAGAACTTTTCTGTCGTCAACCGATTCATTGAAGAGATCCAGTTGTTCGGGGTGACGGTGCCAGACACGGCTTCTTATTGTCCTGTCGATAAGATCTGCAAGTTCGGGATTGGAGCCCATAAGCCAGCGGCGATGAGTTATGCCGTTGGTTTTGTTGTTGAACATGCGCGGCCAGTATTCGTAGAAATCATGGAGCGTCGTTGATTTGAGAATGTCGCTGTGAATTCTCGCAACGCCGTTGACGGAGTGGGAGCCAACAATCGCAAGGCGCGCCATATGAACTTCTCCGCCTTCGATAATCGACATTGCGCGGAGTTTTTCAACGTTATTCGGATAACGCGCCCGCACATATTCCAGATGACGGCGATTAACTTCGTCGATAACCATGTAAATGCGCGGCAAAAGTTCTTTGAACATGCCGACAGGCCATTTCTCCAAAGCTTCGGGCATAATCGTATGGTTGGTGTAAGCGACGACTGCGCGGGTAATTATCCAAGCTTCGTTCCATTCCAAGCCGTGTTCGTCAACCAAAATTCTCATAAGTTCGGCGACACAAAGCGCGGGATGTGTATCGTTAATGTGAATGGCAATTTTCTTGTCGAGTTCGCGAATGTTCCCGCCGGAGCGGACGTAATGACGAATAATGCTCTGCGTGCCCGCCGATACCAAAAAGTACTCTTGAATCAGACGCATCCGCTTGCCTTCGCTGGAGCTGTCGTCGGGATAAAGATATTCGGTAATGCTTTCGACAAAGTTACGGTATTCATTTTTCTGGCGCATTTGTTCATGCGTCAACATGCCGTAATCGGAAAAATCGCGATTGACTTCCGCGTTCCAAAGTCTCAAAGTGTTGACGGTTTTATTGTGATAGCCGACAATCGGCACGTCGTAGGGAACAGCCATAACCGTCATTGCGTTTTCGTGAACGAGTTTCAGCGAGCCGTCGGGTTGCTCTTTCATGTAAGCATTGCCGTTGAATTTTACGTTGATAGATTTGTCGGGCTTGCGATATTCCCAAGCAAAACCGTCGCGGAGCCAGTTATCGGGAATTTCGACTTGTTGCCCTTGAATAATTTTCTGTTCAAAAAGTCCGTATTGATAGCGAATACTGCAACCGTGACCGGGCAAACGATGCGCCGCCAATGAATCGATAAAACACGCCGCCAAACGTCCGAGACCGCCGTTGCCCAAACCTGCGTCGGGTTCTTCTTCATAAATTTCGTCGAGATTTAAATCGAGATCTTCGAGCACTTCGCGAAAAGCCTCGTCAATGCCGAGATTGATGAGATTTGCCTTGAGCAAACGTCCCATCAAAAATTCAATCGAAAAATAGTAAACCTGTTTTTCCTGTCTGTCCATGTAGGCGCGATTGGTTTTTATCCAGTTTTCCGAGATAACCTGTTTGGCAACCGCCGCGACCGTTTTATAAATTTCGTTCATCGGCAATTCGTGAATATCGCGACCAAACATAATGTGCGCCGAGCTGATAAAGCGCGACTTGAGCGTTTCCTTGAGTTTTTCGTACTCCTTACTGCGTGTAATTTTTCTTTCTGTCTCCTTTGGCAAGTTAATTCCTCCTTTTACTGCGTGATTTTCCTTCCCTGAAAAATTTTTGCTTCTGGTACTATTTTATCAAACAGAAAAAAAATTGGCAATAAAAATCACAGAAAAGGCGAATTTTCACTTCGGGGCAATTCTCCCGTCGGTAAAAATCCGCCGCTTTGATTACAGATTTTTAATCGGAGCCAAAGCCCGATGCTTTTTAGATTCTGACTTTCTTTTTAACGATATAAGGATAGTTCTCTGCACCTTTGAGCCAGCGATTTTTGGTGATGATAACTTCTTTATCGCAAATGACATTTTCGACGCGAGCTCCGTCCTGAACGTCGCAACGTTGCATAAGGATAGAATCTTTTACAACCGCGCCTGCCCCGACAGTAACGCCGCGGAAGAGTATGCTGTTTTCAACCGTGCCGCGAATTTCGCAACCGTTCGCAATGAGAGAATTTTTGACGTTGGCAGTCTCTTTGTACTGAACGGGAACTTCATCCTTAACTTTTGTGAAGATCGGGCGATCGTTGTTCATGAAAAGTTCTTCCCAAACTTCGGGTTTGAGACAATCGCGGTTAGCCGCATAATATTCCGCAGTCGAATTGATATGCGCAACGTAGCCTTCATGTTTGTACGCGCTGATTTTGAATTCTTCGGCATGACGAATCAAAGCGTCAAGGAGGAAGTCTTGACCGCCGCGTTCATAAGTCGAGCGAACGAGATAAGCAAACGTCGGAACGGGCATGAGATATGCGCCCATAACGTCTTTTTGTCCGGCTTTAATCGCGGGCACTTCGGCAAGGTCGGTGACAATGCCGTTTGTGCTGGTTTCGATAACAACGCTCTTGCCTTCGCGATCAACTTGAGCTTTGGAATAAACCATAGTAATATCCGCGCCACTCTTTTTGTGGAAGTTCAAAACGTTCTCGAAGTCGATATTGTAAATGTAGCTTGCATTCGTCAAAAGAACATATTGACGCCCGCTGAGTTCGGCGAAGTCGAGATTTGTATAAATGTCTTTGAGATCGCCTTTGCGCGAATCGTTATCGGGCAGAGCGGCGGGCAAATATGTCAAGCCGTCACGACGACGAGCCAAATCCCAATCTTTACCGGAACGAATGTGATCGAGTACTGCGCGGGAGAAATCGGGAAGGAGAAGCCCGACGGCACTTATTCCCGAATTAACCATATTTGAAATTGCGAAGTCAACGAGGCGATAGCGTCCCGCGAAAGGCAGAGCCTCAACCGCACGAGTCGCCGCCAATTCTCTAATCAGACTGTTGCCTTCCTGAAGATTTATAATCCCCACTACTTGTTTCAATTCAAAGCACCTCCGAAATTCAATTAGGAATTAGGAATTATGAATTAGGAATTGGGGAATTGTCATTCCTCATTCCTAATTCCTCATTCTTAATTATTAACGACGGATCCTTCGGGAACGACGACAATTTCTCCCTCTTTGCCTTCGACTCTCGCGCCCGCTCTGATAATTGCATCTTGAGCGATAATCGCATAGTTGACGACCGCGCCTTCTTCAATGACTGCCGAAGGAAGGACAACCGAGTTGGTGACTTTCGCGGCTTTGCCGATGCGAACGCCTTGAAAGATAACGCATTTTTCAACGTCGCCGAGAACTTGTGCGCCTTCGTTAATCATTGACTGCTTGACGGAGGCATAAGGTCCGACGAAATGCGGCGGAAGCGACGGGTTGGACGAATAAATTTTTTGATCGCCTTTGAGATCGAAGGGCGGCTGATCTTGGAGAAGATCCATATTTGCCTGCCAGAGACTTTCAATCGTTCCGACATCTTTCCAATAGCCGTCAAAAGCATAGGAGAACATGCGAGCGTTGTCCGCGAGCATTTTCGGAATAAGATCGTTGCCGAAGTCGTGAGTAGAATCTTCTTTCACGCCGTCTTCTTCGAGATACTTTTTGAGGAAGGGTTTCGAGAAAATGTAAATGCCCATTGAGGCGAGATTCGATTTGGGTTCTTTCGGTTTTTCTTGGAATTCGGTAATGCGCCCGGTTTCTTTATCGGTAACCATGATTCCGAAACGCGGAGCTTCTTCCCAAGGAACTTCAAAGACGCCTATTGTCACGTCGGCATTATTCATTTTGTGAGCTTTGAGCATCCAAGAATAATCCATTGTGTAAATATGGTCGCCGGAAAGAATCAAAACGTAGTCGGGATCGGTTATGTCGATGAAGTTGAGATTCTGATAAATCGCGTCTGCCGTGCCGCGATACCAATCCGCGCCTTTTTCGCGAGCGTAAGGCGGAAGAATGAACACGCCGCCGCCCGTGCGGTCGAGATCCCACGAACTGCCTGCGCCGAGGTAGTTGTGAAGTTCGAACGGCTTATACTGAGTGAGCACGCCAACTTTTTCAATGCCCGAATTTGCACAATTTGAAAGCGGGAAGTCGATAATGCGATACTTTCCGCCGAACGGTACTGCCGGCTTCGCAACGGTTTTCGTTAAGGCCTTAAGGCGGCTGCCCTGCCCGCCGGCCAAGATCATTGCCAAGCACTCTGTCTTTCTCATAGAATAATCCCCCCTGAACGAAATACAAACTCCAACATTTCCGAAGCAAGGCTTCTTTGTCAAAGCCATTTCTACGCGCCTTGTCTTTTTCCTGCCGAAAATTTCAGAAAAATTTTCTTGCACAAAAAAAATCCTCGCCGAGTTTTTCGACGGAGAAAATTTTTCACATCGCTTTAATTATCGGATAAAAATTCGGCGGCAAAAAATTTTTCATTCCTAATTCCTAATTCCTAATTGAAAAAAATCCTCGCCAAGCTTTTTGGCAAGGAAAATTTTTCACATCGCTTTGATTATCGGATAAAAATTCGGCGGCAAAAATTTTTCATTCCTAATTCCTAATTCCTAATTGAAAAAAATCCCCGCCGAG
>CALFJC010000167.1 GCA_937877655.1 uncultured Selenomonadales bacterium
ATTTTTAATCGAAGCCGAGATTTTTAAGATAATCGACGCTTTTTTTAACGTCGCGCAGGCTCGTTGCCACATTTCGCGGGTCGCGCTCCTGTTCAACCGTGATATAGCCGTTGTAATTTATTTCTTCCGTCAAAACTTTGTAAATCGCGGGATAATCTAACATACCTTCGCCAATCGGACACATTGATCCTTTTCCGCAACCTTCAAAAAATCTGATGTGTTCGTTCAAAACTTCGTTGTAAACTTTTTCGTTGATGTCTTTGAAATGAACGTAATCGATGCGGTCGGCGTATTTTCTGAGCCATTCGACAGGATCCATTTGCGAATATCTCAAATGTCCCGTGTCCAAACACAAGCCCGCGACTTCGGCGGGTATATCCGCCATGATTTTGTCAATTTCGTCCGCAAATTCGATATAGCCGCCCGCATGAGGATGAATTACCGCTCGGACATTCCATTTTTTCGCCTGCGCGGCTATGCCTTTAATGTGATTTACCATGCGTTGCCAATCTTTTTCCGAAAGGCGCGGGGCTCTGTCGGGATGTCCCGCCGCAAAATCCCGCTCGTCGTGCCCCCAATCCATAACCGTTAAATAAGGAGTCGGAAAACGCTGTCCTTCTTCGCGCTTGAGCGGCGGAAGTTTCGTGATTACCGCGCAGATGTCGTCTACTTGCTTTAAAACCGCCGAATAATTCTCTTCCGCAAGCAAATCATCAAAAATTGTCCCCGCAACGATTGAAATTCCGTTCTTAGACAACTCCGCGCTGACAATGTCAATATCCAGCGGCAAAAATCCATACGGTCCGAGTTCAATCGCCGAAAAGCCCGCTTGTCCCGCCTCCGACAATACTTTTTTCCACGAAGGCAGATAAGGATTCTTCACGTCGTCAACGCCCCAGCAACACGGCGCGCCAGTTATGTGTATCGCCATTGCTTTCACTCCTTTTCTTTTGACTGTATACATTATATTTTTCTGCCGACAATTTTTCTAAAATATTTTGGTGTATTCGTTGGTAACTTTCGCCGCTTTTTATAAAATTCTTACACTCAAAACTATAAATTCTTGCAGAGCCGAACCAATCAATAAAAAATTCGTCCTCAATCACGAACAAACAATAAAAAAATCCCCGCAAGGTTGCGGGGGGAGCTGTTTTATTCATAAAAATCTCGGCGTGAGTCATGTTTTTGTCAATGCGCCGTGTTGAATCGATAATTTCTTTCTGATATAATCGCGCCGATGCAAATTCCTCTCTTCCACAGCATCAATCTTACTTGAGAGGAGGTGAGTATAATGGCATGCTTATTTGCCTCGCTTGTCATCGGTGTGATTTCCGGTATCATCGGGAATTATATCTACGACAAGTACATTAAGTAATAAGCTCGAATCCTGTTGCCCCAGACAATCGATCTCATCAATCGGTTAGGCAAAACGAAGCCCCGCACGGGTCATCACTCCGGCGGGGTTTTTCTTCGTTTGGTGATTATAACGACACGCTTCTTTGCCTCTTTTTGTCTAATGTCGCACTAAAAATTTACCACACAATCAATTTTTTGTCAATGCGCCGTATTGAATCGATAATTTCTTTCTGATATAATCGCGCCGATGCAAATTCCTCTCTTACCAAGCATCAATCTTACTTGAGAGGAGGTGATATTCATGCTGGAAAGCCTCTCGCAATTCAGCTGGGACGTTTTGGCGATCGTGGTCGGCGGTCTTATCCTCGATTATGTTATCAACAAACGTCGTTAAGCGGTATCAAACTCTAACTAGTTGCCCAAGACAATCGGACTGGTCATCCGGTTAGGCAAAACGAAGCCCCCGTCGGTTAGTCACTCCGGCGGGGGTTCTTCGTTCGGTGATACTTATGCCGGAACTGCAAGCCTCTCATTCTGCAGTTGTTACCTTAAATCAACGCCGTCAATTTATCACACAATCAATTTTTTGTCAATGACTCGTAGCGTTTGAACAATTCGGCGATAATGGCGGGCTCATCCTCCAAAATTTCTTCAAAGCCGTAAGCTTTTGCGACTGCAAGGTCGTTTTTCCTGTGCGCGGCGCGTAAATCTCGCGGCATCGTCAATTCATCATACAAATCTGCCAATGTTGCGTCGGGATATCTCTTCCGAACGTTCAAAATCTCCTGCGCCGTCGCCTCAATCGATTTTTTCTGCGCGGAAGAAATTTTCAGCCAAGGAAAATTGTAATAAACCGAAGGCGAATAGCGATAACTCATTCCCAATCGCCCCGCGACAACTCGCATCCATGCCATATGTATTGAACTCGTCAACATTCCGAAAAGATAAAGCGTCGCGTCGCAAGTTATGTAAATCATTTCGTTGGCAATTACATTCGGTGATAAAAATCCGATTGGAATATATTTTCGATTCTCGCCGCTCACTCTTGGCACGGCTAAAAAATCTGTTTTAGGTTGTCGAATCTGCGTAAAAAGCGCGGGAGTCTCTGCGGCGCGTCTTACGGAAGCAGTTTTGCTTGTCAAACGAAATTCGCGAACTTTTTCAAGGCGTTTCATCACGAGCGGCATTTTTCTAAGTTCATTCGGCGTACAATCGACGAGATAAAGACAATAACGCAGCTTGCCATTGATAAATTCTTCGCCGCCGACATATTGAAAGATATATTTCGCGGCAAGAGGATTTTTTATAACAAGTTCGTCGCGTTCGGCAGGTTTTAAAATTAAACTTGGAGCATCGGGACGACTGCCTTGCGTCATTTTCGGAAAACCTTTCGGCGGGTTGCCGCGATTCTCAATAAAAATGTTCGGCGCGTCGATAAGGTAACCGTTGATGTTCTGCGCGACTTTGAAAGTTTTTCCGCTGAAAATTTTTTTAATCGGGGCATGAAACTTCGCGAAGCCGATAATAATACAAGTGACAGCGGCAATATCGGAGCTTTCGCTCGTCCATTTGAAAGGTTGACGGACAAAATTAATCACGATGCCCTTTCCGAAAAGATATTCCCACATAACGCGGACGCTTTCGCCTTGACAAATAGAATTAGTCGAAACAAAGGCGCAAGAAATCTTTTCGTCGATAAAATCTGCGGCTTTTTTGTACCAAGCGGCGACATAATCAAGCTTGCCATGCTTTTTGTAGTCGGAAAAAACCAATTTCATGTCATCAATCTGCGCGGCTGTTCTCCATTGATGTCCGACAAAAGGCGGGTTTCCGATTATGTATAAGGGAGATGGGAAAAGGGAGACGGGAGAAGGATTTTTTTCTTTTCCCATTTCCCTTTTCCCGTTTCCCTTGAAAATCGACTTCCAGTCGATTTTCAGCGAATTGCCTTCGACGATGTTTGAATAGGATTTTAGCGGCAAAAAGTTCAAATCGCGGTGAATAATCTGTTGAGTTTCTTGAATCATCTGCAATTCCGCTATCCAAAGCGCGGTTTGTGCGACAGCAACCGCAAAATCATTTATTTCAATGCCGTAAAAATTTTTTATGGAGACTTTTATTGGATTGACGAGCTCTCCAAGCGTAATTTGACTGCCTAAAAGTTCTTTCAGCAGATCATTTTCCAAACGGCGGAGCGAAAGATAACTTTCCGTCAAAAAATTTCCACTTCCGCAAGCAGGATCGAAAATTTTTATCGCGGCAAGCTTCTCATGAAAGGCGAGGAGCTTTTTTTTGTTTTTAATCGCCGAAAATTCTTCTTTCAAGTCGTCAAGGAACAGCGGATCAATCGCCTTGTGAATATTTTCAATGGAAGTGTAATGCATGCCGCCCGAACGGCGAGTTTCCGGATTCAAAGTGCTCTCAAAAACTGCGCCAAAGATTGTCGGAGAAATTCCAGACCAATTAAAGCCGCTGCTCGCCTCTTCCAACAACAATTCTTTAATTTCGGGCGTGAAATTCGGAATTTCAATCGATTCTTCAAACAAACCGCCGTTCACATAGGGAAATTTTTTCAAAGTGTCGTCCAAATACGGGTCGCGAAGTTCAATCGGCGTGTTGAGAGTTTGAAATAAATCGATTAAGGCGCGACGAACATTTTTTTCTTCAGAAAGATAATCGCGGAAGATTTTATGCTTGCCGAAAATTCCTGAAGACTCCGCATAAAGGCAGAAAACCAATCGGACGCAGAGTTTATTCAAGCTGGCGAGTGATTCCGGCGAATTCGGATTGATATATTGCTTAAAAAGTTCGTCATAAATCTTTGCAACGATATTTCCCGCCTGCAAACTCAATTCAAGTTCCATGCGAAGCTTATTTCTTGTCGGATCAATCAAAAAATCGAGCAGATGATACTTCGCTGGCAATTCTTCCAAAAGAATTTTAATCGGCGGCTCCAAAGTTTCCATATCATAAATTAAAAACTGTTTGAAGTTGCAAGTAATGATTTTTTTTGGGTGCATAGACAGCGGGAGCCCCGAAATGTACCTTCTTGCCTGTTCAAAGGGCGTTAATTTGGTTCCGTCTGCCTGCGTGATAGATTTTTCGAGGTCGACACCGAAATTTTTTTGTTCGACGATGACTTTTGAGTCGGGAAAGTAAGCGTCGATGAAATTTTTATGCTTAAGCTTAACGGGAACCTCAAATTGGATAAAATTTTCGGGCTTCTCGACGCTGAACACGTCACGGACGAGCGTCAGCCAAAATTTTTGGTAATTGGCTCGCTCTCCGACGCCTTCGCGCCATTGTTCGACGAAACTTTTTACTTTCATAAAAAAATCTCCCTCCGCGCTGATTATAGCATAAGGAAGGAGAAAATTTCACTTCGTCCATTTCTTGCGATATTCTTTAGGCGTCATGTTCATAAATTCCTTGAAGACGTTTTGAAAATAATTGGAGTTATTGTAGCCAACGCTCATGGCGATTCGGGTTATCGTCATATCGGTATTGATTAAAAGATTCTGCGCCTCGCCCATTCGCCGCAAAATTACATATTTCATCGGCGAAATTCCAATTTCCGCCTTGAAAACCTTCGACAGATTGTAAACATTGGTATAAACCGCACCGGCAATGTCTTCGAGTTTAATTTGTTCGGTGTAATGGGCGTCGATGAAATCTTTTGCACGAGAACTGATTGTCGGAATTTTTTCTCTGCGCGGCAAGCCGTGAGTTTTAAGCATGGAGCAAATTTTTGTAACCAGAGCGAGCGCGAGATAATTTGCGGTCTCGGCGCAGTTCGGACGATAACTTTCGCGCTCAATCGCCTTGAAAATGCTCAATATCTCGTCGAAATACTCTTTGCTCGGCAAAATCGGCGAAAATTCTTCGGGCAAAATCTTATTCACGGGCAAATTATCGAGTTTCAAGCTGCTTAGGGCGACGCAATAGGTTGAAAGGTTATTTCCCGACCCGCCGAACTCGTCATGAACGGAGCCGCTGTTGTAAAGAATTAAATCGCCTGTTTTGGCAGTATAACGTTCGCCGTCGATAATGTAAATGCCCGCGCCGCCGTAAATCAAAAGAATTTCGATAAGATTTTTATGTTCGTGCATACTGCGCGGCATTGTCGAGGAATCGGAACCGACATTGCAAATATATTCGAGGCGCGGCGTGTAACCTCTGCCGAAAACCGTCCGATAATTTCGCTCGACAAAGTATTGAAGCATATTTATCGCCTCTTATACACTTTAAAATTCTTTCTGCCATTATACAATTTCTTTTGGAGAATGTCCTATAAAATTTTTGTGCTTTTGTGAGTAAGAATTGAATTTCCTTCAAACAAAACTATAAATTTTTGCAAAAAAACAAGCCGAGTTGTCGGCTTAAGAAAAATTTTCGTGAAAAACTATTCTGCAATGACTTTCATTGTCGGGAAAAGCAAAACGTCGCGAATTGAAGGCGAATCAGTCAACAACATGACCAAACGATCAACGCCGATACCTAATCCGCCCGTCGGAGGCATGCCGTATTCCAAAGCGCGGATAAAATCTTCGTCCATGACGTGTGCTTCTTCGTCTCCGGCTTCTCTTTGCTTAAGTTGTTCTTCAAAACGCGCCCGCTGGTCAATCGGATCGTTTAATTCCGTGAAACCGTTCGCCAATTCCCGCCCGTAAACAAAAAATTCAAAGCGATCCGTGACTCGCGGGTCGTCGAAATTCTTTTTGGCAAGCGGAGAAATTTCTGTCGGGTGATGAGTTATAAAAATCGGCTGAATCAGATCATCTTCAACCTTTGCTTCAAAAACCGCGTTCAAAATTCCGCCGATGCCAAATCTTTTTTCATAAGGAACGCCCAATTCGTCCGCCATAGCCCGCGCTTCTTCGACATTTTCGCAGGAAAGGAAGTCTTTTCCCGTTTTATTTTTAACCGCGTCGTTCATACTCAGTTGCGGAGTCTCGGACAAATCCATTTCGACGCCCAGATAAGAAATTTTCGTTGTGCCGTTGACTGCAAGAGCCGCCGCGCAGACAATTCCTTTCGTAACTTCGATAAGATCGCGATAATCGGCGTAGGCTTGATAAATTTCAACCGAAGAAAATTCGGGATTGTGGCGAACGTCCATGCCTTCGTTGCGAAAAACTCTTCCGAGTTCATAAACGCGCTCGAAACCGCCGACAATCAGCCGCTTAAGGTTCAATTCGGTTGCAATTCTTAAATATAAATCGGCGTCAAGGGCGTTGTGATGAGTTATGAAGGGACGAGCCGCCGCTCCGCCCGCGATTGTCGACAAAACCGGCGTTGCAACCTCCAAAAAGTCTCTGTCGTCTAGATATTTGCGAATTGATTTGATAATTTTGTTGCGCTTGATGAAAGTTTCGCGCACTTCGGGGTTCATAATCAAATCAAGGTAGCGTTGACGATAGCGAATCTCCACATCTTTCAGCCCGTGAAATTTTTCGGGCAAAGGACGGAGCGATTTCGACAAAATTTTAAAATCTTCCACGCGAACGGTTAATTCGCCGCGTTTTGTCTTGAAAACTTGTCCGCGCAAGCCGATTATGTCTCCGATGTCCAAAAGTTTGAACTCGCTGTATTTTTCTTCGCCGAGAATGTCGAGTTTGAAATAAATTTGAATCGAACCGCTCTTATCGGCAAGGGTTGCGAAACTTGCTTTGCCGTGACCGCGAATTGCCATAAGGCGTCCCGCAACGGAAACTTCGCCCGCGTCGACTTCGCCTTCAATTTCGCCGAATTCTGCGCGGACGTCGGAAGCATGATGAGAAATTTCGTAACGCGCCCCGAACGGCTCAATTCCCTTGTCGATAAAGCCTTTAAGTTTCTCGCGCCGAATGGTTATCAATTCATTTTCGTCAAAAGTTTGTTGCTGAAAATTTTTTGCCATAAATGATCCTCCTTCATGATCGATTTTGAAAATATAACATTTCTGCCGCCGTTTATCAATCGCAGTTTATTGAAAAAAGCTTTTCGGCATGTTAAACTCTGTGAAATATTTTTTCGGAGGCTCGAAATGGAAAAAGCAAGAGTCATTTTCGCGGTGCTCGACAAAAAATTTTTGCGCAACGCGCTGACAATTTTAAATTACAATCGCGCAATGCCGTTCGTTATTTTGATGGACGGCGAAGAAAAATTCATATCGCTCAACGAAAAAATCAAAATTCAAGTGATGCCCTTCGCCGCATTAAATCAAGTGATTGAACTTGGAAAGAATTTTTTGTGGCTGATTTGCGGAAGGAATTCAAATGAAGACTCGCCCGCCGTTTTGAAAAAATTTTTGGCGGAAAATGGCGTTCCGGAAAAAAATATCGTGAATTTTGAAGTCGTCGAAAGAATAAATCCTGTGTGGCTCGCCAATTTGCGTTATGTCGAAGAAAATTCGGTTGAAAGTTTTGCGACGGGCGAAAGTTTTGCGGAATGCGGGTTGGATTTTAAAAATTTTCCGGTTAAGGGCGTCAATCTTGCGGCTCCGAATCAAGATTTGCGCCAAAGTTTCTTGACGGCGCGACATATTTTTAAAAACGTCAAGCGCGGCGCGATAAAATTTGTTTTCATCGGACTTGCGCCTTATTCTTTGCAAATCGACAGCCGAAAAAATTTTTCGACCTGCGCGGACGATTTTGCTTATTCGTTTGCTCTTCGCGAGGATTTTAGCGGAGATTCTGCGCATGACAAATTGCTTGCCGAGCTTATCGGCGACAATATCAAAAAAATTTTCTCCGCCGTCACGAGTGCGCAAGCCGATTTGAATTTTGACAAGAAAAAATTTTCGCGGGACAAAAAAATTTCCGTCGGCGACATAATTTCTTGGGAAAATGAACTTATTCGCCTTACAAAAACTTTTGATGCCGGGATCGTCGAAGAAAATCTGCGCGTTTTGGAAGATTATGTAAAGCTCTGCGCGGATAACGGCGCGAAACCTGTTGCGATTTTATTTCCGTTCGCCGCCGTCTTGAAAGAAAATTTCAGCCGAGAAATTTTATTGCTTCTTCGCCGAGAACTTCTCCGCCTTGAGAAAATTTACAGCTTAACTTTGATTGACATGTTCGACGCGCAAGCCGATTACGAATGTTTCAGCGACTTGACGCATTTAAATTCGACGGGCGCGGCGATTGCAAGTGTGGCGATTGATTTCAGACTGCGCGGAAAAGATTTTTTGCCGATTGAAAAGATTTTCCGCATGAATTACGAAGAAATTTTCAACGTGTCGAATTTTTTATCAAAAAACGCTTACAACGAGGCTTTGGAAAAGTATTTCAAGCTCGCGGCGAAGAAAATTCGCGGCAAGAAGAAAATTTGCGTCGGTTTTGTCTCCGATGATCCGTCAATGTGGTGCGGCGATGATTTATTCAATCTTTTTGCGAAGAATAAGCGTTGCGAGACGACATTTTTTCTTTGCCTGCAAAAAAGTTTGCGCGGACAGCCGCTTATTTTGGAAGATTTCAAGCGCGGCATTGAAAATTTCAAATCACGCGGAATAAATGTCGTTGTCGTGACTGATGATAATCAAATTTTCCCCGCGCAGGACTTGCTGATAATGTTGCGCCCGTATTTCAATTATCTGCCGAAAGCGTTTGAACTTTCTTCAATCGGCGCGGAAACTTTGTTGGCGTATATGCCTTATGGCGTCAATACGTCTGCTTGGAACCTTTTCGACACGCCGATTTATCATGTCGGTTGGAAAATTTTTTTCGAGACGCAATTTCATGTTGATTTGGTTGAAAAAAAATGTCGGACGGGAATGGAGCGCGGAATTTACAGCGGGCATCCGAAGCTTGACGATTTTTATAAAAATCCCGAAGAACTTACGTTTGATTGGAAAATGACGCGCCCCGATGCGAAGAAAATTATTTACGCGCCGCATTGGTCAATGGCGAGCGGGATTTTTTATTCGACTTTCCATTTCAACTATAAATTCATGTATGAATTCGCCAAAAGTCATCCCGAAATTTCTTGGGTGTTAAAGCCGCATCCTCTGCTTTTGGCGTCGGCAGTCGGACACAGAGTTTTTCCGTCGGCGGAGGAGTTCGGAAAATATTTGCAGGCGTGGGACGATTTGCCCAACGCAAAAGTTTTCACGGGCAGTTATTATCAAGGGCTTTTTGCCACAAGCGACGGAATGATTATGGATTGCGGCTCGTGGATTGGCGAATATCAATACACGCACAAACCGATGATTTTTTTGACTCGCGACACGCAAAAATTTAACGATCTCGGCAATGAACTTATGAAAATTCTTTATCGCGTTGACGGCAGGGATTTAAAAGGAATTGCCGCGCTCATGCAGAAAATTTTTATCGAAGGCAAGGACGAAATGTTTGAGGCGCGCAGAAAATTTTTCGATGAACATATGAACTACATGAAAGAAAACGGCATGACCGCAAGCGAATTTATTTTTAAGACCATCTCAAAAGAATTGCGGCTGTAAGATGATTGTGGGTAGAAGAAACCCGGAGCATGTGGATTATAGATGGAAAGGTGGTTAGGTGGCAAGATTGAAAGTAAAAGACTGGCAACTAAACATCTTTCCATCTCGCCATTTCGAAAAAAGAATTGCGGTTGTAAAAATTTTTTAAGGGGAGATTTTATGGGCAAAGGTGCCAACAGACTTGAGGCGATTACTCGGCAAAATGAATTGCTCCAAGAACAGAACGATTTGCTTCGCGAACAAAATGAACTTTTGCGAAAGGCGACGGTTCCAAAAAGCAACGAGAAGGAAATTTTTGTCGAAAACATTGAACGCGACGAAATGCGCAGCGGTTTTCTTGTCACGAGCCACAGAAAAAAATTGTGGAACGCGCAAATAAATTTGATTCAAGAGTTCGCCCGCATTTGCAAGAAACATAATCTGCGCTGGTTTGCTTTTTACGGGACGTTGCTCGGCGCGGTTCGTCACAAAGGTTTTGTTCCGTGGGATGATGATGTTGATGTTATGATGCTCCGTCCCGACTACGAAAAATTTAAGAGAATTGCGCCTTTCGAGATCAATCCGCCGTATTTTTTTGATGCTTGGTTCAATTATCGTTTGGAGAGCGAGCAGGATAAACCTTCTTCGCCGAAAGAAAATTTACAATTCGTCACGGCTGAACAGGAAAAAAATTGGGCGGGCTGGTATCCTTTTTGGCCGATTTTGAAAATCCGCGACAGTCGCACGGCAATGATTCAATGGCAGGAGCGGCGGCAAGTCAATCAAGGCATTTGGATTGACATTTTCCCTATTGACCCGGCACCACCTTTTGAGGAGAAGCAACAGAGATTGAATTACGGCGCGGCGCGGGAATTATTTTTTGCGACGGCGTTACCAAATACAATGAGACAATCTTTGGAGCAGGGAAAAAAATCTCTGCTCGACCGACAAGTCTTGGAAGATTTTCTCAATCAAACACACAAGGAACGGGCACTGCGCTTTGAAAATTTTATGTTGAAAAATTATTTTCCAGCCGAAAATATCGGCGAGTTCAGAGATTTGACTCTTGCAATGCGTCCCGCCGTAACGTATTCTATGAAAGATTTTGAGGAAGTTGTTTATCTGCCGTTTGAAAAAATAGAATTGCCCGTGCCCGTCGGTTACGAAAATGTTTTGACGGCGAATTACGGCGATTGGCACGAGATAAAACGCTACAATATTCACGTTATCGATTACAGTACCGATATTTCTTACGAAGAATATTTCAAAACGGCAGTTCAAATACCGTTTTTACAAAAATAATTTTTGGAGGTGACTTTGCGGCTGAAAAATTTTTGCCGCGAAATTTTATGAGCACAATAGCTTTGATTCTTGCGTCCGGAAAAGGACAGCGCACTCGTCAGGACATTCCCAAGCAATTCATTAACGTTTACGATAAGCCGATAATCATTTACACGCTGGAAAATTTTCAAAAGCATCCCGAAATCGACGCTATCTTTGTCGTCTGCCTTGACGGCTGGCAAGATATTTTGCGCGCCTATTCCCGCCAATACAACATTACGAAATTGGCGGAGATCGTCAACGGCGGCGCAACAGTTCAGGAGTCTTCGCGCAACGGAGTTTTCGCCATAAAGGAACGTTACTCGGACGATGATATTGTTGTCATTCACGACGGAATTCGTCCGATGGTTGACGAAGAAGTTCTCTCCGACGTTATCGCAACGGCAAGAAAATACGGCAACGGCGTTACGAGTCTCCCTTACAACGAACAGATTTTCAAAAAATTTGACGACACTTGCACGAAGGAATACATTGTCCGCGAAACTCTTCGCCGCGTTCAAACTCCGCAGGCTTACAAACTCGGCAAGCTCTATTGGGCTTACAAAAAAGCTTTTGAGGAAGAAAAGGGAATTTACGGCTCTTCCTACGTCAATACGATGATGGTTGATTTGGGCGAAACTCTTTACTTCGCGAGCGGCTCCGATAAAAATATCAAAATTACGACGGTTGATGATATTGAAATGTTCAAGACATTAATTTCCGGCAAAAAAACTTCTTGGTTGAAATAAAAGATGGAAAGATCAAAAGATGGAAAGATTGAAAGTAAAAAAACTTTCCACCTTTCCATCTAGCCATCTTTTCATCTTGTAACCTGAAATGAGGAATTGAGATGTACATTAACCATAAAATTTATTCGGACGATATAAATTCCGTTGCCAATGAAAATTTGCAGTGGGAAAAATTGTCGGGAAAAAATTTGCTTCTCACGGGTGCGAGCGGGCTTGTCGGCACGGTTCTTGTCGATGTCCTTATGAAAAAAAATCGCGCCGAAAATCTCAACGTGAAAATTTTCGCGGCGGGACGCAATGAAAAAATCGCCAATGAAAGATTCGCCGATTATCTCGGCGACAAAAATTTTGAGTTCCTTAAGCTCGATGTCAACGCGCCGATTGAAATTGATTTTCCCGTTGATTTTATAATTCACGCGGCGAGCAATACCCACCCGCTCCTTTATTCGACAGACCCCGTCGGTACAATGATGACAAATATTTTGGGCACTTACAATCTTTTGGAGTTCGGACTCCAGAAAAAGATTGAACGATTCGTTTTCGTGTCCAGCGTCGAAATTTACGGCAAGGCTCTTGACGAAGATGATCTTTTCGACGAAAAATATTGCGGCTACATTGACTGCAACACGCTCCGCGCAGGTTATCCCGAAGCCAAACGCGCCGCCGAAGCTCTTTGTCAATCTTATATCAGCCGCCACAATCTCAATATTGTCATTCCGCGTTTAAGCAGAATTTACGGCGCGACAATGCGTCTCAATGATTCAAAAGCAATGAGCGAATTTATCATGAACGGCGTGCGCGGCGAAGATATTGTTTTGAAAAGTAAGGGCGTGCCGAGATTTTCTTACTGTTGCGCGACCGACTGCGTCAGCGGAATTCTTTTCTGCCTGTTGAAAGGAAAATGCGGCGAGGCTTACAACGTTGCCGATTCGAGCGAAATTCTTTCCTTGCGCGAAATTGCCGAATATATCAGTTCGCTTGCCGGAAAAAAAGTTGTTTTCGAGTTGCCGAGCGAAACGCAGGCGAAAGGTTTTTCAAAGGCAGTCAATGCGATTATGCCCAATGAAAAACTTCGCGGGCTCGGTTGGACGCCGAAAGATGATACTCGCTCCGGCGTGAAAAAGACCGTCGAAATTTTGCGGGCGATTGTAAGTAAGGAGCGGTTGACTTGAAAAAAGAAGTTAGAGTTCAAAACCAAAACCAAAACGAAAATCCGCTGAACGTTTTGATTCGGCAACAAAATAAATTGCTTGAACAGCAAAATCAACTGCTCCAACAACTCCTTGACCAAAAAAAGCAACCGTCTTTTGAAAATCTTTTGTTGGACGGCGAAAAAATTTTTGTCAAAGATTTGTTCCGTGACGAAATGCGCGAAGGATTTTTGGTAACGACGCACAGAAAAAGACTTTGGAACATTCAACTCAATCTCATTGCCGAGATAGATCGCATTTGCAGAAAACACAACATCAGATATTTTGCTTACGGCGGAACATTGCTCGGCGCGGTTCGTCACAAAGGTTTTATTCCTTGGGATGATGACGTTGATATTTCGATGCTCCGCCCCGACTACGAAAAATTTAAAAAAGTTATCGCAAGCGAAGTTAAGCCGCCGTTTTTTGCCGACTCGTGGCAGAATTACGAAGTGGAGGGAGAAAATCTTTCGCCGCTTGAGAATAAAAATTTTCAATTTGTGCCCGACATGCAAAGGAAAGTTCATCCCGAATGGTTTCCTTTTTGGCCGATATTAAAATTCCGCGACAGCCGAACGACAATGATTCAATATCAGCGGCGGTCTCGCGTGAATCAAGGCATTTGGATTGATATTTTTGCATTTGATCCTGTGCCGCCTTTCGCCGAAGAGGATGTCGAGCGGCAAAAAATTTTCGATACGGTCGAAGCACTTTTTTCTGTGATAACAAGCCCGGATATTGTGCCAAAAATTCCCGAAGATATTTCGCCGTTTTTATTGGATCGTAAAAGTCTGGAAAATTTCGCCGCGCTTCCGCACAATCGCCGCGTTGCCGAGTTTGAATCGTTCATGCAGAAAACTTTTTCGTGGTCTGCGCAATTTGTCAGCGAAGTTCGCGGGCATTTCACTAACATACGCGCTTGTTCCTACGCTTTGAAAAATTTTGAGGAGACGGTTTATCTGCCGTTCGAGGAAATGGAAATTCCCGCGCCGAAGGGCTACGAAGATTGTTTGGTTTCACAATACGGCGATTGGAAAACGCCCGTTTTTTACACGTCGCACAATACCGATTTCAGCGCGGATGTTTCTTACAAAGATTATTTTGATCAAGTTCGTCCTTTCGTGAGGACGCCCGCTCCGAAATAATTTTTAGGGGCTGTTTGTAAACTCTGACAGTGACGGTTATTTTTCCGCCTGACGAAAGTTGTTTTCGCCTCGTCAGTCGAAAAAATTCCTCGTCACATTATAATTTTGAATTTACCAACTCGCTCTAATCGAAGGTGTTTTTATGTTTGTCTATCGCAAGCCGACTTTCGCGGACGTTGATGAAATTTATGATTTAATTGCGGGCTACGCGGCGCAAGGATTTATGCTCCCGAAACCTTACAATGTCCTTTATGAAACGCTGAGAGAATTTGTCGTGGCGGAAAATGAAGACAAAAAAATTGTCGGAGTCGGCGCATTGCATTTGACTTGGAATGAATTGGCGGAAGTTCGTTCGATGGCGGTTCATCCCGATTTTTCGCGAAAGGGAATCGGCTCGGCGATTGTGAAAAAACTTTTGGAAGAAGGACGCGCCGTCGGAGTAAAAAAATTTTTCACGTTGACTTATCGCCCCGAATTTTTTAAATCGCTCGGCTTTGAACTTACAACGAAAGAATCTTTGCCGCACAAAATTTGGAAGGAATGCATTGACTGTCCGAAATTTGCAAATTGCGACGAGATAGCTTTGACGCTTGAGTAAAAAAAATTTTTTTCTCAACCTGTCAAAATCGGCAGGGGGGAATTTTTTTTTGTTGAATTTTTATAGCCGAAAAAATTTTGGGAGGAAATTTTTATGGCAGAAGAAATTTTGACGGAAGAAATTGCAACGGAAGAGCCTGCAAAGGAAAAAGTTGCGAAAGAAGCAGTTGCAAAGGAAGAAGTTTTCAAGGAAGAAAAGGGCAGAATTCACATCAAGGGCACGGGGCACGCCGAGCAGGCTCCCGACTTGGTTGTTTTGTCGCTTACGTTGACTGCGCAGAACAAGGAATATTCCGCCGCAATGAAAATCGGCAGTCAGCAAATCGAAATGCTCCGCGAGGCGGTTGTCGGCGCGGGTTTCAAAGCCGATGTTCTCAAGACGACAAATTTCAATGTTCGTTCGATTTACGAGGACGAGGAATACAAAGACGGCAAATCGACGCGCTATCGCCAAATTTTTGTCGGTTTCGAGTGCCGTCACGATCTGAAGTTGACTTTCGACTTCGACAACAAAAAACTCAACAAGGCGATTGACACTATAGCTTCTTGTTTGTCGCAGCCGAAAATTTCAATCGCGTTCACGGTAAAGGATATTGACGCCTTCAACGACGAAATTTTACGCTCCGCCGCCCGTGATGCCCGCCGCAAGGCAAGAATTCTCTGCTCGGCGTCGAAAGTCAAACTCGGTCGGCTCCTCGATATAAATTATTCTTGGGATGAAATTAATGTTCGTCATGAGAGACTTCTTACAGGAGTCCCTTCGTTCATTAGTAAGGAAGCTTCGTTTGACTTTCAACCCGAAGAAATTAAGGCGTCCGACACTGTAGAATTTTTGTGGGAGATTGAGTGAATGACTCGCCGAATAAATCTTTCTATGGGCGAAGTGTGGAGATGTTATTATACCCTCGAAGTCCAGATAGACGGCAAAAATGTTTCGTGCAAAAAAGAACGAATTTTCTACGGAGAAAGGGAGAAACACCTAAAAATTTTTGCAGAAAAAGATTTGATTCCCGTTGAAGTTTCCGACGATCAACTTGTCGAGCTCGATACGTTTAATATCTTTTCATGGCAAAAAGAGTACATAGATTTTTCGATGGGCACGGACGGCATTTGGTAGTGTCTGACTTTTGAAGCTGATGGAAAGATTTATAAAGGTCATGGTTGGAATGTTGCTCATAAAAATTGGGCACGATTTATAGATTGGCTCGGTTTAATTTTCAAAGAGATTGAGTAACGGCAAAACGCTTGAAAAATTTTTAAGGAGGCGAGCAGATGACGAAGTACATAAAATTTACAATCGGAAATGTTTTGGAAGGTTATAAGACGGTTGAAGTTTCCATTGGTACGAAAAATATTTCCTGCAAAATTTTGCGCAACGGCTTGTCGGATGTCGACAAAAAAAATTCCCGCACGATTGAGGCACCAGAAGAATGTTTTGCGGAGTTCGACGCGCTGAATATTTTTTCGTGGGAAAAAGATTATTACAACGACGAGTTTAACGACGGCACGCAATGGGAATTGATTTTCAAACACGGCAAAAAAAGTTATCGCGGGCACGGAGTCGGTGCTTATCCCGAAAATTGGGAGCAATTTTTGGATTGGTTGGATAAATTGGTTCCCGAAATGCAATTTGTTCAGCGCAGGCGGCTGGAAAAAGTGACGTTGAACTATTCTCGCGAAGAAAAAATTTTTGAGACTTTGACGCTCGACCGTCGCGAGAGAACTTTGACGCTCGACCGTCGCGAGAGAACTTTGACGCTCGACAAAAAAATTTCTCATCACGTCTACAACTTCGGGGCGGACATTGAAAATATTTTCGACTCCGCGCAGATTTTCTTTGACGCTCTGGAAGTTCAACCTTTCGTCGAATCGGACATGCCGAAAATAAAAATCGAGCTCGTGCGTCATGACGGCTCGACAGAAATTGTTGAAACTGTCTGCAATGAAATTTGTTTGCCCGGCTTGACGAAATTTATTGAAACGATTCAGAGTTTCGTTAAGGATTTGGCGGCTGAAATTTTTTCTGCGACCAAAACCGAGCTTAAAAATCGGCAGGGCAAATATATTTTTTGCAAAGTGCAATTCAAAGGCAGCTATAAATCTTACAGCTACCGCACCGAAGACGAAACGCTTGCGGTCGGCGATATTGTCGACGTGCCTGTCGGAAAAAATAACGAAGTCGCGCAGGCAAAAATTGTTGAAATCGGCTACTTCGACGAGGAGGAGGCTCCTTTTCCCGTCGACAAAATCAAAACGATTATCGGAAAACACGTTCTCGGCGACTGGGAAAACTATTGATAATTAGGAATTAGGAATGAGGAATTAGGAATGGACGCGATTTTAATTACTCATTGAGATTGAGTTCTCCGATTTTTTGTAAAGCCGCCCTTGCAGCTTCTTGCTCGGCGGCTTTTTTGCTGCGCCCGAATCCCCGCCCGAAAATTTTTCCGTCAATCAACGCCGCCGCCTCAAATGTTCGAGCATGATCGGGACCGCTCGCGCCGAGTTCGGCATAAGAAAGTTTTCTAAGCGGTTGACTCTGAACTATCTCTTGCAATTTGCTTTTATAATCTTTCGGAATGCCCGTGACTTTTACGCGCTCGAACTCCGCGCCGAATTGTCGAAAGATATAATCGCGAGCGACTTCCCAACCTTGATCAAAATAAATTGCGCCGATAACTGCTTCCAATGCGTCTTCCAAATTTGAATCGCGACCGCGTCCGAAAATCGGTTCTGTGGGACCGAGTAAAAGCAATTCGTCAAGATTTATTTCTTCCGCAACGCGGGTAAGCGTCGATTGTCTGACGATACCCGAACGCGTTTTGGTAAGTTCTCCTTCTTTCAAGTGGCTGAAGTGCTCGAAAAGATAAGTTGCCGTTGCCAAACCCAAAACCGCATCGCCCAAAAATTCCAATCGCTCGTTGTATTTTATTCGCGGCTCGAATTCATTTGCGTAAGATTTATGCGTTAAGGCGACATGCAAAGTTTCTATGTGAGAAAATTTTACGCCGAGCTTTTCCGCAAAACTTTCCAACGCCGCCCGCCGCTCGTCGCTTAAAAATCCTTCAACCCATTCTTCACCTTCGGGCTCTTCAAAAATTTTTTCGTCTATCGTCAAAAACATTCGCCTCCGTTCAATAATTTTTTATAAGTTTAGCAACTTAATCCGAAATGTCAATCAGAGACGGCACTTTAACAATCGGACTTCATTAATCACGATAAATTTTCATCGCCAAGAAAATCTGCGCGGCGCGAAAAAAATTAATCCCGTCAAAAAAACTCGGCGGGATTTTTCTTTGAATATTGAAATGTTTTTCACGTTATGATTTAATACGAAAAAAAATTCTTCCGTTTGAGTAAGGGGATGATTTTTATGAACGGATTTATTTTTGACCTGCAACGTTTTGAGAACGTGACCAATACTGTAGTGAGTGCCAATGTTTTTGCTACAGGTTTTAACGACGTCATTTACAATTACGGCAGATTCTCCAAAGTTTGGGCGGGCGGCGGAAACGACAGAATAACAAATTGGAATAACGATTACTCCACAATCTATGGCGAAGACGGCTCCGATACCGTTAGTAACAACGGCAGAGCAACAATTTACGGCGGCAACGGAGACGATGTCATTTATCACGATAACGATTATTCCCTCATTGACGGCGGTACCGGCGACGATCACATTTACATTCAAGGCTACGGTTCGAATAACACAATCGTCGGAGGTGCCGACAACAATTCGATAATCGGCAACGGTAAAGCTCAAATTTATTTGTACTACGGCAGCGGTGACGACACCATAGAAAATTACGGCGAAGACAGCACGATTAAAATTGCCGCCGAAAGTTATTCAACAACAACTTCCAATAATGATGTCGTTATAAAAATCGGGAGTCATTCGCTTATTTTGAAAAATGCTGTCGGGAAAAATCTCAATATCGAAAATACCATTGACTCCGGCAGTTTGATTGAAAATCCCGATGAAGATAACGACGTTACAAATCATGCCGACAATGTTACGCTTGAGGCAGGGAAGGGCAATGATACTCTTCGTAATTCGGGCAAAAGAGTTCTGCTAAGCGGCGGCAACGATAACGATTATCTTGGCAATTCGGGAGCAAATGCCACACTTCACGGCGACAACGGCAACGATACGATCTTCAACAGCGGCAACAACGTAACTCTTTCGGGCGGCAAGGAAAACGATTACATTAAAAACAGCGGCAATAACGTTGCCTTTGAATATGAGCAGGACGACGGCTATGACGTTATCGAAGGCTTCAATGCAACTTCGACTCTTAAAATCAACAACGGCAGATATTCTCTGACTTCGTCAGGCAATAATGTTTTTGTCAAGGTTGGAGATGCCGGCGTTCTCCTTAAGGGTGTTACTTCCTCTTACGGCGTTAACATTGTCGGAACAGAAATTTCCCCCGAAACTGTGCGCACTGCTTCAGAAACATATTCCTTCAGCGAAAGCGACGATGAAATTTTAAATTACAGTCGTAGCGACTTTTTTGTCACAAACTCTGTTATTTATCTGCGCGGCGGCAACGACTCTATTCGTAACGCCAATTATGCAAATTTCAACTCCATTTCGGGCGGGGACGGCGACGACACAGTCAATAACAGCGGAGCTTATGTTTCCATTTCGGGCGATGCCGACAATGACAGCATTTCAAGCAACGGTTCAAATGTCACAATCGACGGCGGCAACGGAGATGATGTCATAAGAAACGGCGGGGAGAAAACAACAGTTTATGGCGGCGCAGGCAATGACTCAATTAAAAATACTTCCTCGAACGCAACAATTTACGGCGGCGAAGATAAAGACACAATAGATAATTCCTCAAGCAATGCCTTCTTGGACGGCGGTGCGGGCGATGACATTATAAGTCTCGGCGGATATTCTTGGTACAAAGGCAACACCGTAAGAGGCGGCACAGGTGACGATACAATTTATAACGATGGAAAAGGACAAATTTATGAATATTTTTCGGGCGACGGTAATGACGTGATTGTCGGCTTTCATGAAAATGATACGGTTTGCATTGCGGATGAAAAATATACTTCCTCGACAAGCGGCAGTGACGTTATAATAAATGTTGGAACGGGTTCATTGACTTTAAAAGACGCCGTCGATAAATCTGTCAATGTTAACGGTGTGCTTGCTGTTACCGAGCCTAATGAATTGGAAATTGGTCAAGGCGACGATACAACTCCTGTTGATTCCGACAGCGATGCTGATTCCGATTCTGACGCTGATTCCGATTCGGATGTAACAGACATGATCATAAACGACAAGACAAGTTCAGCTGTGATTCTCCCCGATAAAATCAAAATCGCTGACGCGACCTCTCGTACAACCGCAATAAAAATCACGGGAAATTCTCTTGCGAATACAATCAGCGGCGGCTCCAAAGAAGATACTCTCGACGGCGGCGCAGGCAACGATTCAATTACAGGCGAAGCGGGCTCAGATTCCATTTTCGGAAACGCGGGCGACGACAAACTTTTGGGCAACAACGGCAAAGATTCTTTGTGGGGCGGCGCAGGAAACGACACTTTGACGGGCGGAAACGGTAAAGATTTCTTCA